>DATAPW010000396.1:0-2476 GCA_036265005.1 Acetobacteraceae bacterium | reverse complement strand
CCCGGCCGGATCGCATCCGGCCCGTTTCCCATGAATTGATATCCGACCTGCCCAGGACGACCCTGCATCGTCGGGGGGGGGCCGAGGACGTTAGCCCGACTTTCGCAACTCGACCTCGGTTTTGGCAATTTTGCTGTCTTTGGGTAGCAGTAAGGTCAGGAGACTCGCCGGATCAGCGGGCGGGAAGCGGGTAAAGCCGGCTGCGGTGCCGACCAAGGGCCTTGCGAAACGGCGAGCGGCTTTGGAAGGCTGGCGTCATGTTTCTACGCCACAAGCTTCGTCGCAAGGACGGCAAAGAGCACCGCTATTGGAGCATCGTGGAGAACCGTCGGGTATCCGGCGGTCGGACGGTGCAGCGGCACGTGCTTTATCTGGGCGAGATCAACGACAGCCAGCGCGCCGCATGGTGCCAGACGATCGAGGCACTCGACGGAAGCGGACAGACCGGCAAACCGATCGCTCTGTTCCCTGAGGATCGTGCGGCGCCGGCATTGGATTGCGATGTCGTGCATGTCCGGCTCAGCGGTCTGCGGCTACGCCGCCCGCGGCAATGGGGTGGGTGTTGGCTGGCATGCCATCTATGGGATCAGCTTCAGCTGGATGAGTTCTGGTCGCCGCGCCTGCCGGTTTCGCGTCAGGGGACGCGCTGGCTGAACGTGCTGAAGACGCTGGTTGCCTACCGGCTGATCGATCCGGGCAGCGAATGGCAGCTGCATCGGCAATGGTTTGAACGCAGTGCGATGGGCGACTTGCTGGGAGAGGATTTCGGCCTGGCGCGAAAGGACAATCTGTATCGCTGCCTCGACAAGCTGCTGCCCCACAAGACCGATCTGTTCAGCTTCCTGCAACAGCGCTGGAAGACCCTGTTCGATGCCAAATTCGAAGTCCTGCTCTACGATCTGACCAGCACGTATTTCGAGTGCGATCCACCCGATGCCGGCAAGCGGCGGCATGGCTACAGCCGGGACAAACGATCCGATTGCGTGCAGGTGGTCATCGCCCTGATCGTGACGCCGGATGGCTTGCCGCTGGCCTACGAAGTTATGCCCGGCAACACCTCCGACAAGACGACGCTGCGCGACTTTCTGCGACGGATCGAAGCCCAGTATGGCAAGGCAGGACGCACTTGGGTGATGGACCGTGGCATCCCGACCGAGGCCGTCTTGGCCGAGATGCGGTCGGCGGAAACCCCCACGCACTACTTGGTTGGCACGCCGCGCGGGCGGCTCAGCCGGCTGGAGCAGGACTTCCTGGCCAAGCCGTGGGCGCAAGTGCGTGACGAAGTGCAGGTGAAGCTGGTGGAACAGGACGGCGAACTTTATATCCTGGCGCGCAGCGGCGCACGCCGCGACAAGGAACAGGCGATGCGGCGGCGACGGCTGAAGAAGCTGGTGAAGCGGCTGCACGAGTTGCGCCAGCAGAAGCTGACCCGGGACCAGTTGCTGATCAAGTTGGGTGCGGCCCGAAAAGAGGCTGGGCCGGCGGCGTGGCGGATCATCGAGCTGCAGTTGCCCGAGAAGGACCAGGCCGTCACGCCGGAGACGTTTGGCTTTCGCTTGAACTGGCAGAACCTGCGCGAGGCCCGCCGCCGCGAAGGAAGTTATTTGCTGCGGTCGAACTTGACCGGCGGTGATCCGGCGCAACTCTGGGCGTTTTATCTGCAATTGACCGAGGTCGAGCAGGCGTTCAAAGAACTGAAAAATGACCTGGCAATCCGGCCGATCTACCATCAGACCGATGAGCGGATCGAAGCCCACATCCTGGTCGCATTCCTTGCCTACTGTCTGCAGGTCACGCTGAAGCAGCGTCTGCGATCGCTGGCACCAGGACTGACGCCGCGGTCAGTGCTGGACAAGATGGCGGCGATCCAAATGGTCGATGTGCATCTGCCGACCACCGACGGTCGAACCATTATCCTGTCGCGCTATACCGAGCCCGAGCCGGACCAGGCGCTTCTGCTGCAGCGGTTGAAGATCGGCCTGCCCGCCCAACCGCCGCCTAGGATCATGTCGGATGGCACTCCGATATCGCAATGACCGCGCCCCTTGTGGTGCCGACCTTGCAGGACCGAACCACAGTAAACCGCCTACCTGGGAGATTCTTCGGCGCGAGTTGCGAAAGACGGGCTAGCTCTATCCAGCGTGAGACGGGAGAGAGTTATGGCGCCGCGATGTGCCTGCTCGACCGTCCATCTCAGCCGATCCGGCACGCGCGATCGGCGACGAGCCGCCGCGCATCGCCGCATCGCTGTCGGCCGCGAATACCTGTGCGCCGGGGAGGGGGTTACCACCAGCCCTCCGGGCTGTCGTCGTCCGCCGGATACCGGACCCGGACTGGAACGTGTGGCGGGAACGGCAGACCGGGTTCGACGTAGCGGAGAGCGGGCCGCTCGCCATAGGCGGCGATAACAATGCGGTTGGCCTCCGCCCGCACATCATCGTGGGCGACGCGGGCGCGGAAGGTGAACTCGGCAGAG
>DATAPW010000395.1:0-14168 GCA_036265005.1 Acetobacteraceae bacterium | reverse complement strand
CACCGGCGATCTGCTGGGCAGCCTGCGCTGCGACTGTGGCCCGCAGTTGCGCGGTGCGATTGCCCGGATGGCCGAAGAGGGCGCCGGCGTGCTGCTGTATCTGGCCCAGGAAGGCCGCAATATCGGCCTGGTCAACAAGTTGCGAGCCTACACGCTGCAGGACCGCGGGCTGGACACATTGGACGCGAATCGCGCTCTCGGCTGGGGGGCGGACGAACGCAACTTCCTGATCGCCGCGACCATGCTGGAGGCCCTGGGCGTGCCGCGCATCCGATTGCTGACCAACAACCCGGACAAGATCGCCGCGCTGGCAGCCTGCGGCGTCGAGGTCGTGGGCCGTGAGGCGCACGCGTTCGCGCCGAACGGCGAGAACGACCACTATCTGGCGACCAAGGCGGAGCGCTTCGGGCATCTGCTGGACTGATCGCATGCAGGCGCTGGTGCATCCGGACGGGCGGTTGGTGATGGGCGGCCTGGTGTTCCGCGCCGCCATCGGCCGTGGCGGCGTGCGCAGCGACAAGCGGGAGGGCGATGGCGCCACGCCGTCCGGCCTGTTGCCGCTCCGTCGCATCTTCTATCGCGCCGACCGGGTGCCGCGCACCGAGTGTGCCGTTCCGATCGAGCCGATCGCGCCCACCGACGGCTGGTGCGATGACCCCTCGCACGCCGATTACAATCGCCTGGTGAAGCTGCCGCATGACGGCAGCTGCGAGCAATTGTGGCGCCAGGACGCGCTGTACGACTTGGTCGGCGTGCTGGGCTGGAATGACGCCCCGGTGCAGCCGGGACGCGGCTCGGCGATCTTCCTGCACGTCGCGCGTTCCGACTACGCACCCACCGACGGCTGCGTCGCGCTGGCGGTCGGCGACCTGCGGCGGGTGCTGTCGCTGGGCCTCACCGAATTGATGGTTCTGCCGGGCTCCTGATCCCGTCTGCGGCGCAGGTTGCCAGGTGGGCCGCTAGATCCGGCGCCTGTGCAGTGGTCAGCGAGGTGGTATCGCACCATGCGTTGCGCCGCTGCTCCTGCGCCATCGCTGCCGGCCAGCCGGGGATCGTCGGCGGTGGTTCGGCCTTGGGCGCGGCCGCCGATTGTCGCGCCGGGGGGACCGCCGGCCGCTCCGCCCGCGGCTGCGCCACCGGCGCCCGTCGCCGCGCCAGCGTGCGCAGCGCGGCGTCGAATGAACGCGACACGGCAGCAGCATTGGCGCGCAGGCGCAGCACCATCACCTCAGCCACCTCCGGCTGCGTGGCGCGCGCATAGCCATCGATGGCGGCGCAGTGCGCGGCAACCAGCCGGGCTGCCAGCATGGCTTCCAGGACATCGCGCGGCTTCAGCGTGTCGAACAGGCTGCGGGCGATGTCGGTTGCCGTTGACCGCGCATCGCCGTCGTCGCCGTTCCGGGACAGCGCCCGTTCCAGGATGTCGAGCAGCACCGATCCGAACAGCTTGAAGAGATGGTCCGGCTGGCTGGTTCGTGGGTTCACGGCGTTGGCCTCCTGGCGCGGTGTCTGCAGCCTGGAGTATGCCGTAAAGCTATGAACAAAACGTGAACATCAGCCAGGAATTTGGCGGGACGTCAGGGCTCCCGACTCAGCCCGCGCGCTTCCAGCGCCGCCAGGTAAGCCTGCCATCGCCGATCCTGCTCGCGGCCCAGCTCGTGCAGGTATTCCCAGGAATAGATGCCGGTGTCGTGCAGATCGTCGAACACCAGGCGTACGGCGTAGTTGCCCACCGGCTCGATCGCGATGATGCCGACATGGCGCCTGCCAGGCACGATCTGCTTCTGGTGCGGCCCGTGCCCCTGCACTTCGGCGCTCGGGCTCTCGACGCGCAGGTATTCCGCCGGATAGGCGAAGTGCGTGCCATCGTCGAACGCGACGTCCAGCACGCGACGCGCCTTGTTGAAGCGGATTTCGGTTGCGATGGGCATCGAACCGGCCGTCACTCCGTCAGCTTGCGGGCTTCCTCGGGAAGCATGATCGGGATGCCGTCGCGCACCGGGTAGGCCAGGCCCGCCTTGCGGCTGATCAGTTCGCTCGCCGCGCGGTCGTACTCCAGAGGTCCCTTGGTCATCGGGCACACCAGGATCTCCAGCAGTCGCGGATCGATCGGCGCGTGGCGCTTCGGTTCAACCGGCTCGTCCATGGCCTGTCTCCCTTCGGGTCAGCTGACGCTGCGGCCGCCGGGCGCGTCCTGCTGCATGGCGCCCATCTGCAGCAGAGCCAGCAGGGTCGAGGCGCGGTCGGCATCGTTGCGGGCTTCCAGCAGCGCCTGCTTCTCCGGCGGCTCGAACGGGCACACCATGCCGAGGGTCACCACCAGCATGTCGTCGGGCAGCCGCTTGATGGCATCCCAGTTGGCGTCGAACCCGCGGTGGCTGAAATAGCCCCGCAGCGCCGCCAGCAGGGCGTCGCGATCGACGCCGATCGGCTGCGGCGCCAACTCCAGGTCCGGGAAATACGGCGCGAAATCGCCTCGCACGCGCCGGTAGCCGCGGCGCATCTGCACCTCTTCGGCAATCACGAAGCGGATCACCCCCGTCAGGGTGATCAGATAGCGGCCGTCATCGGTCTCGCTGAACGACGAGAGGCGTCCCAGGCAGCCGACGCGGAACAGCGCCGGTCCGCTGGCGCCTTCCGGCAGGCTGACGTCGGGCTGGATCATGCCGAACATGCGGCCGAGGCTGAGGGCGTCCTCGGTCATCGCCAGATAGCGCGGCTCGAAGATATTCAGCGGCAGCTTGCCACGTGGCAGCAGCAGCGCGCCCGGTAACGGGAAGACCGGGAACTCGCCCGGCAGATCCTCCACCCCCGGGTGGAAACCGGCCATCTAGCTGAACAGGATCGACGAAAGCTTGCGCCGCGCCGCCATGGCTGCCGGATCGTCGAAGCCCCAGGCCTCGAAGAACTTCAGCAACTGCAACCGCGCCGCGTCGTCGTTCCAGGCGCGGTTGCGGCGAATGATGTCCAACAGCGCGTCTGCCGCCTGCTCGCGCTCGTCGATGGCATTCAGCGCGGTGGCGAGGTCGTAGCGGGCTTGCAGGTCGGCCGGGTCGGCGGCGACGCGGGCCTGGAAGCTCTGCAGCTGGTCCTTCGCCTCGCGGCCTTCCTCGGCCAGCGCCAGGGCGCTGCGGGCGCCGGCGATCTCGGCATGGTCGGCGAGCTTGGCGGGAACCTGGCCGAGTGCCTCGCGCGCCTGGACTTCCTGGCCGAGGGCCATCAGCGCGCGGATCAGGCCGCCCCACGCCTCGGGGCTCTCGGGTTCCTGCTGCAGCAGCTCGCTGAACAGCTCGCCGGCGTGCTGGTGGTCGCCGGCTTCGACGGCGGCCTTGGCGTCGGCCAGCAGGTCGGCGGTGGGCATCGAGCCGCCGGCGACTTTCAGCAGGTTCTCGACGAAGCGCTTCACCTCGGATTCCGGCAGCGCGCCCTGGAACAGGTCGGCGATCTGGCCCTGCCAGAAGGCGGCGACGGTGGGCACCGACTGCATCGGCAGGCCGAGCTGGGCGAGCTGCTGCACCAGCGAGCGGTTCTGGTCGATGTCGATCTTCACCATCTTCACCCGGCCGCCGGCGGAACGGACCACCTTCTCCAGCGTGGGGGTGAGCTGCTTGCAGGGGCCGCACCAGGTGGCCCAGAAATCCACCAGGACGGGGAGGCTGCGCGAGGCTTCGACCACGTCCTGCATGAAGGTCTTCTGGTCGCCGTCAACGATCATGGCGCCGCTGGCGCCGTTGCCGGCGCCCGGCGCCGATGGGTTTTGGCCGATGATGATGTCGTCCATGGTTCCTGGCCTTCGGGGCTTCGAGGCATAGATGTTGCGCGAGCCGCGCCAAAGCAAGCGCGGTGCGGTCGTTGGCGACCATGCCGCTCCTGTGCGCCGGCGTCCAGACCGGGCGGCAGGTACGGCTTGCAATCGGGGGGGACTACCCCTAGAAACCGCGTCCCGATCGGGAGCGCGGGCGTAGCTCAGGGGTAGAGCACAACCTTGCCAAGGTTGGGGTCGAGGGTTCGAATCCCTTCGCCCGCTCCAGAGGGATGTTGGTGCCCGGTGATGCCGAAGTGGATGACCGGGCCCTGTGCCGGGTTCTCGGTGCCCTGGAGGTTCGATGGTCGCGCTGTCGCCGGAGGCCGGATTTATTTGGCCTGCGGCCCAGCGGCGCGGCCGGGCCGTGGACCAATGACCCTCAGGCCGCCAGCCGCTCCCGCGTGGCCGCCTTGATCATGACGGCACCTTTTTCGGCGATCATGATGGTGGGTGCGTTGGTGTTGGTCGACGTCACCGCCGGCATGACCGATGCATCGATCACGCGCAGCCCGTCCATCCCGTGCACCCGCAACTGATCGTCGACGACGGCCAATGGATGTTGGCCCATCATGCAAGTGCAGCTGGCATGGTAGCAGGTGCCCCCATAGCGCCGCGCGTAATCCAGCAACTCGTCGTCGGTCTGCACGTCCTTGCCCGGCAGGCTTTCCGCCAGCACATAGGGTTTAAGCGCCGGTGCCTCGAACATGCGCCTGGCGAAGCGCAGGCCACCCAGCAGCGCCATGCGGTCGGTCTCATCCGACAGGTAGCGCGGATTGATCAGCGGCATATCCGCGGGCCGGTTCGACTTCGCCTTCACATAACCACGCGACAGCGGCCGCATCTGCCAGGCGCCGGCGCTGACGCCGGGGGTTTCCTCCAGCTCGCCGATCTGCCCGTCCTTGAAGCTGCCGGGCGCGAAGGTGACCTGCATGTCGGACGTGGCCGATGACTCCAGCACCTTCACCGACGCCGCGACCAGCGATGGGCTGTAGGTCAGCATGCCCTTGCCGGTAAACATCCAGCGCAGCACTTCGATCGCCAGTGGAATGCCACGGGCTTTTTCGTTCGCCGTGGAGAGGCCGGCGACCGGATAGGAAAGACGCGCCTGGAAATGATCCTGCATGTTGCGCCCGACACCTTTCAGCTCGTGCACGACCGGAACGCCGATTTCGGCCAGATGCTCGGCATCGCCGACACCGGAGAGTTGCAGGATGTGCGGTGAGCCGACCGCGCCCCCCGACAGGATCACCTCGCGCCCGGCTGTCACGTGCTGGGTGGCGCCGCCACGGGCGAACTCCACGCCGACCGCGCGTTTGCCCTCGAAGATCACGCGATGGACCATGGCATTGGTGATCAGCCGTAGATTAGGCCGCGACAACGCCTGCGCCAGATAGGTGCGCGCTGCGCTGGCCCGCCGCCGTCCGTTGCGGGTTTGCTGGCACCAGCCAATCGTGTCGACCGAGCCATGCGTGATGCCGTTCACGTCCTCCTGGTAGGCAAGGCCCAGCTGTTTGCCGGATTCAACCACCGCCGCGCAGAGCGGCGAGCGGTCCATGTTCGAGGTATGCAGCGGGCCATCCTTGCCCC
This sequence comes from Acetobacteraceae bacterium, assembly GCA_036265005.1. Taxonomy (GTDB): domain Bacteria; phylum Pseudomonadota; class Alphaproteobacteria; order Acetobacterales; family Acetobacteraceae; genus JAMXLO01. The sequence goes on along the minus strand of DATAPW010000395.1, from coordinate 8,776 downwards.
GGACCTCGTTCTCCTGGCCTTCCCAGCGTTCGGCGGCACGAAACAGGGGAAGGCAGTCGTCCCAGCTCCAACCACGGTTTCCCAGCTGTGCCCAATGATCGTAGTCCTCGGGCTGGCCGCGAATGTAGATCAGGCCGTTGATCGAGGAGGAGCCGCCGACCACGCGGCCGCGCGTATAGACGATGGGCCGGCCGTTCGTGCCGGGATCGGGCTCGGAACGGTATTTCCAGGTGAGCTTGTCGTGATCGAGCATCTTGTAGAAGCCCGCCGGGACATGAATCAGCGGATTGTAGTCCTTGCCGCCGGCCTCGATCAGAATGACGCTGGTGTTCGCATCCTCGGTAAGGCGGGTGGCCAGGACGCAGCCGGCCGATCCGGCTCCCACGATCACGTAATCTGCTTGCATGGTTTCCTGCCTGGGGATGTTGTTGATTGCCCGGAGTGTGACTCGGGTTGCCGCCCTGTCCAAGCAGGGGAGCGATCCTGGCGAACGGCTTCGGCGCTATCCGGTTGCCGCGTCGTTCGGTGCTACAGCCGAGCCATCCCCTTCGTCAGGCTTGCCCGAATCACACACATGCAAAATCTATCCGGCAAACGCCGCCGGGTTGGCTGGCAAGCTGCTACCGGACGCAGGACAGACGCGATCTCTCACGCTGCGGAAATGCGGTACAGCCGCGCGGCGTTGTCGCCGAGGATGCGGTCCATGTCCGACGCCGGCAGGAAATCGCAATAGCGGCGGAGATATTCCAGCGACTGGCCGTAGGTGCAGAAGCGCTCAACATTCGGCATGTCGGAGCCCCACATCAGCTTCTCCGCACCGAAGCGGCGATGCGAGTCGCGGATCAGCGGGTGCGCCTCGCGATACGGATAGTCCCAGCGCCCGCCCCAGGTGATCGGGAACATGAGCTCGGTGAAGAACCCGTCGCGGCGCAGCAGCGCTTCATACGCGTCCGGCAAGTCCCAGCAATCGCCGGCGGCGAAGAACTGCACCGGAATGCCCATCGCCAGATGGCAGGAGAGGCCCGCGCACCGAGCCAGCACCCGGTCCAGGGCGGCAATGTTGTGCAGGTAGTTGCGCTTGTCGTAGCGCGGCGCACCGCTGATCTCGGCGCACAGCACCATGCCATGCGCCCGCAGCCGATCCCAGCACGCATCAAGCCGCGCATCATCCAATTCCCAAGGGAAGTTGTGTCGCGCGAAACCCTCGAAATTGTAGTAGAGGCCTTTGACGCCCAGCGCGGCTGCGCTATCGATTTGCGCGAGCGCTTCCGGCGTGCCGGCCATTGCCTCATCCAAATGCATCAGCGCGGTAAACTTCTGCGGGTACTGCAACTGCGCGAATGCGTTGTACTCGGTCATTGCACCATAGGCGCCGCCTGCCTGCAGCACCGCATGATCAACGCCGGCATAGGTCATCTGCGCCAGCATCAGCTCCGGCGGTGCTTCCAGGTTTTGCATGCCGACCGGCATGTACTGGGTGTAGTAGTCCTCGCCGTCGACGGTGAATTCTAACTGGCCGAAGCGGCCGACGCGGAAGTCGACATCGCGCAGTCCGCTCCATCCCGCGTCATCCGCACGGATCAGCGCCTTGGTGTCGGCGGGCGCTCCATCTCGCGCACGATAGGTGCGCGCCACGCTGCCGGCAATCACGCGCTGCAGGTATTTCATGTGCAGGTCCCGCGTTGGATGGCCGCAGGCGCCGATCCAGTTCTGGATGACGTGGGCGTGGCAGTCGACGATCATTGGGCTGTTTCCGGTTGGCGGGCAGGACGCGGCGGCACACACGCTAGCGGCGGCGTGCACAATTTGTCCAACCTACGATTCGGTGTGTGATCCCGCTTTGACACGCGCAGCAGACATCCCGAGCAGCAACCGCCACGGGCGCTGATCGGACATCGAAGATCAAAATTGGAGGTAGCGGAAGGCAAAATCCTTCACACTTCGATCGTGGGTAAGCGGCGCGCGTGCATGTTGTACTGCGGAATGACCGTGCGGCCGAGGTCACCGTTCGTGCAGACACGGGTCGGAACAGAGATCCCGGTACGGTGGCGACGCATAACCGTCGGCGTCCGGGCAACTGTTTCGTCAGCCAAGGCGCCTGCGTGTGAGGGTGATACGGCCCGGGTCCACGGCCTCGAGGCGTGCGGGATCGAAGGACGTAATATCAACGGCCCGGGTCGCCCCGTCGAGTATCAGCTCGGCCACCGCTTCTCCTGTCGCGGGCGCGTTGAGAATTCCCCAAACACTATGGCCTGTTGCCACATACGCGCCAGGTGCGCCCGGGATGGCGCCGATCAGCGGGAGTCCGTCCTGAGTCACCGGGCGAAAGCACGCTTGACTCGAGAGCACACGGCACGACGCCAGTATCGGTGAGATACGAGCGCAAAGTGCTTTCAACCTATCGATCGCACCATCGTCGGGAACGACGAGATCAGGATCAATCGGGAGGGGAGACTCGCTCGAGATCGCACACACGTACGTGGTGCCATCGGCACGGGGAAAGATCTCCGGCGACAGGATCGAGCCCGTGTCTTCCGCGTATTCGAGGAACAGAGCCTCCGATGGGATCGCGGTTCCTGTCGCGAAGACAACGCTGTGCCCCTTCAGTCCGAATACAGGTGGAAGGGACAACCATTGCGCCGCGAGCACTGACCACGGTCCCATCGCGATCACGACTGCATCGCCCTCGAGCACTTCCCCGTCGAGATCGACGCCCACCACGTCCTCACCGCGTTGCAGCAGTCCCGTGACGCTGCCCAGCCGCAACTCGGCTCCCCGCGCCTCTGCAGCGCGCATCATCCCGGCCGTAAAGGCGGCAGGCTGCACCTGTGCTGTGGTGTCCATGGATCCGAGCTGACCGTGGATCGAGATGTTCGGCGAAAGCCACCCGGGTCGTGCACCACGCGGGGCAGATGTGGATGAACGGCCCAGAACGCCGCCATAGGTGGTCATGCGGCGGTAACCCCATTCTCCATTGCATTCGTCTGCCAGCTCCGCATGCAACGCAAAGCTCCGGCGGGCAAGGTGCATAAGAGGAGTTCCGTCGCACCAATCCATTGCCAGGAAACCGCCCGACTTGCCCGATGCGGCGCAGGCGATCGCGCTCCGCTCGATCACAATGACATCAGCGCCTTTCGCAGCGAGGTGGTAGGCGATGGACGTGCCGATGACGCCCCCTCCCACGATCAAAGCTCGCATATGTGGCTCCGCCTCACTTTCGATGGCCTGCCCCGCGCCCGAGCGAGCGCGGGTCAGCGCACGCCTGAGGTTTGACAACGGGTCGGCGCTCCAGTTCTCGCAATCAGACCCGGACCGCGTTTCCCATGTGTTATCATTTGCGCATAAACTACCCTATGCCCGCGGCGCAACCCAACATCGTCTTCACCCCGGCTGACGACTTCAACTCCGCAGAGAAGCCTCGGCCCAACGGAACAGCCGCTGTTGCCTAATGCCGCAGCGCTGCTAGGGGAAGGCTGGTGCGGTCGGCCGAAGATCTGTTGGTTACGCTGACCGCGGAGCACGATTGCATCACACATCGAGACCGCAACGAGGCGCGCGATGACACCAAACGACGAATGGGGCCTGGTCGGAAAGGTAGCAATCGTCACCGGCGGCGGCGCGGCGGGAGAGGGCATCGGCAATGGTCGGGCAGCCGCCATCTTGCTGGCTCGCGCCGGGGCGCACGTCCTGGTTGTCGACCATGATCTCGCGCTGGCAGAGCGCACTGCGGCGATGATTGCTGCTGAAGACGGCAGCGCTGTCGCCGCCTCGTACGACGTGACCAGTTCCGTGCAATGCGCAGCCATGGTCGATGACGCGGTGTCTCGTTGGGGCCGGCTGGACTGCCTCGACAACAATGTGGGCATCGGCAGCAAGGGTACCGTGGTTGAAGAATCCGAGGAGAACTGGGTGCGCGTAATGCACGTGAACGTGGACACCATGTTCCTCGCGTGCAAGTACGCCATCCCGGCGATGAGCCGTACCGCGGGAGGCGGAGCGATCGTCAATGTCTCTTCGATTTCCGCGCTGCGTCCGCGTGGCCTGACGGCCTATACGGTTTCCAAGGGCGCAGTGATCGCATTGACCAAGGCGATCGCGGTCGATCACGGCGCGGACGGCATCCGCGCCAATTGTGTGGCCCCCGGGCCGGTTTACACGCCCATGGTCTATTCTCGCGGCATGACCGAACAGGCGCGTGAGACGCGCCGTCAGGCTTCCGTGCTCAAGCGCGAGGGTACCGGCTGGGACATCGGTGGTGCGGTGCGCTTCCTGCTGTCGGAGCAGGCCCGATACATCACCGGCCAAGTCCTCGTCGTGGACGGCGGCGCCACGCTTGTCGGCCCGAGCCGGGCATCGCAGTAAGCTGGAAACATCCCGAGCGACGCGGTTCCACCATGTTTATTGGCTTGGTTGCGCGAGTAGATGCTGGGCCTCCTGAGCTCGAAGGCTCATCGTCCGGTTCGGACTTCTCGCGTCTGTCGGGCCACCAGCGATAATGCGGCGTGCGTCACAGCCGTAGCTGCGGGGCCACTGATGGCAAATGGGCCATGCTATCCTCGCAATATCGGTGAACAGGCTACTGCGGCTGCGCGTGCCAATACGATCATGCGACGGGCTGCCACCCCTGCACCGGCGACATCGCCCGCCAAGTGTCGCAATAGCGGATGCGACACCATCGCGTGAGTGGCGGCGTTCACGGCGATCTCCGTAGCCGCAACCGTCGCCGCAGCCAAGGCCGTCTTCTGCAGCAATGACAGCGTCCCCATAACGCCTGGGCGCATCCCATGCAGTGCTGCGACCTGCCGTATCAGCCGCACACCGCACCAACCAACGGTGAGCACGTCCATTGCCGGCAAAGGCGTCGCCGCAACGATCGCGACGCTCTGAAGAGCGGCGGTCCGCCCAAGGACTTCCGTTGCATCTTGCAGCGCTTGCGAAGGCCCGGAACGCAAGAGCGCGAGTACTGCCTCAGGAGTGTCAGCCGCGGCCAGAGCCGGCAAGATCTCAGAGTGCTGGGGTAGCCCTTGCAGCCAACGCCTTGCCGCTCGCTGAACCCTTTCCGCCTCTCCGCTGGCAAATTCAACGCGGAGCTGATCAACCCGGCGCAAAGCCGACAGACCGCGCAGTTCCCGGCCTATGCCCACACAGATCAGGCCGATCCCACACACGAGGATAGCAAGGCCCGCCCAACCCAGCGTCCCCCAGCGGTCGAACAGCGCACTTACCAGCCAGAGAGCCCAGAGCACCGGAATGCCGATACCGAGAATCGCTGCGCCGGCCAGGGTTGGCGAACGCAGCCAGCGAACCGGCTCCGCTGTCGGCAACAGCGCCGGTACTGCCTCCAGCCGTGGTGCCGCCTCTGGCTCAAGTAACAGGAACGGCTCGGGCGCGGCGTTCATCCAAGAATTTCCGTCAGCAGAAATGCGATCAACGCGTCCAGTCCCAGTTGCGGTATGCCGCCACGGCCGGCCTCTGGCAAGCGCATTGGTTCAAAGTCAGGCAAGGCGAGGAAGCGGTGTTGCCAGAACAAGTCGTCGGGCACGCCGTCGGGTACCTCACCTGGGTAGTATCGTGCCGGCCGCGGTTCGCCGATTATGCGGCCACGCACAGCAGAAACCGGTCGACCCGCCAGCGTTTCCACCACATCCTCAGTGCAGCGCACCGAGGCAATCGCAAAGACGGCGGACTTCGCGCTGCCGTCCGGCACATGTGTGAGCCGGCGCATCAGCGCAATAAGATTGCCACGCTGACGCGCAGCGATGTGGTCGGCTTTGGTGGCCGCGAACGCCACGCGTCTGATTGCCTGTGGCGGCAACTTCAATCGTGCAAAGGCCGCCAGCCAATCCGTCCACGACCGGTCCCAACGCAATGCGTCGGCTGCAGCTGCAAGTGCTGATCGTGCGTCGGCAAAGCTGGCCGGTCCCTGGTGCAACGCCGAAAGCAGGTCGGCTAAAACCACGAGCCCATCGAGGTCGCCAAACATTGGCGACATCAGGTCGCGCCTGACGGCATCCGCATACGCGTTGAAGCGGACCTGCATGAGATCCGCGAGCGGGCTGCGCCCCGGCAGCGGAAAGAACTCGGTCCAGGGCGGGGGAGCGCCAGGCGGCGGCATCAGGAAGCGTCCGGGCTGCAGAAAAGCCAATCCGGCCTCATCGCGCATTCGCCGCAACAATTCTGCGTACAACCGGTGTCCCGTTAATGTCAGTGCCTCGTCAGCCTGCACTCCAAGCGGCAGGCCGCGTACGAAGCCAAGAAATGGACGCGCTATCTCGGAGCTGTTCAAAGTCTCCAGCCGCCGCAGAGTCATTTCGGACCAGTCCGCAAAGCTCTGACCGAGCAGCGGCAGATCGAGAAGCCACTCACCGGGGTAGTCCAGGAACTCGAGGCGCCGACGCTGTGGACCAAGTGGCGCCAGCAGCCCCTCTCTTGGCACATCGACGTCAAGCGCAAGCATCGATACCGCCGTTGTCCTGGCCGGCCATCGTGGCGGGTCGGCCGCAAGCGCGGCGACGTGCGATGCGACGTCAAACCTGGGGATGTTGGATGCAGCCGCGGGTGCAATAGACACACGCAGTCGCCGACCTCGCAGTTGATCGGACACTGCCGGCAGGGCCGGCCGGCCGGCTGACACAGCCAGCAGATTAGCGGCGAGCGAGGTGAGCAACGCGGTCTTGCCCGCCCGCGCCAAGCCCGTGATGCCGATGCGGATTGTGCGGCGAAGCTGCAGCATGTCCGTAGCCAGGCGGCCGGCGCTGAGGATGGTGGCTACCATGTAACCGGGCCGAAGCGTGGGCTTCCGATGATCGTTTTCATGGCAATGTCGGGCAACCCCAGAAAATTTCCCACGTCTGCTGCCTTGCTCGCGAGGCAGCCTGAAGCTGCCCCGTTTTCGTGGAGTGTTGTTAAGCTTGGGTGATTACGGTTCGATGGTGACTGGCTCCATGGCGAGTTCATAGGCGATTGGCGACTGGTAGCCCAATGCGGAATGCAGCCGGATGGGGTTGTACCAGCCCTCGATGAAGCTGAAGCAAGGGCCCTGGCTTCGGCCTGCGACATGAACCGGCGGCGATCGAGCAGCTCCGCGCGATCCGCTTGCGGCCATGCTTCTCTCCATCAGCCCGGAGCTGCGTATGCACGCGTGGCGCTCCATACGGTGGCGCGCGAGGTGGCATGGACGGTCCGGACCCGCTTCAGCAGCGTCGCGTCCGCGACCGCATGGGCGGACGGCGGTCGATGTCGCCAAGCATGGCAATTGGCCTCCGATACGCCGTGCACGCGCGCCATTGTGGCGATCGGGAAGACGCGCTCATGAACTCGAAGACCCGGGCGCGACCGCTCCGGTCTCGCGAGCGAACCAGGCAGCCAGAGAATGTCGCGCTCCAACCGCAGTTGCTTGTTCTCACGGCGCAGCCGGACCAACTCATCGCGCTCAGCCGCACCCAGGGTCTCGCTCTTTTCCTCCCGGCCAGCGCCGACCAGATCGACCATTTGACGATGGAACTCAGGGGAATAAGGCGGACGGGTTCTGGGCATCTCATGAGCCTCCTGTGAAAGCCTGGACGGCTCCACCAAGGCGGGTCAACGTCACGTGCTGGCGGGCTGAGCACTGCGTCCGGTCGAGGAGAGTCGGCTCGATCTGGATAAGCCTTACACGCTCCGGGACCAGGTTGAAGGTTGCGGCAAGCCTGGAAACCGACCAACATTGCCTCAATGCATAGCTGATAAGACATACTGGAGGAGCGCTCGATGTTTCAGAAACTGCACCACGTCGCTTATCGCTGCCGTGACGCGCAGGAGACGGTCGATTTCTACACCCAGGTGCTTGGGTTGAAATACGCCGCGGGCGAAGCATCGCCGGAGGGACACAAGCCATACGGCGAGGAAGTCGACCTCATTCACATCTTCTTCGAATGCCATGACGGCAGCTACATCGCGTTCTTCGACCTGCCGTCCTCGCCGCCGGCTGAAGGTGACCGCAACACGCCGAACTGGGTCAACCATATCGCCTTCGAAGTGCCGGACATGGAGGCGCTGCACGAAGGCAAGCGTCGCCTGGAGGAAGCTGGAGTCGACGTGCTCGGCCCAAAGGACCATCGGTTTTGCCAGTCGATCTACTTCTTCGATCCGAACGGCATCCGGCTGGAAATGACCGTGCGCACGGAAGCGCCAGGCGAACTGCAGCGGATGGAGAGCGTGGCAGGCGACCAGCTCGCGGCATGGAACGAGCGCAAGCAACGCAAATACGGTGCACGCGCAACGGTGTCTGAGACGGTCTGACCGTGGAAGCGAAGCTGGTCGCGGTCGACGTCCCGCGCGGCAGTGGATACGACAGCCAGAGCGGCCTGAACAATCTGTTCCCGCAGGTGTACGGCCGCTTGGCCGATGAAGGCTGCGGCAAGCGGATCGCCTTCGTGGTGATCCATCCGACCAGCAACTTCATGAGCCACTATCTGCTTGGTCCGATGCAGCGGCGCGGCCACGCGATCCTCGGGTTGAACACACGCTACTTCGGCAACGACTCGACGCTGGTCATGGAGCGGGCGATCCAGGACCTCGGCGCCGGCGTCGGCTACCTGCGCCAACTTGGCTATGAGCGGATCGTATTGCTGGGCAATTCCGGCGGCGGTTCGCTCGCGGCGTTCTATCAGGCTGAGGCTGAGCATATCAACGTCACCACGACGCCTGACGGGATGCCGTTCGATCTGCGTCCAGAGCAGCTGCCACCGGTCGATGGACTGGCGATGCTTGCAGCGCATCCCGGGCGGGCGCTGAC
>DATAPW010000394.1:0-1531 GCA_036265005.1 Acetobacteraceae bacterium | reverse complement strand
GAAAGGTGGGGGTCAGGCGGCTCGGCGGAACGGGCGTCGTGCCCAGCGCTCAGCGACAGCATGGTCTCGCTCGAAGGTGCCGTTCGCTACGGCGGTTCGAACCCTCAACATCATATGCGCTCCCCGCGGCGACCAGCGCATCTGCTGATTTGCGCCCATCCGGCGATGAAGCAGCCATTGCACGGTGCTTTCCGTCGGCGCCGTCGATATTGGCTCTGCGTCGTGACGCGCCGCCGCGTAGTCGATGATCAGTGCCGCATGCCCGGCCACGTACATCTCCAGACCACCCAAGAGTGCACGCACCTTGCCCGCGGTCGCACCTGCAGGCGACGCCACGACGGGGATGGGGTCGAGCGCCGCCACGGTATCGCCGATCAGATCAAGTGCCCGCTGCACCTGGCCGTGCCACGGGCGCCAGCGGATGTGCTCCACGGCATCGGCGAAGCGGGCGCCTTCCTGGCGGTCTTCGTTCGTGATGTCAGGCCAGCCTTTGACGACCTGGGCGACATGCTGAATGCGCATCGCCAAATGGAACCAGTCCAGCACATGGCAGGTCGGACCAACGCTCGCCGCCTCTCCCAGCGACCGCGGCCCCTCGGCGCCATCGCTGAGAATGGTGAACTCCGTGCACGATGTTGCGCCAAGCCGATGCATCACACCGCGCAACTGCTGGGTCTGTCGATCGGCCTCGACCGGCACACTGCTGAAGACGATCTGCTCACCATCATCGTTGCTGGCCTGCGCGACGAACACCTCGAAGGTCCGGACCTGATAGCTGCGCACCGCGCGCACGTGACCGGAGTCGATAGACAGCGCGATCGTCTCCGCGTCTGCCGGCGGTGGCAGCGGCGTTGGCGTCACGATCGCCTCGCGCTCCAGCCTGGCGCCGACTTGCAACGTCCGACGCTGGATGGTGTCGATCGTCGGGAGATCGCCGACCGGGAAGAAGGTTTCCAGCAACGCGCGAGCGCGGCGGTAGGGCAGCAGGGCGCCGAACTCGGCCAACACGCGTTCATACTCTGGTGTGCAGCAATCGGGCATGATCTCCGTCACCGGGGAGAGGAGCGTGCGCAGGGTCACGCTGCATCGGCAGGGCTCAAACCGCGGGGCGCGGACCTCCACCGTACCGAACAACGACCGCAGCTGCCGTAACCGCCGATCCTTCAGCGACCGCTGTCCCCCACATCGAGGGCAGTGTCGCCGGACCTGGCAGTGTTCCGCGGCTTGCGCCTGAACAAGATGGCGCTGCAGACCAGCCAGCACCGCCTTGGCCTCCGCAAGCGACAATCCGAGCGTCGCCGCCGAGCACCCGGGCGTGGTGCTGCCGCCGGCGTGCACCTCGTGCACCTGCTTGGCATCAACTGGGCCGAACAGCTCCACTATGACCCGCCACTGCACCCGGCCTCTCCCATTTCCGTGATCCGGCCGGTTCTACCCCGGAGCGCAAGGTACCCCCACCTTTCGGACGGTCTCGTTGTTGGGATCAAGCCTCATCAAACCGCTGTAACCCGGCTGGCCATATGGTTGCTGG
>DATAPW010000393.1:0-38128 GCA_036265005.1 Acetobacteraceae bacterium | reverse complement strand
ACCTTCCCGACGCCGCGGAATTTCAACTACTTTTGGAATTTCGGCGCGATCGCCACGGTGATGCTGGTGGTCATGATCGCGACCGGCATCGTGCTGGCGACCAACTACACGCCGCACGTGACGCTGGCCTTCGACTCGGTCGAGCGCATCATGCGCGACGTGCCGTCGGGCTGGCTGCTCCGCTACCTGCACATGAATGGCGCGTCGTTCTTCTTCATCGCCGTCTACATCCACATCTTCCGCGGCCTATATTACGGGTCCTACAAGACCCCGCGTGAGTTGCTGTGGATCCTGGGCGTGGTCATCCTGCTGCTGATGATGGCGACGGCGTTCATGGGCTACGTGCTGCCCTGGGGCCAGATGTCGTATTGTGGCGCCACCGTCATCACCAACCTGTTCTCGGCGTTCCCGATCGTCGGCCATCCCATCGTCACCTGGCTGTGGGGCGGCTTCAGCGTGGACAACCCGACGCTCAACCGGTTCTTCTCGCTGCACTACCTGCTGCCGTTCGTGCTGGTCGGCGTGGTGTTCCTGCATGTCGCCGCGCTGCACGTCGTGGGCTCCAACAATCCACTCGGCATCGACGTGAAGTCGCCGCAGGACACCCTGCCGTTCCATCCGTACTACACGGTGAAGGACAGCGTCGGCATCTGCGTGTTCTTCATCATCTTCGGCGCTCTGGTGTTCTTCGCCCCCAACCTCCTCGGCGACGCCAACAACTTCATCCCGGCCAATCCGTTGCAGACGCCGCCGGACATCGTGCCGGAATGGTACTTCCTGCCGTACTACGCCATCCTGCGCTCGGTGCCGAACAAGCTTGGCGGCGTGTGCATGATGTTCGGCTCCATCCTGGTGCTGTTCGTGTTGCCCTGGCTGGATACCTCCAAGGTGCGCAGCGCACGGTTCCGGCCGATCTACCGCCAGCTCATCTGGGTGTGGGTGGTTGCAGTGATCGTCCTGGGCGTCTGCGGCGCGCACAAGCCCGAGGGCATCTGGGTGGTGCTCAGCCGCGTCTGCACGCTGTACTACTTCCTGCATTTCCTGGTGATCCTGCCGATCCTCGGCAAGCTGGAGCGTCCGTTGCCATTGCCCGAAAGCATTAGCCGTCCGGTCACCGGCGGCGGCGGGCCCTTGCCATCCGGCGCTACCGCCAAGCCGATGGAGAAGGCATGATGGGCGCGCTCCGTCACCTCGTGGCTGCCGCTGCACTGGCCGTTGTCGTTGCGGCGCCCGCCCTGGCGCAGGACGCGCCGCCCCCACCGGCGCAGCACTGGAGCTTCGACGGGCCGTTCGGCGCCTACGACCTCGCCGCCGCACAGCGCGGCTTCCAAGTGTATTCCGAGGTCTGCTCGGTCTGCCACTCGATGGAGTACCTGCACTACCGCGACCTCGCCGGCATCGGGCTGACCGAGGACCAGATCAAGGGGATCGCCGCGGCGGTCACGGTGCCGCAGGGGCTGAACGACCAGGGCGAGCCGAAGGAAGGACCCGGCACGCCGGCAGATGCGTTCAAGTCGCCTTATCCCAACGAGCAGGCGAACCGCGCGGCGCACAACGGCGCCCTGCCGCCCGACCTGTCGCTGATCGTCAATGCCCGCGAAGGCCACGCCGACTACATCTATGCCATCCTGACCGGCTTTGCCGACCCGCCGCCGGACATGAAGATGCAGGACGGGATGAACTACAACAAATACTTCCCCGGCCATCAGATCGCCATGCCGCCGCCGCTGACGGATGGCCGCGTCACCTACGCCGATGGCACGCATGCGACCATCGAGCAGGAGGCGCATGACGTGGTCACCTTCCTGGCCTGGGCGGCCAATCCCGAGATGGTGCAGCGCAAGCAGATCGGCTGGCGCGTGGTGCTGTATCTGCTGATCATGACCGGCCTCACCTATGCGGTGAAGCGCAAGGTCTGGTCGGATGTGCACTAGGGCGGTCGGTGGCGAGCGGCTTTGCTGATCCGCGACCTATCGTCATGGCCGGGCTTGTCCCGGCCATCGCCATGTGCAGCGTGCCGCGACGGATGGCCGGGACGGGCCCGGCAATGACAGCAGAGCATCGGCGAGATCGCTGATGATCCAGCCGGTCATCGGGATCATCGGCGGGTCGGGCCTGTATGACATCGAGGGGCTCGAGGACAAGGCATGGCGCCAGGTTGCCACGCCGTGGGGCATGCCTTCCGATGCATTGCTGTTCGGTCGCCTCGCCGGCGTGCAATGCGTGTTCCTGCCGCGCCACGGCCGCGGCCATCCGCTGTCGCCGACGCACCTCAACTACCGCGCCAATATCGATGCGCTGAAGCGCTCCGGCGTCACTGACGTGCTGTCGCTGTCCGCTGTCGGCAGCCTGAAGCCAGAACTGCCGCCTGGGCACTTCGTCATCGTCGATCAGTTCATCGACCGCAGCTTCGCGCGGGAGAAGAGCTTCTTCGGCGAGGGCGTGGTGGCGCACGTGTCGATGGCGCATCCGGTATGCTCGCGGCTGGGCGATGCACTGGAAACCGCTGGTCGCGCGCTGGGCCTGCCGGTGACGCGCGGCGGCACATACCTGGTGATGGAAGGGCCGCAATTCTCCACCAAGGCCGAGAGCGAACTGTATCGCTCCTGGGGCTGCAGCGTGATCGGCATGACCAACATGCCGGAGGCCAAGCTCGCCCGCGAGGCCGAACTCAACTACGCCACCGTCGCGATGGTGACGGATTTCGACTGCTGGCATCCTGACCACGATCACGTCACGGTCGAGGCGGTGGTGCGCGTGCTGCTCGACAACGCCGACAAGGCGCGCGCCCTGGTGCAGCACGTGGTGCCCGAGATCGGCAAGCCGCGCGAGCTATGCCCGGCCGGCTGCGATCGGGCGTTGGACAACGCCATCATCACCGCCAGCCACATGCGCGATCCCGCCCTCGTCGCCAGGCTGGATGCGGTCGCGGGTCGGGTGCTGTCGGGATAGCCATCGCGACCGATCGCCTGATCCGGCTGTCCCGGCCATCTGAGCCTTCCTAGAACGCGTCGGTCAAAAGACGTGGGTGGCCGGGGCAGGCCCGGCCGCGACAGTCGGCATTGTGGCCGTCAGCGTGTGGCGGCCTCAGCCTGCTGGGTCGCCTGCGCGACCTCCTCCGGGCTGGCATCCGCGGCTCCGGCCCCGAGCTTCATGACCCCATCCGGTTGCGGGACGGCGATCGGGGCCACGATGACCGGGACGACACCCTTCTTCAGGATGTCGAGTTCGTCGGCCACCTTGGGGGTCACGTCCACCACGCGTCCGTCGATGAACGGACCGCGATCCTCGACCCTCACGGTGACTGACCTACCGTTCTGCAGGTTGGTCACCTTCGCCGTGGTGCCGAGTGGCAGCGTCTTGCTTGCCGCGATGTTGGCGTTCGGGTCGAACCGCTTGCCGTTGGCCATCTTCCGGTTGACGAAACGGTGAGCGTAGTACGACGCGCGGCCCTTCTCCTTGCGTCCCGATGGGTCGATGCGAGTGCTTCCGCCGTGCACGACCGGCGGCAGTTGGGCCAGCCGCTGCGCCTCCTGCAACGCTGCCGGGCTATCCGGAGGTGGCGTCGCCGCCCAGGCTATCGGCGCTGCGCACAACAACAGCGCCGTCACGGCCACGCATCCCCGCGGCGCCATCCCAGTGCTCCCCGATTCGTCAATACAGCAACCGAGAAACGCCGCTTCGGTTCGGCGAATTTGTGGCAGGGATGCCACGCGCGCCGTTTTGTGAACGGCGCGCGCCTGCGGTCAGCCGAGCAGTTTGGCGAAGAAGTCCAGCGTCCGCCGCTGCGCCAGTTCGTAGTCCGGTTGGCTGAAGCTGCTGCGTTCGTCGCAGCCGAAACCATGCTGGGCGCCCATGTAGACGTAGGTTTCCGCCTTCGGCTGGGCGGCGCGGATGGCCTCGACGTCGGTCATCGGGATCGAGGCGTCCTGCTCGCCGAAATGCATCTGCACCGGGCAGTTCGGCCGCTCGTCCTTGGTCCCGGCGATGCCGCCGCCGTACCAGCATGAGGATGCCGCGAAGCTGTGGCTGCGCGTGGCGCCCCACCAGGCCACGGTGCCGCCGAAGCAATAGCCGACGATGCCGAGTTTCCTGCCGGCAAGGTGCTTCGCCGCGGCCTCGACATCGGCCATCACCTGGGCGTCGTTCAGCTTCATGCGGTAATCGCGGCCCTTGGCGATGTCATCCTGCGTGTAGCCGAGTTCGACACCCTTCTCGACACGGTCGAACAGCGCGGGCGCGCACACCGCATAGCCCAGGGCGCCGAACCGGTCGGCCATGTCACGCATGTGGTGGTTCACCCCGAAGATCTCCTGGATCACCACGATCCCCTTGGTGCCTCCGGCCGGTCCGGCGCTGTAGGCGGAAAGCGTGAAGCCGTCGGCGGACTTGAGGTCGATCGTGCTGCCCATGGGTTCCTCCCGGTTGTGCGTTTGGTCGCGGCTGCGCAAAATGCCGGGATGGGCGAGATCGTCAACCTCCGCCGGATGAAGCAGAGCCGCGAGCGGGAGGCAGCCGCCGCGGCTGCGCGCGAGAACCGCATCCGGCATGGCCGGACCAAGGTGGAGAAGGCGAACGACGATAGGGCGGAGGAGCGGCGCCGGGCGCTACTCGATGGATCGAAACGCGGCGATGCCACCGAACGAACCGGCGGGCCATAACGGAGGCGGCGACGTAGGGCGCGACCCGGGCGAATGCGCTGCGCTTTTCCACCCTACCGTGGCGCGGCGAACCGGGCGAATGACCTGGCGAGCACCTCGTAGATCGGCCGCTTGAAATCCACCGCGAGCGCCGGCAGGTCGCTGAGTTCCGCCCAGCGCCAGGCATCGAATTCCGGATGCGGGTCGGCATCCAGCCGGATGTCCCGGTCATCCCCCAGGAAGCGCAGCGCGAACCAGCGCTGCTTCTGGCCGCGGAACCGGCCGCGCAACGCCACGCCGACCAGCGCCGGCGGCAGGTCGTAGATCAGCCAGTCGGGGTGCTCGCCGATAATCTCGGCGCGGTCGGTGCCGATCTCCTCCGCCAGTTCGCGCAGCACCGCGGCGCGCGGATCCTCGTCCGCGTCGATGCCGCCCTGCGGCAATTGCCAGCCGCCGGCCGCCCCCTCCGCATTGGGCAGGTCGGCGCGACGGGCGACGAACACCTGGCCACGCCGGTTGAACAGTACCGCGCCGACATTCGGCCGGTAGGGCAGGGCGGCAGACCCGCTCATTGCGCGCGGCCCGCGGGGGGAGGCTCGACCAGGGCGCTGACCGGGGCAAGTACCAGCCCGTCGGCGGCAAGCCCGTTCGCCCAGGCGGCAATGCGCCCGGTGGTGACGGGCCGTACCACGCCGACCAGCCCGAGTGCGCTGCCCTTCTCGCGCGCCAGCCGGACCAGTTCCGCCAGCTTGTCGTCGATCGCCATCGCGCTCGGCGGTTCGTCCACCAGCACGTCCACGGTCCGGCCCCACACGCCATGCGGCTGAGCCGACCCTGGCCGCGGATCGGCATAGAGCAGTCCACGCGCAGCCAGCTCGTTCAGCACCGGGTTCATCTGGTCAGGCAGGGCGGCAAACCGCTCGCCGCGCAAGCTCCCCAGGGCGCCGGTTGCGCCGACGTAACCGGCGATGTGCGACAGCGCCGCCTGCAGCCTGGCGTGGTTCTGTTCCGGCGGCAGGTTGGTCATCAGGGCCTGCGGTCCGGCGTCGTTCACCGGAAACCCTTGCGGCTCCATCGGCAGCGACAGCAGATACTCATGCTCCGCGGCGCGCGCGGCGGTCAGCAGTTTGGCGGGATTGGCGGCGTACGGAGAGATCGCCAGCGTGATGCCGCCAGGCAGCGTTCGGATGGCCGCCTCGCTGTCCGCCTGGTTGAGCCCGATCCCCGCCATGATCAGGCCGACCCGGGGCCGTCGCGTGCTGCTGTCGAATCCGGCGGCGTAGACCTGCATCGGCATGCGGCCGTCCTCGGCAACGTGCGGCAGGAGGTCGGGTTTCGATCCTGGGGCGGGCTCCAGCAGAGCCGGATCGGGATCGGCGACCGGTCCCGGCGTGTCACGCCCCGGGCGCGGCGCCTGCGGCGCCTTGGCCTGTGCCACCACCACCGGAGGTGGCGGCCGCGGCACCGGCTCCTGCCTCGGTGCCGCTGCGCTGGCGACGGGACGCGGTGCCGGCTGCCCTGGCGGTCCAAGCAGTTGCAGCGTCACGCCGCCGGCCGCCAGGACCACGCCGACCGCCAGCCAGAACAGGCCGAGGCCGCGCCAGCCCGCAATCAGCGACCGCAATCGCTGCGGTGGCCCTGTGCCCTCCCAGGGTTCCACCGAATTCGCAAGGGTTCAGTTGGCGGACGCGCGGTTCTGCGCAGCCATGGCCTTGGCCAGCACCACCGCCTGCTGCAACTGGAAGTCGGTGTCGTCAGGCTTCGCCGGGTCGAACTTGGGGAAGCTTTCGGGCGGCTTGGCCGGGATCTCCTTGGCGATCGGCGGCAGGTCGGTCCGCGGCGCGGCCGGGGCATCCGGCGTGCCGCCCTGGTTGGTCAGCACGTGGTTGAGGTCGGCCTCCCGCTCCGGTCCGAACCGCGCCTGCTCCTCCCGCGACTCCTGCACAGGAACGTCCGGCGTGATGCCAAGGCCCTGGATGGAGCGGCCGGACGGCGTGTAGTAGCGCGCCGTGGTCAACCGCATGGCGCCGTTGCCCGGCAGCGGGATCACCGTCTGCACCGAGCCCTTGCCGAAGCTCCGCGTCCCGAGCAGCACCGCCCGGTGATGGTCCTGCAGCGCGCCGGACACGATCTCGCTGGAGGAAGCCGATCCGCCGTTGATCAGCACGACCAGCGGCAGGCCGGCGATGATGTCGCTGCCCTTGGCATCCCAGCGCTGTGCATCCTCGGTGTGCCGTGCGCGGGTGGAGACGATTTCGCCCTGGTTGATGAAGTCGCCGGACACCGCCACCGCCTGGTCGAGCAGGCCGCCCGGGTTGTTGCGCAGGTCGAGGATCAGCGCCTTCAGCTTGCCGCCCGACTGCTGCTTCAGCGACTTCACGGCCGCCTTCAGCCCGGCATCCGCCTGCTCGGTGAATTGCGTCAGGCGGACGTAGCCGATGTCGTCCGGCTCCATCCGCTGCTTGACCACCTGGATGTGGATGATCTCGCGCAGCATGGAGACCTCGACCGGCTTCTCCACGCCATCGCGCTTGATGGTCAGCGAGATCTTCGAATTGGGCAGGCCGCGCATCTTGTCCACCGCGTCCTGCAGCGACAGGCCCTGCACGGTCTTGCCGTCCAGCGCGGTGATGATGTCGCCCGCCTTGATGCCGGCCTTGGATGCCGGCGTATCGTCGATCGGGCTGATCACCTTGATGAAGCCGTTCTCCTGGGTCACCTCGATGCCCAGGCCGCCGAACTCGCCCTTGGTCTGCACCTGCATGTCGCGGAACTGCTTCGCGTTCATGTAGCTGGAATGCGGGTCGAGGCCAGTCAGCATGCCGTTGATGGCATTCTCGACCAGGTCCTTGTCGCCAACCGGGTCGACGTATTCGGCGCGCACCCGCTCGAACACGTCGCCGAACAGGGTCAGCAGGCGATACGTGTCGGCGCGGCTGCTGTCCTGGGCGAGCGCGGCGTTGATGCCGAAATCGTAACCCAGGTGGCGGCCGATCAGGCCCGAGGCCGGGCCGATGGCGATCCCGGCCACGAAGGCGGTGCCGAGCAGCAAACCGGTGCGTAGGCGACGCGAGCGATAGTCCATTCGTTTCATCCTCTGAGCGCCCGAACCGTCGGGACCGACGCATTGTCTAGCATGGCATTGGGAATATCATCTTTTCGCGCGCACCGGCTTCTGCCGTCCAGTGTTGAAATCTTAAGTCTGCGAGAGCTTCTCCCGGCTCCGGTGCAATGTTCACTCTACCCGCTTGCGGGCAGCGGGGGGAACGCCACGGGGGAATGCCACGCGGCTAACCACTCGCCCTCAGCCACGGCGCCGGATTAACCGGCTGCCCGTCATGCCGCAACTCGACGTAGAGCGCAGGCCGGTTACCGCTGACGCCGGGTTCCCAGTTCGGCATCACGCCGACCGGTTCGCCGGCGGCGACCTGCTGTCCGACCTTGGCATCCAGCCTGTCGAAGCCGGCCAGGACGGCATGGTAGCCACCTCCGCAATCGACGATCAACAGCAACCCGTAGCTGCGGAACGCATTCGCGAACACAATCCGGCCGGCGCATGGCGAGACCACATGGGCCGCCGGCGGCACACGGTAGAGCACGCCATTGGACGGGCCGCCCTCGGTCGGGTCGCCCCAGGACCGGACGATGCTCCCGGCCACCGGCGAGGTGAGCTGGCCGCGCGGCTGTGCAGACGACGCAATGGTCCCGCTCCCGGTCGGATGCTCCAGGGCGGCCTGGCGCGCCCGCGCGACCGCAGCCTCGCTGGCGTTCTTCTGGCGTTCGGCACGGGCGGCCTCTGCCTGGGCGCGTGCCGTGTCGACGCGCCGCTGGGCCTCGATATCGGTCAGCACGCCACGCAATGTCTCGGCCCGCGACGCCTCCGTAGCCGCACGCTGGGCCGCAGCCGAGGCCTCGTCTTCCGCCTGCCGGCGTCCGGCGTCGGTTGCCGCGATCTGCTGGTCGAGCGCGCTGGCCTCGGCCTGCTGCGCCGCCTCGGCCGCCGCCAGCTTCGGCGCCTCGGCCTGAACCGCCTGTGTCGCCGCGGCGAGTTGCGCCTGTTGGCGCCGCAGCGCCACGGCCTCCTGGCCGAGCTGCCCGGCCAGGCCGCGCAGCACCAGAACGCCGCGCAAGGTGTCCACCGGCTGCGCGGGTATCGCCAGCAGCGTCTCGGCCGGGAACAGCGAAAGCCGCTCGATCAATGGGAGCAGCGGCTGCATCTCCTCGGCGCGAGCGTCCAGGTCCGCCTGGGCCTGGCGGCGCTGCGCCGCAAGCTGGTCCATCCGCGCGGCGGCCTCGCTGGTCGCGGTCTCCGCCTGGCGCAGCCGCGCCGCGGCGGCGACGCGATCAGCCGCCAGGCGCTGCGACTCGGCGGCCGCGGCCGCGGCACGCGCGGCGGCGTCCTGCTGCGCCGCGAGGTCGGCTTCGCGGGCCTTCTGCGCCTGCTCCATCTGCTGGCGGGTCACGTCTTCTTTGGGCTGTCGGGCCGGCTGGGCGGCGATGGTGGCGAGGGCGAGCAGCGGGAGAAGCAGGCGCCTCCCCCTCCCCATGCAGGAGCGGGCAGGGGTAGGGGTGCCCCCACCCGATGATTCAGCCGCCAGTGAGCTCGTGGTCCCCTCCCCGTACCCCCTCCCACGCAGGGAGGCGGAATGTCTCTCCGCCGCCCTACTCCGCTGCCCGCGCCGCATCGGCACGGATCAGCGACGTCCCGGTCATCTCTTCCGGCTGCTTCAGGCCCATCAGGTGCAGCAGGGTCGGCGCCACGTCGGCCAGCCGGCCGTTGCTGATCGCACGCGCATCGCCGCCCATCAGCACCACCGGAACCGGATTGGTGGTGTGCGCGGTATGCGGGCCGCCGGTCTCGGGGTCGCGCATCAGTTCACAGTTGCCATGATCGGCAGTGACCAGCAGGGCGCCGCCCTGCCGCTCCACCGCGGCGGCGATGCGACCGAGGCCGGTGTCCACCGCCTCCACCGCCTTGATCGCGGCGGGCAGGCTGCCGGTGTGGCCCACCATGTCGGGGTTGGCGAAGTTCAGCACGATCAGGTCGTACTGGCCCGAGTCGATGGCAGCAACCGCCCTGTCGGCGAGTTCGGGAGCGGACATCTCGGGCTGCAGGTCGTAGGTGGCGACCTTCGGCGACGGCACCATGATGCGATCCTCGCCCGGGAAGGCGATCTCCTGGCCGCCGTTCAGGAAGTAGGTGACATGGGGGTATTTCTCGGTCTCCGCAGTGCGGAGCTGGGTACGGCCGGCCTCCGCCACCAGTTCGCCGAGGATGTGGTGCAGTTCCTGCGGCGGGAACAGCACCCCGAGATAGGGCGCCAGTTCATCGGAATAGCGCGTCATTCCGGCGGCGGCGGCAAACCGGATCACCCGCTTGCGCGGGAAGCCGTCGAAGTCGGGTTCCAGCAGCGCGGCGAGGATCTCGCGCACGCGGTCGGCGCGGAAGTTGAAGCACAGGACGCCGTCGCCATCGCGCATGCCCTGGTAGTCGCCAATGCAGGTGGGGACGATGAACTCGTCGGTCACGTCGCGGGCATATTCGTCCCGGACCACCTGGACCGGATCGGCGGCGTGCGGCGCCTCGCCCTCGGCGATGGCGGCGTAGGCCTTGCCGACGCGATCCCAGCGCTTGTCGCGATCCATCGCGTAGTAGCGGCCGCACACCGTAGCGATCGATACGTCCGACGGCAGGTGCGTGCGCAGCCATTCGATGTCGTCCGCGGCCGAGCGCGGCGGGGTATCGCGCCCGTCGGTGAAGGCATGGACGACGGTCTTCACCCCGGCGTCGTGCAGGATCGTCGCCAGCGCGACCGCGTGCTCCTGGTGCGCGTGCACGCCGCCCGGCGACATCAGTCCCATCAGGTGGCATGTGCCGCCCGAGGCCTTCAGCTTCGCGATCAGTTCGACCAGGGCCGGCGCGCGCGCCAGGCTGCCGTCCTCGACCGCCTGGCCGATGCGCGGCAGTTCCTGCATCACCACCCGGCCGGCACCGATGTTGAGGTGGCCGACCTCGGAGTTGCCCATCTGGCCGTCCGGCAGGCCGACATTGCGGCCCGAGGTGTTCAGGAAGGCGTGCGGGCAGGACTGCCAGAGCCGGTCGAAGTTCGGCTTGTTCGCCTGGCGGACGGCATTGTCGGCGGCCTCCTCGCGCCAGCCGAAGCCATCGAGGATCACCAGCATCACCGGCCGAATCGCCTGCTTCATGCATACCTCCATGCCAGCCGGACCCTGCCTAGCGCCCGTGCCTGTATCGAACAAGTGCGCCGTTTCGCTGCGCGTTCGCCGGCAGGCTGGGTCACGATTATGTCTTTTGCATTAAGCGCCCGGCCGACAGCAGCGTTACTGGCTCAGTCGTGAAGGGAGTGCACGAATGGCAGTCAAACCGAAGCCGGATGGCCATCGCGCCGTCACGCCGTACCTGGTTGTCGCCGGCGCAGCCAAGGTGATCGATTTCCTCAAGCGGACGTTCGATGCGCAGGAAATCATGCGGCTGGACGCGCCCGAGGGACGCATCGGCCATGCCGAGCTGCGCATCGACGACTCCCTGGTGATGCTGGGCGACGCACATGGCGAGCACCAGCCGACGCAGGCGATGCTGCATGTCTATGTGGCGGACGCCGACGCGACCTATCGCCGCGCGCTGGCGGCGGGCGGGATTTCGGTGCAGGAGCCGACCGACCAGTTCTATGGCGACCGCAGCGGCGGCGTCAGGGACCCGTGCGGCAACCTCTGGTGGATCGCGACCCACATCGAGGACGTGCCGCCCGACGAACTCCGCCGCCGGGCCGAGGCGGCGATGCGGCAGGCCGGCGGGTAGGATCAGGCCCGCCGACGGCTCAGTGCGACGTCACCGCGTCCAGCCCGGCCTTCGCGGTGACACCGTCCTGTGTCGCGATCCCGCCGCTCGCACCGATCGCGCCGATCAGCCTGCCATCGACCACGATCGGGAAACCGCCCTCCGACGCTGCACTGTGGCTCAACTCCAGAAGGCTCAGCGTGCCGGGCCCTCCACCATTGATGGCGTCGGCGAATGCCTTGCTGGGACGCCGGAACAGAGCGGCGGTGCGTGCCTTGGCCTGGGCGATGTCGATGGAGGCGTACATCGTGCCGTCCATCGTGGCGTGCGCGATAAGCTGGCCAGCGGGGCCGACCACTGAGATGGCCATTTTCCAGTTGTGCTTCTTGGCTTCAGCCGCCGCGGCCATGATCGCCTTGTTCGCGGTGTCGAGATCGATCGGCGAACCGTAGGGAATGTCGAACGGCATCGCCTCGGGCACCGGCGCGGGTGCCGGCGTTTGCGCCTGGGCGATCGCGAAGCCGCCGAGCAGGAGGGCTGTGGCGCAGGCGAGCGGGATTCCGCGGCGTGTCGGCATGACGTTGTCTTCTCCCCGATGGTGTCCCTGGTCCGCCGCTATGCTGGACCGGGCGATTCCGATGCGCCAGCGCCAGGCCAATTCCGCCGATCAGAAACATCTGGACGGACCGTTGCGCAGGAGGCGGTGGATAGCAAGCGCACGCGCGCCCCGCCCGCCTGCCGCGGGGTTATTCCCGATGGGCCAGCGCCAGGCCGATTCCGGCGCCGACCAGGAACCCTCCCGAGAGCCGGTTGCGCAGTCGGCCGCGGATCGCCAGCACGCCACGTACCCGCCCGGCCAGCAGCGCCCAGCCGCAGTCCAGCCCGGCCGCGATGATGAAGAAAGTGAGCGACAGCAGCGCGACCTGCGGTGCGATCGGCGCATCCGGTGTCAGGAACTGCGGGAAGAACGCGCCATAGAACAGCAGCGTCTTCGGGTTGGTCAGCGAGATCAGGAACCCGCGTATCGCGATCGCCTGGAACGAGCGCGGCTGCGGCCGCGTGCGGGTGAGATCGACCGGCGCCGCGCGCCATTGGCGGATGCCGAGAAACAGCAGGTAGGCGACGCCGATCCAGCGGATCCACTCGAACCAGCCGGCGAGCACGCCCAGCGTCGCAGTGAGGCCCAGCGACGTGAGCGCAAGCTGCACGACGATGGCGGACGACGTCCCGGCGACGGTGAGCAGTCCATAGCGTGTGCCGTTGGCGATGGCGTTTGCGACGATCAGCGAGACGTTCGGCCCGGGGATCAGGATCAGGATGACCGAGGCAAGGACGAAGCCGAGATACAGGTGTAGGTGCATTGGCGTGGCTTTCGCTTTGGCAACCATGCGACGCAAACGCAACGCCCCGCCGCACGGTCTGTGGGGCGGGGCGTTGCGTTGCCGGTCGGGATCGGTGGCGCTGCTCAGTCCGCGGCGCGATGACCCGGGGCACGTGCGTTGCCGCCGCCAGTCTGGCTGGCATTCGGATTAGGCCGCACGTGACGCAACCGGATCATGGCGGCAGGATAGCGTGCCGTTGCCAATGGTCAATCGCGCTGTGCACCGCAGCCGCGGTCACGCCCATCCCGTCATCACCGCCAGCCGCAACGTCACCGGCGCGCGCCCGGCTTCCTCCGGCAGCGCCGCCAGCGCGGCAGGAAACAGCGCGCGCGGCGGCACGCGCCGGTCGCGCTCACGCAGCGCATTGGTCTCCCCCGCGGCACGCAGTTCGCGCAGCAGCGCAAGCCGATCGGCATACAGCAGCCGCAAATCCTCGGCGTCCGCCACCGGCAAGGCAAAGCCGGCGCGCTGCAACAGCGCGGCGCAATCGCGCAGGTCGGCGAACGGCGAGACGCGAGGCGCCGCGCCGCCGGTCAGCACTGCCTCGGCCTCGGTCAGCGCCCGCCGCAATTCTCCCAGCGTGCCAAGCGCCGGCAGGCTGGCCAGCAGCAGCCCCTCGGGCCGCAGCGCCAGGCGGAGCTGGATCAGCGCGCCGGGCAGGTCGTTGACCCAATGCAGCGACAGGCTGGCCACGATCAGGTCGAAGCTTTGCGCGGCGAACGGCAGGAACTCCTCATCCGCCGCGACCATCAGCCCGCCGTTCAGTGCCGCCATCGCGGGCGAGAGATCGCAGCTCACCACCTCGATGCCGCGTGCCCGCAGCAGCGGTGCCACCACCCCGCGTCCACCGACATCCAGGGCGCGGCTGAATGTCCGTGTGGTGTCATCCAGCCGGTCGAGCAGGCGTTCGGCGGCATCCCGCAACACGTCCGAGACGCCGGACACATGGCACGCGGCCCGGTCGCGATGCCGGCGCACGGCGCGACGGTCGAATACCTCCATGCCAGGGTCCATCACACCCATGTGCGCCGCGCTGCCGGCGTTGCCAAGCGTTCACCGCCATGCGTAGGTTCTGTGAATATTGCCCGATCGGGCCATTATGCGAGGAGCAGCCGGATGAAACGCATCACCGCGAGCACGCTGCACTCCTGGTTGACCGACGGCCACGAACTGGCCCTGCTCGACGCGCGTGAAGAAGGCGAGTTCGGTGCGTCGCACCTGTTCTGGGCAGTGCCCTGCGCCTTGTCCCGCCGCGAGGTCCGCGCCCGCGCATTGTTGCCGCGCCTGTCCGTGCGGATCTGCTGCGTGGATGACGGGAGGGGTGTGGCGGAGCAGCTCGCCAGCTGGCTGAAGGGTATCGGCTGCAACGATGTCGCCGTGCTGGACGGCGGCACGAAAGCCTGGGCGGCGGCCGACTACGAACTGTTCTCCGGCATCAACGTGCCGTCGAAGGCGTTCGGCGAGTGGGTGGAGCACCATTACGGCACCGAGAGTGTCGATGCGGCCGACCTCAAATCGTGGATTGATACCGGGCGCAACATCGTGGTGCTCGACAGCCGCACGCACGAGGAATTCGTGCGCATGTCGATCCCCACCGGGATGAGCGTTCCGGGTGGCGAACTGGTCTATCGGATCGGCGACCTGGCGCCCGATCCGAAAACGCTGGTGGTGGTGAATTGCGCCGGTCGGACCCGCAGCATCATGGGTGCGGAGAGCCTGCGCCGCGCCGGCATCCCCAACAAGGTGATGGCGCTGCGCAACGGCACGATGGGATGGGAGCTTGCCGGCTTCCGCTGCGATCGCGGCCGCACCGACAAATTCGCCCCGGGCACGCCGAAGACCGCGGCCACCGCCCTGCAGCGCGCCCAGGCCTTCGCGGAGAACTCCGGCGTGGGCGTGGTCGGCGCCATCGACCTCGCGCGCTTCGAGGACGACCCGGATCGCACGCTGTATGTGCTGGATGTGCGCGATCCGGCGGAGTACCGCGCCGGCCACCGGCCCGGCAGCATCAGCGCGCCCGGCGGCCAGCTTGTGCAGGCCACCGACCAGTGGGTCGGGGTGCGCAATGCGCGGATCGTGCTGGTCGACGATACCGGCGTGCGCGCCCGTATGTCGGCCGCCTGGCTGCGCCAGATGGGCCATCGCGACGTGTTCGTGGTGGAGGGCGGGCTGGAGGCGATCCGCGCCACCGGCAACGAGCGCCAGGCGATCCCCGAACTGGTCGCCGTGGCGCCGACGATCGACGTGACCGGCCTGCTCGCGCTGCTCGACAGCGGCGACGGCACGGTCGTGGTCGATCTGGCGCGCAGCATCGATTTCCGCGAGGGCCACATCCCGGGTGCACAATGGGGGGTGCGGACCCGCCTCGCGGCGCTGGGGCAGCAGCTCGCAGGTGCCAAGCATGTGGTGATCACCTCGCCCGATGGGATGGTCGCGCGCCTCGCGGTGGACGAGGTGAAAGCGCTGACGCGCGGCGAGGTGAGGGTGCTGGAGGGCGGCACCGGCGCCTGGCACGCGTACGGCCGGCCGCTGGTGAAGGACCGGACCACGCCACCCGATGAAGCCTGCATCGACTCCTATCTCCGCGCCTACGACCGCAACTCGGGGGTGGAGGAGGCGATGCAGGCCTACCTCACCTGGGAAATCGAACTGGCGAACCAGATCAGGCGCGATGACACGGTGGCGTTCGGTGTGGGCGAGGCATCCGCTACTCACTGACGCCTTCCGGTCGCTGGCGGACGGCACGCGCCAAGTCGCGCGCGCCCTGCTGGACCTGCTGCTGCCGCCGCACTGCGTTGCCTGCGATGAACCGGTGGACGCGCCAGGGCTGCTCTGCGCCTCCTGCTTCCGCCGCACCGGCTTCATCACCGAGCCATTCTGCCTGCGCTGCGGCGTGCCGTTCGCCGCCGCCGGCCTCGGCGGCATCGACCACTTGTGTCCGGGATGCCGGACCGCGCCGCCGGTGTTCCAGCAGGCGCGCGCGGCGTTGCGCTACGACGCGCAGGGACGCCGCCTGATCCTGCCGTTCAAGCACGCCGACCGTACCGAAATCGCCGGCGTGCTGGCGCCTCACATGGCCCGCGCCGGTGCTGCATTGCTGCGCGAGGCTGACCTGCTGGTGCCGGTGCCGCTGCACCGCGCGCGGCTGTTCCATCGCCGCTACAACCAGGCGGCGCTGTTGGCCAAGGCGGTCGGCCGCAGCGCCGGCCGGCCGGTGCTGCTCGATGCATTGCTGCGACGGCGCGCCACGGCGTCGCTGGGCGAGAAGTCGGCGGCCGAGCGCGCGGTGGAAATGGCGGGAGCGATCGCCATGCGTCCGTCCCGCGCGGCCCGCGTGCTGGGCAAGCGGCTGCTGCTGATCGACGACGTGATGACCTCGGGTGCGACCGCGAATGCCTGCGCCGCGGTGCTGCTTGCCGCTGGCGCGACTTCGGTCAATGTTCTGGTCGCGGCGCGCGTGCCGGACCCACGTTTGAACTGACGGCGCGACCCCCACCCCGACCCTCCTCCGCCCAAGCGCGGGAGAGGGGACACGGGAACCGGTGCACCGCTCCCTCTCCCGCACCTGGGCGGGGGAGGGTCGGGGTGGGGGCCAACAATGAGGGAGGCTTCCGATGGATGCAGTCACCGACCGGATGTCCAGCCGCTTGTGGCCGGCAGGGCTCACGCGCGTGCCGTACTGGGTGTACGCCGAGCAGGATGTGCTCGCCACCGAGCAACGGCGAATCTTTGAAGGCCCGGTCTGGAACTATCTCTGCCTGGAGGTCGATCTGCCGAATGTCGGTGACTACCGCACCACGTTCATCGGCAGCATGCCCGTCGTCGTCGTGCGAGCCGATGACGGCGAGCTTTGCGGATTTGAAAACCGCTGCGCGCATCGCGGCGCACTGATCTGCCTGGAGGATGGCGGCACTGCGAAGGACTTCCAGTGCGTCTATCATTCCTGGCGCTATGACCTGCGCGGCAATCTATGCTCGGTCGCGTTCCGCCACGGCGTGAACGGCAAAGGCGGCATGTCGTCCGACTTCGACATGGCGCAGCACGGCCCCCGCAAGCTGCGCATCACCACCTGCTGCGGCCTGGTGTTCGGCACGCTTTCGGACGACACGCCCGACTTCGAGAACTGGATCGGCGGCGAGATCGCCGGCCGCATCCGACGCGTACTCGGCAACAAGAAGATCGAGATCATCGGCCGCTTTACCCAGGCGCTGCCGAACAACTGGAAACTGTACTTCGAGAACGTGCGCGACACCTACCACGCCAGCCTGCTGCATCTGTTCCTCACCACGTTCCGCATCACGCGCCTGAGCCAGGGCGGCGGCGTGCTGGTGAGCGATACCGGGGTCGGCCACGCATCGGCCACTCTGGTGCCGATGCAAGGCCCGGACACCAGCTACACGTCGCAGTCGCTGCGGGCGGACAACGAGAGTTTCCGCCTGGCGGATCCCTCCATCCTGCGGATGCACGACGAGTTCCACGACAACATCCAGCTGCAGATCCTGTCGGTGTTCCCGGCCTTCGTGCTGCAGCAGGTGCAGAATGCGCTGGCGGTGCGGCAGATCGTGCCGCGGGGCGTCGACCAGACCGACCTCAACTGGACTTATCTCGGCTTCACGGACGACACGCCGGAGCTGCGCATGCACCGGCTGAAGCAATGCAATCTGGTTGGCCCGGCCGGCTACGTGTCGATGGAGGACGGCTGCGTCGGCGGCTTCGTGCAACGCGGCATCGCCGCGGCCGCGGACGAACTGTCGGTGGTCGAGATGGGCGGCGCCGCGGCCGACACGCAGGACACGCGTGCGACCGAAGCCTCGGTGCGCGGCTTCTGGAAGGCGTATCGCGCGCATATGGGACTGTGATGCCATGAGCGATGATGCCATGAGCGATGATGCCGTGAGCGATGATGCCGCGAGCGAAGCCGGCAGGCTGTTCCGCCTCGCTGCGCTGAACACCGAGTATGCCAGCTGCATCGATGCGGACCGGCTCGAGGAATGGCCCGGCCTGTTCCTGGAGGACGGCCGCTACCGCATCACCACGGCGGACAACCATCGTCGCGGCTATGCGGCCGGCCTGATCTACGCGGATTCGCGGGCGATGTTGCACGACCGCGTCTCGTCCCTGCGCGAGGCCAACATCTACGAACGGCAGACCTATCGCCACATCGTCGGCATGCCCGCGCTGCGCGGCGCCACCGCGGGTGACATCGCCGCCGAAACGCCGTTCGTGGTGGTGCGCACGATGCGCGACGGACGCATGGATCTGTTTGCCGCCGGCATTTATCTCGATCGCGTGCGGGCCGACGCCGATGGCCGGCTGCGCTTTGCCGAACGGCTTGTGGTCTGCGACAGTTCGCGCATCGACACGCTCCTGGCGATCCCATTGTAGGCGCACGGCGAATGGCGCAAACGCCGGCGGGCGGCGAGGAATTCGATCCCGGCAGCATCCTCAACCAAGGCGTCATTGTCGGCGCCACGCCGCCGCGCCGGCGCCGGCGCGCCACGCCGGAAAAGACCCTGATCATCACCGGCCTGGCGCGCTCCGGCACCAGCATGGTGGCCGCGCTGATCATGGAGGCGGGGATCTGGCTGGGCGACCACGTTTACCAGCCGATCAACGAAGACGCCGAGATCACCCAGATTCTGCGGGCACGCGACTTCACGCGGCTCGACGCACTGATCGCGCGCCAGAACAACGCAGTGCCGGTCTGGGGCTTCAAGATGCCGGACCTGCACCACTTCCTGCAGCACAATGAGTTCGAGCGCTTCAGGAATCCGCATCTGATCGTGATTCACCGCGATCCGGTTGCCGTGGCGGTGCGCAATGCGCTCTCGGAGCAGGCCGACGGCAGCCAGGCATTCTTCGAGACGACGGCGGCGATGCATTCGATGGCGCAGTTCGTGCGTGCCTCGCGGTTGCCGTATCTGCTGCTGAGCTACGAGAAGGCATTGCTGTTCCCGCAGGTGTTCATCGACAGCATCCTGGCGTTCTGCGGCATCGCGCTCGATAGCCAGAAACGCGCCGGCCTGATGCAACACGTCCAGCCCAACCGCGCGCAATACGTGATGACATCGAAACACGCCTTCGAGGGGCTGGTGGAAGGCCTGATCGACGGCAAGCTGTATGGCTGGGCACGCCATGTCGGCCAGTTGGAACCGGTCCTGCTGGACCTGCTGATCGACGACAGGCTGGTTGCGACATTCCAGGCGAGCGAGTTCCGCAGCGACCTGCTGGCGGCGGGACTGGGCAATGGCTGCCACGCGTTCTTCCTCGACCTCGCCGATTACGACGTGAACGACCGCTCGGTGATCCGGGTGCGGATCAACCGGCGCACATTCGAGCTGTCGCACAGCGGCGAGTCCCTTGGCGAACTGAAGAAATTGCGCGCCGGCGCCGCCTGAAGCCGGACCTTGCATGGCGGCCCCGCACGCCCGATTTTTGTTGCCGAGGAGAACCTGATGCCTGAGATCGAGATCTACACCCAGCCCTGGTGCCCCTACTGCGCGCGCGCGGTCAGCCTGCTGACCGCAAAGGGCGCGATGTTCCGTGAGATCGATGCGCCGAACGGCTCGGCCGAGCGTGCGGAATCCAACCGGCGCGCCGGTGGCCGGACCACGGTGCCGCAGATCTTCATCGACGGCCGGCATATCGGCGGATGCGACGACCTGATGGCGCTCGACCGGGCAGGAAAGCTGGACCCCCTGCTGCGGGCCCGGTAGTGGCTGGCCGGCAACATTGTTGCGGGCGCCGCTTGGCAGTCCCTTGCCATGAGTGCCAGATTTCGCCATCTGATACGCCAGCGACTGGGTTCGTCAGGGCAGGAGCATGATTCACTACGATTTGCGATGCAGCCATGACCACGGTTTCGATGGCTGGTTCAAGGACAGCACGGCTTACGACAAGCTGGCCAAGCGCGGGCTGGTCGAATGCCCGCATTGCGGCGACACCAAGGTCGAGCGTGCGCTGATGAAGCCGGCCGTGGCGACGAACCGCAAGGCGCTGCCGGCCCCTGCCCCTACGCCAGCGCCGCAACCGCCTGCCGCGCCGGCCGCGGCCGTCGCCGGTGGCCCGCTGCCCGACCAGATGCGTGCCATGCTGCAGCGGATGCGCGCCGAGGTGGAAAAGAACTGCGATTACGTCGGGCCGCAGTTTGCCGAGGAGGCCCGCAAGATCCACCGTGGCGAGAGCGACAAGCGAGGGATCTACGGCGAGACCAGCCCGGAGCAGGCCGAAGCCTTATCCGAAGAAGGCATCGAGTTTTCCCGCATCCCCTGGGTGCCGCGCGCCGACGGGTAGCGCCGGCCAAGCCCCGCCATGACGGCATCGGGTCGCGGTCGCTGGTGGCTTCATCCCCGGATATCCGCCGCCACCCGCTCCAGTTCGCGCGCGAGCGGTGCAAGCATGGTCCGGCACGCGGCGTCATCGCCTGGACGCGCCGCCGATTCCAGGGCAGCAGCCGCCCGCTCCAGCGGGCGGGCGCCGACCGACATCGCGCAACCCTTCAGCTTGTGCGCAGCCGCCGCGGCCGCGGCCATGTCGGCGGCGGCCAGCGCCGCCTGGATATCGCGCAGGTTGTCGCGGGCACCGGCCAGGAAATCCTCCAGCAGCACCCGCATCGTGGCATCGTCGTCGCCGAGCCACGTTCGCAGGATGCTACGGTCGATCGCCGCCACCGGCATATCGGACACCGGCGTCAGCGCCATCCACTGGCCGAGTGTGGCGCTGAGCCGGGCGATCGCCACCGGCTTGGCCAGGTAGGCGTCCATGCCGGCGGCCAGGCAGCGTTCCTCCTCGCCTCGCATAGCATTCGCGGTCACCGCGACGATCGGCGTGCGCGGCGCGCCGGCAGCGGTTTCGCGCGCGCGGATCTCGGCTGCCAGGGTGTAGCCGTCCATGCTGGGCATATGGATATCGGCCAGCACGACGGCGTAGCGCCCAGGGCGCCAGAGCGACAGCGCCTGCTGGCCATCCACCGCGGTATCGACGGCCAGGCCAAGCAGGCCAAGCTGGCCCACCAACACCTGCCGGTTCACCGGGTGGTCGTCCACCACGAGCACGCTGCCGCCGTTGTCGCTGAACGCAGGCAGCGTGTTGGCGACCCTGGCGACCGGCCCCACAACACCGGTCGCGGCAGCGCGCAGCCGCACCGTGACCGAGAATATGGAGCCCTTGCCGGGCTCGCTCTCCACCTGCACGTCGCCGCCCATCAGCTGCGCCAGGCGGCGCACGATGGACAACCCCAGTCCGCTGCCGCCGAAGCGGCGCGTCGTCGAACTGTCAGCCTGGGAAAATGGCTGGAACAAGCGTGCGCGCTCCGCCGCATCGATGCCGATGCCGGTGTCCTCGACGGTGAGCGTCACCGAGGTGCGGCCGTCGCCCAGGGTGGCGGTCGCGCCATGGACCTGCACGCTGCCGGCCTGGGTGAACTTCAGCGCGTTGCCCAGCAGGTTGAACAGGATCTGCCGCATGCGCACCGGGTCGCCGATCAACGCGTCCGCCGTTCCGGACGCCAGGCCCGCGGTGAGCCGCAACTGCTTGGCCGTGGCCTGCGGCTGCAACGCCTGCACCGTGCCGGCGACCAGTTCGGCCAGCGAGAACGCCGTCTCCTCGAGGTCCAGCCGACCGGCCTCGATCCTGGAGAAGTCCAGCACATCGTCGATGATGCGCAGCAGCGCGGACGCGGATGACCGCATCGTCGCGACGATCGCACGCTGGTTGTCGCTGAGGCCCTGGTGCTCGAGCACCTCGAGCATGCCCAACACGCCATTCATCGGCGTGCGTATCTCGTGGCTCATGGTGGCGAGGAAGGTGGATTTCGCCTGGTTTGCCGCCTCCGCCTCAGCGCGCGCCGCCTCGGCCGCATCGCGTTCGCGGGCGATCTCGGTCTCGCGCTGCTTGAGTTCGGTGATGTCGCGCACCACCACCAGCCGGCTGTCGTCGGGCATGCGCAGGAAGCTGCGCTCGACCCAGGTGCCGTCCGGCCGCTGGCGCACCTGCTGGCTGCCGTCGGCGCGGCGGAACAGTGCGAACTGTGCGGCAACGTGTTCATCGGCCGTGGCGGCGATCCGCGGCACCAGGCCATTTTCGTACTGGTGGCGCCAGATGTTCTGCATCGTGCCGAGTGCGATGATCTGCTCGCGCGGAATGTCGACTTTCTCGAACATCGCCTTGTTCGAGGTCAGATAGGTGCCGTCCGCCTCCGCTGACCCCACACCGTCGCGCATGTTGTCGAGCAGTGCCTGCATGTGCGCGCGCGTGCGTTCGGTCTCGGCGCGCGCTGCCTGCAATGCGGCATCGCGGACCGTGCTCTCGGTGATGTCGGTGGTCGCACCGACCATGCGGTAGGCGCGGCCGTCCGGGTGGCGCAGCGCAAGGCCGTATTGCCTGATCCAGCGCCACGTACCATCCCCGCCGAGGAAGCGGTACTCGCACTCCAGGCGCGGCGTCTCGCCCTCGAGGTGCGCGCGCAGTGCAGCACGATAGCCGGGCAAATCGTCGGGATGCACGACCCGCGTCCAGGCCGCACCGGTTGATGGCGGCTCGGCCCACCGCCGGCGGAATTCCCGCCCCAGCGGCGGGTGGTCCACGACGTCTGTCTCGATGTTCCAGTCGTAGACGCTGAGGTTGATGGCGGCCAGCGCCAGCAGGTAGCGCTCGGCGTCCTGAGCCGCGACGCCGGCAATCGGATCCGGGCCTACCGACTCACCGGCGGCCTCCGGCGCAGCAGCGGTCGGCATCGGCACCTGGCACTCCGTAACGTCGCGACGTGTATAACCCCAGCATGCCACAACCGGGTTTCAGTCGCACCTCCTCAGCCTTCGGCGACCAGAAGATAATTGACCGACAGGTCACGGCTTGTCGTCCAGTGGCCGGTGAGCGGATCGACGACCAGGCCGGTGCTGTCCGCCACGCGCAGCCCCACCTGGCGGAGCAGGTTGCCCAGTTCGGCGGGCGTGATGAATTTGCGCCAGTCATGCGTGCCGACGGGCAGCCAGCGCAGCAGGTATTCGGCGCCGACCTTGGCGGCGAGGAAGGCGCGCGGCGTGCGGTTGAGCGTGGAAAGGAACAGCTTTCCCCCGGGTTCCAGCAGTCCGGCCAGCGTCGCCAGGAACGCCGCCGGGTCGGGGACATGCTCGATCACCTCCAGCGCGGTGACCACCGGAAACCGCAGCCCCTCCGTCAGCAGGTCCTCGGCGACGCCGGTTCGGTAGGCGAGCGGCAGTCCCCGGCCGGCGGCGTGGGCCTGTGCGGCCCGTATGGCCTCGCCGGCGGCATCCAGCCCCAGCACCTCGAACCCCAGCCTTGCCAGGGCCTCGGCGGCCAGTCCGGCGCCGCAGCCGACGTCCAGCAGTCGGACGGACGCGCCAGCAGTCTCCCCTTCCCGCAAGGCGTTGGGGACGCCGTGGCGGGCAATCCAGGCGATCCGGACCGGGTTCATCCGGTGCAGCGGACGCATCGGACCGTCCGGATCCCACCAGCGGCCGGCGAGCGCGTCGAACCGCGCAACCTCCTCGGGCGAAACCGTCTGGGCTGGCATGGTTGCCCCTGCTGTCCTGCGCCAGTATGACCACCGGCAACCGACCACTGACAACCGACCACTGGCAACCGACCACTGGCAACTGGCACCGATGTCACGCATTGTGATGAAGTTCGGCGGCACCTCTGTCGCCGACCTCGACCGCATCCGCAGCGTTGCGACCCGCGTCAAGCGCGAGGTTGACGCGGGGAACGAGGTTGCCGTCGTGGTCTCGGCCATGTCGGGCGTCACCAACCAGCTCGTGGCGTATTGCCAGGGCCTGTCGTCGCTGCACGACGCGCGCGAATACGACACCGTGGTGGCCACCGGCGAGCAGGTCACCACCGGCCTGCTGTCGATCGCCCTGCAGGAGATCGGCATCGAGGCGCGGTCCTGGCAGGGCTGGCAGATTCCCATCCGCACCGACAACGCCCATGGCAAGGCACGCATTTCGGACATCGAGGGCACCGAACTGGTCCGCCGCATGCAGTCGGGGCAGGTGGCCGTGGTATCCGGCTTCCAGGGCGTCGGCACCGACAACCGCATCACCACACTCGGCCGCGGCGGGTCCGACACCTCCGCCGTTGCGCTGGCTGCCGCACTGCACGCCGATCGCTGCGACATCTACACCGACGTCGATGGCGTCTACACCACCGATCCGCGCATTGTGCCGAGGGCGCGCAAGCTGGCGCGCATTGCCTACGAGGAGATGCTTGAGCTCGCGTCGGTGGGCGCCAAGGTGCTGCAGACCCGCAGCGTCGAACTGGCGATGAATGAACGCGTGCGTGTGCAGGTCTTGTCCAGCTTCGAGGACGTGCCGGGCACACTGGTGGTTGATGAGGACGAGATCGTGGAAAAGCAGAATGTGTCGGGCATCGCGTATTCGCGCGACGATGCGAAGATCACGCTGCGCCGGGTGCCGGACCGGCCGGGAATTGCCGCCGCCGTGTTCGGCGCGCTGGCGGAGCACAACGTCAATGTCGACATGATCGTGCAGAACGTTTCGGCTGACGGGACGACGGACATGACCTTCACGGTCGGCAAGGCCGACCTGCCGCGCGCCCAGGCGACGCTGGCCGAGGCGCAGCGGCTGATCGGCCATCAGGAGGTGCTGGCGGATCCGGACGTCGCCAAGATCAGCGTGGTCGGCGTCGGCATGCGCAGCCACGCCGGCGTGGCCAACACGATGTTCCGCGCGCTGGCCGACAAGGCGATCAACATCCAGGTGATTTCCACCAGCGAGATCAAGGTCAGCGTGTTGATTGCCGGCGAGTACACGGAACTGGCGGTGCGCGCGCTGCACACCGCCTATGGCCTCGATGCCGCCTGACATTGCCACGCCCGATCTTGCCGTAGCCGCCGCGCGGGCCGGGCTGGACCGGCTGTGGTCGCGCGGCACCGCATTCCTGGGCTGCCGCTACGCCATCATGGGCGGGGCGATGAGCTGGGTGAGCGAGCGGCATCTGGTCGCGGCGATTTCGAACGCCGGCGGGTTCGGCGTGATCGCCTGCGGGTCGATGGGGCCGGAGCTGCTGGCGGCGGAGATCGCCGGCACCCAGGCGCTGACCGGCAAGCCGTTCGGCGTGAACCTGATCACCATGCACCCGCAGCTCGACGACCTGATCCGCGTGTGCCGGGAGGCGCAGGTCGGGCACATCGTGCTGGCCGGCGGCATCCCGCCGGGCGGCGCGGTGCGTGCGGTCAAGGACGGCGGGGCGAAGCTGATCGCCTTCACCCCCGCCCTGGTGCTGGCGAAGCGGCTGGTCCGCTCGGGCGCCGATGCGCTGGTGATCGAGGGCTCCGAGGCGGGCGGGCATATCGGCCCGGTCTCGCTGATGGTGCTGGCACAGGAAATCCTGCCGCATATCCATGAGGTGCCGGTGTTTGTCGCCGGCGGCCTGGGCCGCGGCGAGGCCATCCTGACATTGCTGGAAATGGGCGCGTCGGGCGCCCAGCTCGGCACGCGGTTCGCCGCTGCCACCGAATCGATCGCCCACCAGAGGTTCAAGCAGGCCTTCATCCGCGCCAATGCGCGCGACGCGCTGCCCTCGGTGCAGCTCGATGAGCGGTTTCCGGTGATCCCGGTGCGCGGGCTGGTCAACGAAGGGGTCAAGCGCTTCCTGCGCTTCCAGGCCGAGACTCGCGACCGGTTCCAGGCCGGGGAACTGACCAAGGACGCGGCGCAGCTCGCCATCGAGCATTTCTGGGCCGGCGCGCTGCGTCGTGCGGTGATCGACGGCGACGTCGAGAATGGCTCGGTGATGGCCGGTCAGTCGGTCGGCATGGTGACCGCCGAGCAGCCGACGGCGGACATCATTGCCGAACTGGTCGAGCAGGCCGTGGCGGCGCTTGTCGCCCGGGGCCGTATTGCCGCGG
The DNA here is from genome assembly GCA_036265005.1 of Acetobacteraceae bacterium. Classification (GTDB taxonomy): domain Bacteria; phylum Pseudomonadota; class Alphaproteobacteria; order Acetobacterales; family Acetobacteraceae; genus JAMXLO01. The sequence goes on along the minus strand of DATAPW010000393.1, from coordinate 12,418 downwards.
GCGGGGCATGCTGACCGCCCGATGCTGCCCCCACCCCAACCCTCCCCCGCAGCGCGGGAGAGGGGGCGCGGTCCGTGGAGCACCGCCCCTTCTCGCGCTGCGCGGGGGAGGGTCGGGGTGGGGGTCAACCGTGCCCTCGGGCTGACCTGCGATGGCCAGCCCGCGGCGGCTCCTTTCCAGGCTGCGCGAGATGATGGCGCACGGTACCGCGCCATTGCCGGACTTCGTGCGCCTGGTGGCCGCGGAGCTGGTGAGCGAGGTCTGCACCGTCTATGCCGCGCGGCCCGGTGAGATCCTTGAGCTGGTCGCCACCGAGGGCCTGAACCCGCAGGCCATCGGGCGCACCAGGCTGCGGGTCGGCGAAGGCATCGTCGGGCTGTGCGCAGCGACCGCGCAGGTGATGAACCTGCCGGACGCGCAGAACCATCCGGCGTTCGCCTATCGTCCGGAAACCGGCGAGGAGCCGTTCGCCTCGATGCTCGCCGTGCCGGTCCGCCGCGCCGGACGCACGCTGGGCGTGGTTGCCGTGCAGAACCGCAATCCGCGGCTCTATGCCGAGGACGAAGTGGAGGAAATGGAGACTGTGGCGATGCTGCTGGCCGAGGTGCTGGCGGCAAGCGGCGCGTCCGACGGCTCCGAGGAGGGTGTCGGCGCAACGGTGCCGCGGGTATTCGCCGGTGCGTCACTTGTCTCCGGCATCGCCATCGGCACTGTCGTCATGCATGGCAACCGGCGCCGGCCGCTGCGCCTGCTGGCCGACGACCCGGCTGCGGAGCTCGTGCGCCTGCACGAGGCGGCGCAGCGGATGCAGCAAGGTCTCGACGAATTGATCGCCGGTGTGCCGGATGGCCTGGCAACCGGTGCGGACGCGTCGGCATCGCGCGAAGTGCTCGATGCCTATCGGCTGATCGCTGCCGATGCCGGCTGGCTGAAGCGCGTCGCCGAGGTGATCCGCAGCGGGCTGTCGGCGGAGGCCGCCGTGCAGCGTGTCGCCGGCGAGCTGCACGACCGGGTTCGCCGCATCACCGACCCCTACCTGCGCGAGCGCCTGGCGGATCTCGAGGACCTGGCCGGCCGGCTGCAGTCCGCGCTCGCCGGCGATGAGCCGCGGCCGGCGGTCGCACGGGGCTCGATCCTGCTGGCACGCCGGCTGGGACCTGCCGAACTGCTCGACTGGCACGCCGCCGGCATCGGCGGGGTGGCGATCGAGGAAGCCAGTCCCGCGGGTCATGCTGCGATCCTGGCGCGGGCGTTGGGTCTGCCGGCGGTCGGCGGCGCACGCGGGATGCTGGACGCGGCGGAGCCGGGCGACGAAGCGGTGGTGGATGGCGACGAGGGCCAGCTTGTCCTGCGTCCCGAGGTCGAGGTGCGCGGCACCTACCTCCGGGCGCTGGAGGCGAGGAGCGCGCTCGAGGCCGGCTGGGCGCCATTGCGCCTCCGCCCGGCGACCACAGCCGACGGCGTCAGGGTGTCCCTGATGCTGAATGTCGGCCTCAACATGGAGGTGGCGCAGCTCGACACCACCGGAGCCGAGGGCATTGGCCTGTACCGCACCGAAATCGCCATGCTTGCGCGCGGATCGATCGCCGATGTGGCCGAGCAGGCGGCGAGCTACTCGCGCGTGCTGGATGCTGCGGCGGGGCGGCCGGTGCTGTTCCGGACGCTCGACCTCGGCGCCGACAAGCTGCTGCCGGGCGACGCGCCGGAGGAGGAAAATCCGGCGATGGGCTGGCGTTCGCTGCGGATCGGCTTGGATCGGCCGGCGCTGCTGCGCCGCCAGTTGCGGGCGCTTCTGCTGGCGGCGTGTGGGCGCCCGCTGTCGGTGATGTTCCCCATGGTCGCCACGGTCGCCGAATTTCGCGCCGCGCGGGCGTTGCTGCTGGCTGAGGCGCGGCGCGTGCGGCCGGCGCCGGAGCGGCTGTCGATCGGCACCATGCTCGAGATCCCGGCCCTCATGTGGCAGTTGGATGAATTGTTGCGCGAAGTGGATTTCGTTTCGGTTGGCTCGAATGATCTGCTGCAGTTCCTGTTTGCCGCCGATCGGGGCACGCCGTCGCTGTTCGGCCGCTATGACCTGCTGTCGCAGCCCGTGCTGAGCCTACTGGAACAACTGCTGGTGGCGGCGCGCGCGGCCAAGGGCGGCGCCGGCGTGCCGGTCTCGCTGTGCGGCGAGGCGGCGTCCCGCCCGCTGGAGGCGATGACCCTGGCGGGGCTGGGCTTCACCAACCTGTCGATGGCGGCTTCGGGCATCCTGCCGGTCAAGGCATTGCTGGCCGGGCTCGACCTGGCGGCATTCCGGCCGGTGCTGTCGGCGATCCGCCGCAACACCTCGGGATCGGCCAGCCTGCGCGAGCCGATCAGCACCTGGGCCCGGGAACAGGGGCTAGCAGTCTGACAGAACGAATTAATTTCGTTGAACCCCGCAATGACGATTCGACTGCGGATGCGAACCGATGCAGTGTAGGGGCGTTGGCAAACAAACCAGTTCGCGGGAACAAGCCACCGTGCTGCAGGAGAGCAGATCAAGGCTGGCGGAAAGCCGGAGCATGATGTCTACCGCGATTGCCCGAGACGGCGCGCTGCCGCTCGCTCCCAAGGCGGGGGCGGATCTGCGGAATGCTCGGGAACGCGTCGGCTGGTCGTTGCCGGATCTGGCAACGGCGCTCCGGATCCGCATGCAATACCTCGAGGCACTGGAAGCCGGCAGGATCGGCGACCTTCCGGGCAATGCTTACGCTCTCGGCTTCCTGCGCACCTATGCGACCAGCCTCGGCCTCGATCCCAACGAGATTGCCCGCCGCTTCAAGGCGGAGGCGGCCACGGTCAACCAGAAGACCGAACTGACCTTCCCGGTGCCGGTGCCGGAACGCGGCGTCCCGGCCGGGGCGGTGGTGCTGCTTGGCGCGTTGCTGGCCGTGGGCGCCTATGCCGGCTGGTACCACTTGTCCAGCGACGGCAGGCTGCCGGCGGAAACCAGCATCCAGGTGCCGATGCGCCTGGCGCCGCTGGCCGAGCAGGCGGTGCCGTCGAACTTTCCGCAGCCTGCTGCGGCCGCGCCGGCCCCGCCGCCGGCCATCGAAACGGCGGCGGCGCTGCCGGCCGATGCGCCGCCGGTGCCGGTCGTCTCGCCCAGCTCGGCTGCCGCCGCCGCGGTGATCCCGCCGCCGGTGGTGCCGGCTCCCGCCGCGTCGCCGGACCAGTCGCGCATCGTGCTGCGCGCCAGTGCCGATGCCTGGGTGCAGGTGCGGGACCGCGCCGGCCCGGTGCTGCTGAACCGTATCCTGCATCCCGGCGAGACCTGGCCGGTGCCGCCCAGGTCCAACCTGCTGCTGACCACCGGGAATGCCGGCGGCACCGACCTGCTGGTGGATGGCGTCGTGAGCCCATCGCTGGGTGGCAACGGCGCCGTGCGGCGGGATTTGCCGCTCGACCCCGACCTGATCAAGGATGGCAGGCTGGCTGTCGGCCAGTCGGTGGCTGGCGTAACCCCGACAGCCTCGCCGCGCCCCAGTCCACAGTAGCGGCGCGGCGCCGGAGACCCCATTCTAGGGCGGTGCCTATTCCGCGCCGCAGCATACGGAGAGCGACCTTATGAGCTACCGGCCGTACCAGGAGATCATCCGGCGGAAGTCCCGCCGCGTCTACGTCGGCAACGTGCCGGTGGGCGACGGCGCGCCGATCACGGTGCAGACCATGACCAACACGCTGACCACCGATGTCGAGGGCACCGTCGCACAGATCAGGCGGGCGGAACTGGCCGGCGTGGACATCGTCCGGGTGTCCTGCCCCGACCAGGACAGCGCCCTGGCGCTGAAGCACATCGTGCACGAGGTGAACGTGCCGATCGTTGCCGACATCCATTTCCACTACAAGCGGGCGATCGAGGCAGCCGACAGCGGCGCGGCCTGCCTGCGGATCAATCCGGGGAACATCGGCAGCGACGAGAGGGTGAAGGAGGTGGTGAAGGCCGCCCGCGACCACGGCTGCTCGATGCGGATCGGCGTGAACGCCGGATCGCTGGAGAAGCATCTGCTGGAGAAATACGGCGAACCCAACCCCGAGGCGCTGGTCGAGAGCGCGCTGTATCACGCCAACATCCTGCAGCAGCACGATTTCCACGACTTCAAGATCAGCGTGAAGGCGTCGGACGTGTTCCTGGCGGTGGCGGCGTATCAGCAGCTTGCCGAAGTTTGCGACCACCCGTTGCATATCGGCATCACCGAGGCCGGCGGTCGCCGGATGGGCACGGTGAAATCGGCGGTGGGGCTCGGCTCGCTGCTGTGGGCCGGCATCGGCGACACGCTGCGGGTGTCGCTGTCCGACGAACCCGAGGAGGAGGTGCGGGTCGGCTGGGACCTGCTGAAGACGCTGGGCATCCGCCATCGCGGCGTGAAGGTGATCTCCTGCCCGTCCTGCGCGCGCCAGGGCTTCAATGTGATCGAGACGGTACGCACCCTGGAGGACCGGCTGGCGCATATCGAGACGCCACTGACGCTGTCGATCATCGGCTGCGTGGTGAACGGCCCGGGCGAGGCGCTGATGACCGATATCGGCCTGACCGGCGGCGGCAACGGCCGCCACATGATCTACGCCGCCGGCAAGACCGACCACACGATCTCCGGCGCGGAGATGGTGGACCATATCGTCGAGCTGGTGGAGGCGAAGGCCGCGGCACTGAAGGCCGAGAAGGATGCGGAGAAGCTGGCGGCGGAGTGAATGGCCGATCCCGGCGCGGCATCGGCGAACCGCAGGGCGAGCAGCTGCGCGATGCAGCGACGTCAGACGCTCACGCCGCCACGGGCTGCGACGCCAGTGAATCCAGGGCGCGATCGATACGGGACAGGTTCGCCGGATCAGAGCTGAAGATCAGCGCCGTATCGTGGCCGTTGCTGCGGACGACGCGCCCCGTCACTGCCCCCCCGGCATTCGGCAGATCGATCTCGACCATGGTGCCCGCCACCATGTTGCTATCGCAGGTCAGCGCAGCACCACCGCGGGAGAATTCCTCCAAGGTGGCCTTGGCGTCATATCCCTGCGCACGCAGCCCAACCAGCGCTCCCTTGCCCGAGATACGTTCATAGCGCCGGCGCTCGCCGGTCTCGGAGCGGATTGCCTCCAGGAATTGATCCACTTCTTTTCGTAGCGTCTCCGCCTCGTGGCCGATGCTGGCGGTGCCGGACAGCACGTTGCGGCTGACGTTCCCGGCACCATCGGCGACTTCCACCACGTGGCCCATTGCGCGCGCCGTCTGCGCCGTCGCGCCGGACACTGCCTGCACGCTGGCGGCAATTTCCCGCGTAGTCACGCTTTGCTCCTCGACGGCCGCAGAGATCGCCACCGACACCTCGTCGATCCGGCGGATAATCGCGGTGATCTCGCTCATCGCAGCCACCGCGTCGCCCGTTGCGTCACGCACGGTATCGATCTGACTGCCAATCTCGGCGGTGGCCTTGGCGGTCTGCGCCGCGAGGGCCTTCACCTCGCCGGCGACCACGGCGAAGCCCTTGCCGGCCTCACCGGCGCGCGCCGCCTCGATTGTCGCGTTCAGCGCGAGCAGATTGGTCTGGCTGGCAATCGTGCTGATCAAATTGACCACTTCGCCGATCCGACCCGCTGCCTCGGAAAGCCTCTCCATCGTGCGCTGGCTGGCTTCCGCGCGTTGCACGGCCTGGCGCGCAACATCGCCCGAAGCCACCACCTGGCGCGAAATCTCGGCAACGGTGGACGTGAGTTCCTCGACCGCAGCGGCCACAGCGGTGAGGTCGCGAGAGGATTTGGCGGCGCCTTCCGCAGTCTCATGCGCCTCAACGTTCACCGACTGTGCCGCGCTCGCCATCGCCTCGGAGGCGACCCGCATCCGTTCTGCGGCTGTGGCCAGAGACGCCATGACGCCGGAGATGGAGCCGCCGAAGTCCTGCGTATGCCGCTCCATTGCCACCTGCCGTCGCTCCCGAGTGCTTCGGGCAGCGTCCTGTTCTGCTGCGAGTTTATCGGCCCTGATCATGTTCTCCTTGAACACCTGAACCGCCCCCGCCATGGCGCCGATCTCGTCACCGCGCCCGACGCCGGCGATCTCCACGGTCATGTCGCGGTCCGCCAGGCGGCGCATCGTATCGGTCATCATGCCGATCGGGCGAGAGATGTTGCGTCCGATGAGCCAACTCAGTGCGATCACGAGGACGATCACCAATGCAAGCGCCGATGCGGCAAGCCTGCCCGTGGTGGTCCGCGCGGAGGCGGCATCGCGTCCTGCGGATTCTATGTGGGCAACAAAATTTTGGTCGGCGGCGGCAAGACGCGGCTCGATCCCGGCGTACAGGGCCGACAGCTTCTTGATCTCATCGACCTGCGCCAGCGTGGTGGCCATGAAGCTGGCGAAACTGTCCTGGTAGATGGTCATAGTGGCCGCAAGGTCGCGTTTGAGATCACCGGATAGGTCGGCGGCGTCGATCGCGGCGCTGAAATTCTTGAGTGCTGTCCTGACCGCGACGCCATACTGAGGGTCCAGTCGGGCGATGAAGTCCTTTTCGTTGCGACGCATCGTCAGCATCGCAATCAACGCATCCGGGGCCGCGACCGATTTCAGTTTGTCCTCGACATCGTGCACCGCCTTGCGCAGCGACCCGAGCAGTCCCTCATCCTCATTCAGACCGACCGACTTGGCACGAGCGACAACGGTGGCGAACTGCGCGGCATAGGCGTTCACATCCGCAATCATCCCGCGCACCGGTTCGACGAGATTCGCCTGGCCGGCGACCTGAACGGCGAGCGCATCGAGGTCGTGCAGCGCCGCATCCGTCGCCGCATGCTGCTGCGTGGCATACTGTTCGTCGTGGCGTAGCAGGAAGTCCTTCTCATGCCGACGCGCCTGGAGGAGTTCCATCTGGACATGGCTCTCGACGGCCTGCGCCCGTCGCATGATCTCTGCTGCCGCTTCACTGCGAGCGAGCAAGCTCGACTGCCACCAATCGATCCCGGCGACAGCCAGCAGGCCAATCACGCCGATCAGTCCAAGCATGCCGATCTGGCGGGTAATCCCAACGCGAGACAATACCTTGCCCATCAATGAACTCCCGGATCGGAAGCTCATCGCAAGGAAAGCTTAACAATCAATGCATGGGTCCGCTGCGCGCGCCGCCCACAAGCGGGATGCGACCTGTTGGGTGCGTTTCCAGCGGCGCGGAACCGAGGTCTGGCGATCTGCCCACAGACCTCCAAGGTCACTGCCCGGCAGTTCCTCGCCGGCCTGCTCGATGCGCATCATCACCCTGACCGAGGGGGTGTCCGATGTGCCCGGGGCTCACGGTTCGCTATCGCAGGGTAAACGCCTGCAGCTCGTCACGCGCGGCCTCGCTGAAGTCCTTCAGCGGGTCAATCCCCGTCCCGCTCATCACCAGTTCATGCAGCTCGCGGATCGTCTTGTTCGGCGCAAAGTAAGTGCCGATCGTGGTACGCATGACGTGGTCAGCGCACTCGACAGTCCGCGGCATCGACATGACCCGCATCCTGCTGACCATGGAGTAGAGTGCGATCAACTCCTCAAGCTTTGGCTCGTTGCTCACGATGGCTTCGCCGTACGTCTTCGACGCCGCGACGATGAAGTCCTTGAAGAGTTCCTCCCGCCGCGACATCTCGTGGGCGAGCTGCCCGGCTTTCGCCTGGGCACGCTGGCTCAGCCAGGTCGTGAAGCCCGATGTGAGACCGCCGACCACGGATCCCGCAAGCGCGGACAGCGCTGAGACGTATGCGACATCCATGTGAGAACACACCTCCAACCGCTGCGCACAGGATCTTGTGCTCGCCATCTCTAGACATGGACCCGATTTGTGGCACGTTCCCGTGAACGGGAGGAAACCATCGACGGGGATAGCGATGGCATTCGAGTATCCTACACCTGCCGGGGTCGTGCGCTTGTTCGGGACATCCGGTGGCTGGTTTCTACAATATCGTGGGCGGCGGCGCGGCGAGTGGCACACGCCGGACGCGGCGGCGATTGCAGTTGCCCGGCATCAGACGGGGCTGCCGTCGTGGGACAGAGAGCAGGTGGCAGTGCCTGACGACCTGTTGGATTGGCGACCCCTGGGCGATTCCCTCTAGCGATCCCAATCCGGCCGCGATTCTTTCCAGCCCTGGTTGCGCATGTGCTCGGATTGCCGCCGGCACGCGCGCACCTGGACCACTCAGCTACAGACCGTTCTCCACCATCGCCAGCAGGCGCTGCTCGATGCCGCGCGCCTGCGTCCGCGTCAGGCGACGCAGCGGGCCTTCCAGTACCAGCATCGCCAGGCCGTGCACCGCGGACCACGCCAGGTATTCCGCGCCGGGACGCCGGTCCGCTGTCAGCACGCCCGCGGCGAGCAGCCGGTCCAGCGCGACGCCCAGCAACTGGAAGGGATTGAGCCCGGTCTTGCCGGCCATGGCTGAATTGACCGTCGTCTCCGGGTCGCCGGGCACCGCGAACGCCGTGCGGAACAATCCCGGTTCGTTGCGGGCGAAGCGCAGGTAGGCGACACCGATCGCCCGCAGGCTGGCACGTGCGTGGTCTGCCGGATGCGCGCCCGGACGCAGCCGCGCCAGCTCCCGCTCCATCGCCACCGCCAACGCCGACAGCGCCGCCGCGCGGACCGCCTGCAGCAGGTCCTGCCGGCTGGCGAAGTGGCGATACGCCGCGTTGGGTACCACGCCCGCGCGTCGCGTCGCCTCGCGCAGGACCACGGCGTCCGGGCCGCCGCGGCGCGCCAGCTCGATCCCCGCGTCCAGCAGCGCCCGCCGCAGGTCGCCGTGGCGGTATGTGCTGCGTGCCGGCAATTGGACTGCTGCCTGCGCCATCATCAATCCGTGTGTATGTGGACAGCGTCCACTCACTTTGGTAAGGATTGTGGACGGTGTATACATACCGGATGAAACACGCAACAACCGTGAGGAGGACCCCGCCATGCAGATCCAGCCCTATCTGTTCTTCGATGGCCGCTGCGAGGAGGCGATCGAGTTCTATGGCCGCACGATCGGCGCCAAGGTTGAGATGCTGATGCGGTTCAAGGACTGTCCGGACCCGCAGGAAGGTTCGATCACGCCGGGCACCGAGAACAAGGTCATGCATGCCAGCCTGAAGATCGGCGACACCATGGTGATGGCCTCCGACGGGCATTGCTCCGGGCAGGCGAAGTTCAGCGGATTCGCGCTGACGCTGAACGCGGCGGACGTGGCGGAATCCGAGCGGCTGTTCGCCGCCCTGAGCGATGGCGGCCAGGTGCAGATGCCGTTGTCCAAGACGTTCTTCTCGCCTAGCTTCGGCACGGTCGCCGACCGCTTCGGCGTGACCTGGATGGTCATCGTGATGCAGTGAGGGCGCGTGGCGCGTGTGGCATTCACCAGCAACCTGCAGCGGCATCTGAGCTGTCCGGTCCGGCTGGCGCCAGGCGACAGCGTGCGCGCCGTGCTGGACAGCGTGTTCGCTGACCACCCGCGGCTGCGGTCGTATATACTCGACGACCAGGACCGCGTGCGCCGGCACGTTGCCATCTATCTCAACGGCGACTGCATTGCCGATCGCGATCGCCTCGGCGATGCAGTCGCCGACACCGACGAGATCTTCGTTTTTCAGGCACTGTCCGGCGGCTAGGCATAAAGGATCGAAGCCATGAGCAATCGTCTGCTGGTCGGCACGAAGAAGGGGCTGTTCACGTTGCGCCAGGCGCGTGGGCGCTGGACGATCGACGGCACCAGCTTTCTCGGTGATCCGATCTCGATGCTGCTGGCCGATCCACGCGACGGCGCGTTGTACGCGGCGCAGGCGCTGGGCCATTTCGGCGTGAAGCTGCAGCGCTCGCGCGATGACGGGCAAACCTGGCAGGAGATTCCAGCGCCGGCGTTTCCCAAGAGCGAGGGCGACGGAGCGAGCCTGTCGTACGTCTTTTGCCTGGAAACCGGCAGCGCCGAGCAGCCCGGGTGGCTGTGGTGCGGCACCATCCCGGGCGCGCTTTTCCTGTCGAAGGATCACGGTGACTCGTGGACGCTGAACGACCCGCTGTGGAACCTGCCGGAGCGCAAGGAATGGATGGGTGGCGGGTTCGACCAGGCCGGTGTTGCGTCGATCTGCGTCGATCCGCGCAACGCCGATCATGTCACGGTCGGGGTATCCACCGGTGGTGTCTGGGCGAGCAAGGACTCCGGCCGGAGTTGGGATGCAGCGTCCGAGGGCATGTATGCGGAATACTATCCGCCGCCGAAGCATACCGCACCCCAGGTGCAGGATGTGCACCGGCTGGTGCAATGCCCGGCGGCGCCGGACACGATGTGGGTGCAGCACCATAACGGCGTGTTCCGTTCGACCGACGCTGCGCGCTCGTGGCAGGAGGTCACGTCGATCCGCCCGGCCAAATTCGGATTTGCCGTCGCGGTGCATCCGACGGATCCCGACACCGCGTGGTTCGCCCCCGGGGTGAAGGATGAATGCCGCATCCCGGTCGAGGCCAGGCTGGTGGTGGCACGCACGCGCGACGGCGCGCGGTCGTTCGACGTGCTGACCGACGGCCTGCCGCAGAGCCACGCCTACGACCTGATCTACCGCCACGGATTGGCAGTGGACGACAGCGGAACCAGCCTGGCGATGGGTTCGACCACCGGGCACCTGTTCGTGTCGGAGAATGCCGGCGACAGTTGGACGCTGGCCGCCGGCCACCTGCCGCCGATCAACTGCGTGCGCTTCGGCTGACGGCTCAACCGCTGTTATGCTCCTGCGCGGCATCGAGCCAGGAGCATGATGGCGATGAGCACCGACAAGCCGGATCCGGCGCAGGCTTCGCGTACCAGCACGCAATCGTTCTTTTTCCAGTCCGACATCTTTTCCGCCGGCCGGCTGATCGCGCGGCGCGCACGGCCCGGCGGCGTGGTGCACGAGGCAGCCCGCAGCATCCCGGTGTTCCGCGACTGCGACGTGCTGGTGGTCGGCGGCGGACCGTCCGGCACCGCGGCGGCGATCGCGGCGGCGCACACCGGCGCGGATGTCGTGCTGCTGGAGCGCTACAATCACCTCGGCGGGCTCTCCACCGGCGGCCTGGTGATCTGGATTGACCGCATGACCGACTGGAGCGGCGCACAGGTGATCCGCGGCGTCGCCAGCGACCTGCTGGACCGGCTGCCGAAGGATGCCATCGCCGGTCCGCCGCGCGGCCTGTGGGGCAGCGCTGACGAGGCCACCGCTGCCTACTGGCGCGAACGCACCGCGGCCTACCACGGCATCGTCACCTGGTCGCCGACGATTGACCCCGAACGATTGAAGCTGGCGAGCCAGGAACTGGTGCTGGAGAGCGGCGTGCATCTGGTGCTGCACGGCATGGGCACCGCGCCGGTGATGGAAGACGGCCGCGTTGCCGGCGTGGTGTTCGAAAGCAAGGAAGGCCGGCTGGCGATCCGCGCCCGGGTGACGGTGGACTGCACCGGCGACGGCGACATCTTCGGGCGTGCCGGCGCCGGCGCGGACACCGACATCGAGGAGCGCGACATCCATCACTGCATGAACACCGCCTGGATCTTCGGCGGCGCCGACATGACGCGGTGGATCGCGTTCAAGACCGGCGATGCGGCGGGGTTCGCGGCGTTCATGGAGCGCGGGCGTGCGGCGTGCGGCGGGCTGTTCGAGCGGCCGTTCGTGTCCTGGCGCAATGACGTGGCGCTGTTCATGGGGCCGCGCCTGTCGGGCTATTCCGCGGTGGACGTGCAGGACCTGACCGAGGTGGAAATCCGCTCGCACCGACTGATGGCGCAGCACCTCGACGTGTATCGCGCCCACGCACCCGGCTTCGAGCAGGCGTTCCTGATGCTGTCGGCGCCGCAGTTGGGCGTGCGGCATTCGCGACGGCTGCCCGGTGTGGCGCGGGTGACGCGCGAGCGGTGGAGCGATGCCACGCCGTGGGACGACGAGATCGGCATTTCGCCGTCACTGTCGCCGAAGCTGCCGCCGGTGTCGGTGCCGTATGGCTGTCTGGTGCCTCGAAGCCTGGATGGGCTGCTGGCGGCGGGACGGCACGTGTCCTGCGATGCGGCGAGCCATTCGTTCCTGCGCGAGATCCCGCAGTGCTGGCTGACCGGCCAGGCGGCCGGCGCGGCGGCAGGGGTGGCGGTGGCGCGCGGGGTGACGCCGCGGGCAGTGCCGGTGGCGGAGGTGCAGGCGGAGCTGCTGCGGCAGGGAGCGTGGCTGAGGGTGGGAGCGGCGGCGCCCTCGATGCGCGCCGGCGCGGCACCGGCGAGTGCCCTTGCACCATGATTCCGACTGGTTGAGAGGCAGGCGCGAAGAGATATAACGCAGAACGCGCCAATGGCCGCCGATGAGCGCAATCGCATGCGCGTTCATCGGCGGCCCTTGGCGCGTTCTGCGTTCTATCTCTTCGCGCCTGCCTCTCAACCAGTCGGAATCATG
>DATAPW010000392.1:0-2822 GCA_036265005.1 Acetobacteraceae bacterium | reverse complement strand
GTCGCGGCCTCGATTCGTCGTTGCGCCCGCGCCAGCGCGCCGCCGTTCAGGCCCCAGACCAGGGCGATCGCCACGCCTAGCAGCATCGCGATCGTCGGCTGCTGCGCGATCATGTCGATGCCCGCCTTGACCCAGCCGCTGACCGCGTCGGCGCCGCGGTAGACCACGGTGTCGTTGAAGTTCTTGGCCTTATACTTGGCCTCCGGCTCCACCACGGTGTAAAGCATTTCGCGGCCCGGACGCACCAAGGCGTATTCGCCGGCGCGGCGCACCACCATCACCACCGCCAACACCGCGAAGGTCGGCGCGAACGCCAGCCACAAGAAACCGGTTGCGGCGATCAGAGGCACCGCCACCAGCAGCACGCCCACGCCGAGCTTGCGCGCGATGCGGCCGGTGATCAACAGCTGCGACAGGATCGACAGCGTCTGCACGATGATGTCGATGACGCCGAAAACGCGGGTCTGGTCGGTGCGATGAGGGAAGACCGCGTGGACCATACGCGCCTGTTCGAAGTACAGGAAAGTGCTGACGCTGGCCAGCAGCAGCATGAAAACGGCGATGCCGAGCAGGTAGGGCGATTTCAGCACCTCGGTGGCGCCGGCGAAGGGACTGCCACCGAGTGGGCGCTGCCGCTGAGTGGCGTCGTCCGCGGCCAGCGCATGGCGCTCGCGCCAGCGCTGCACCCCATGCGCTGCCAGCGCGGAGGAGACCAACAGCGCCGCGGACAGGAACATTAGCCCGGCGTGCCCGACCCGCCCGACCAGGAACACGCCCAGCAGAGGGCCGGTCAGGCCGCCGAGGCTGGCGCCAGCAGCCATCAACGCGAACAGGCGCTTGGCCTGACTGGTCGAGAACACGTCCACCAGCACGCTCCAGGCCACGGAGATCGCGATCAGGCTGAACGTCGACAGCCAGATGTAGAAGGTGCGTGCGACCCAGACGTCGTCTGGATCGAACAGGAACGCGGCGCCGAAGGCGACGAGGTTGAGCGTGAAGAAGCCATAGACCCAGCTCAGGATCCGTCGCCGCTGCACCCGCCCCGCGATCCAGCCGAACAGCGGCATCGCCGCCAGCGTCGCCAAGAAGGTGCCGGTGAACAGCCACTGCAGGTTTTCGACGCCGCCGACGATGCCCATCGTCTCGCGCACCGGGCGCAGCATGAAGTAGCCGGCGAACAGCAGGAAGAACATGGCGAAGCCGGCGATGACGGCGCCGGCCTCGTCGCGCTCGACTCCGAACAGCCGCGTCAGCCAGGTCTGCAGGGCCTGGCTCATGCTGCCGGTCAGCGTCCGTCTCCTCGGCCGTCATCGCGGCGTCCGACGGGATCCGTTTTGATGCTCTGCGATGTACTGACCGCAGGTCCGGCCGCGACGGAATAAGATTCCTGGCTCCGCCGGAATGACGGCGGAGGTGCATGCCAGCTTGCGAGGGTAGACACCCTCACGCGAACACCTTGACCGGCTCAGACTGCTGCTCCTGGCTGAGCAGCGCGCCGGTGCCGGCCTTGAGGTTGTCGGCCTGGCGATCCGGCTTGCCGGTCGCCGGGATCACCGCCGTGACGGCGGGATGGCTGACCGCGAACTTGAGGAACATCTGCGCCCACGAGGTGACGCCGGCCCCGGCCGCCCACTCCGGCAGCGGCTTGCCTGCGACCCGCGCGAACAGCTTGCCGGCGTCGAATGGTTGGTTGATCAGCACCGCCACGCCCAGTGCCTGCGCGGCCGGCAGCAGCGAATCGGCGGCCTGCGGCGCGTTGACCGAATAGTTGATCTGTATGAAATCCGGCCTCTCCGCACGCATGATGCGCTCGGTCTCGGCATGGCTGCTTTGCAGGTAGTGGGTGATGCCGATGTACTTCGTCAGTCCTTGCTCCTTGAGTTGGCGGGCATAGGGCAGGGCGATCTCCCACGCGCGCAGGTTGTGCACCTGCAGCAGTTCGACCCTGTCCGTACGCAGGCGGCGCAGCGAGTTCGCCCACTGCGCCTCCAGCGCGGCGCGGTCGGCGGCATCGAGCTTGGTGGCCAGAAAACAGCGCTCGCGCCAGCCGCCCTCGGCCAGCAGCGCGCCGAGCACGTCCTCGGCGTTGGAATAATCGGGCGAGGTGTCGAACACCGAGCCGCCGCCCTCGAAGAACACGCGGATGGTCTCCTTGAGGGTCTCGAACTCGCCGGAACCCAGCGGTACCTCGTAGCTGCGGTAGGTGCCGGCGCCGATCACCGGAACCTGCTGGCCGGTGGCGGGAATCGCGCGCGTGATCAGCGATTCTGCGACGCGCGCGGGCTGCGGCGCCGTCGGCGGCGGCGCGGAAGTCGCTGGGGCAGACGGCGGCGCAGGGGTCTGGCGGCTGCAGGCCGCTAGCGGACCCAGCGCCAAGCCGGTCGCGATGAGGGCGGTTGAGGCCAGGAAATCGCGGCGTGATGTCATGTTGGATCCTCGGCACAAGGAAACGCAACCTTCATCGTAAATCGGCCGTTGGATAAAACAACCTGGGCGAGTTGCTGGCAATCGTTTCAAGTCTCCCGTGGGTGCCGAACGAAAATAAGACTAGTGGCGCTCCAACAAGCCATCAATCAAATGATGGGACAGACCACTAGATGAACACCGCGAGGTGACCGCCCGAGCAATCTGGCGCTGCGACACCGATGCTAAAGCGCAGAGACGTTGGATGTGTTCAACAGCTTCGATACGGAGTGGTCGTCTTAGCGTCGGAAATTGTCCCGGCATGCCTACATCGGGATTTGTGAAAATATCGCCGGTGGGTTGTCGCGGTCAGCTCGCGGCGTTTCATCCAGCAGCGCATCCGCCACGTCCATCGACGG
>DATAPW010000391.1:0-2618 GCA_036265005.1 Acetobacteraceae bacterium | reverse complement strand
GACGAAACATACGTGAAGATCAAAGGCGAATGGTGCTATCTGTATTGTGCCGTTGATCGGAAAGGTCGACAGTTGATTTCAGGTTGAGTGCCAGACGTGACGTAGCTGCAGCCAAGGTCGTTCTCCCGAAAGGCGGTCAAGAGCCAGCAGCGTCCGCCGCAGACGATCACGCTAGACGGATTCGCTGCGTCTCACCGCGCTGTGCGCGAGCTGAGAGCCGACGGTTTTCTGCCCGACCGACACGAGGCTGCGCTCGTCGGAATGACTCAACAACCTCATTGAGCAGGACCACCTATACGTCAAGCAATGCGTCGCCGTAATGCTCGGCTTCAAGCAGTTCTGCAATGCTGGGACCACAATCGCTGGCATCGAGCTGATGCACCACATCCGCAAAGGGCAATTCGGGCTGCGACATCTCGGTATTCATGGCGGAGCTGTATTCGCTATCTGGAACACAGTGCTTGGGGCCTGAAGGCAACAAAGCGTATTTCATGCCCGCACATCCTCGTGCCGCGCATTTGCACCAGAACCCGTCCGCCGATGGTCGATCGAGGTTACCTGCGCAGAAGTCCGCCGCCATCTAGGCGTCGAAACCCAACGCCAACGGTCCGACCCAGCCATTGCGCGTACCACGCCCGCACTGCTGCTCGGACTGTTCTCATTGATCACTCTCAGGGCTCATGAGCTCTACGGCACGCAGTCACCCGCGCCGCGCACGGCAAGCTGGTACCTCAAGGCCTTGCCAACCGTCAGCGACGCACTGGCAGCAGTCCGTTGTGAGATATGGGGCCGGACACGATTTACAAAACGTCGAGTCAAATACAAGACGTTGATAAACTCCCACCCGCAACCGTCAACAACTTGATAAACCTCGCCTGTTACACAGCACAAATGGCCAAAGCCAAGCTGAGATCCCAATCGACATCGGGCCAGACATCACGCCGCGTGCGGCAATCACCGACAAGGGTTATGACTTCGCGGCCATTCGTGCAGCTTGCCGCTAACGCGGCATAATCCCGGTCATACCACACCGCGCGAACGCCAAGAACAGACCAAGCTTCTTTCCGATTTTGCTCTACAAGACCCGCGCCAGCGTCGAGCAGGCGATCGGCAAGCTCAAACCCTTCAAACGGATCGCCATGCGCTATGACAAGACAACAGACAGTTACGCCGCATTCGTCGCCCTTGCCTGCGCACTGCGCGGCCAGCAGTTTTAGCGATTGCCGCCCCTGGAATTGCCATTTCGTAGATGAGTCCCGCCTGCAACGTTGTTGTGCTTGGTCCCGCAGGTCGGATAGTGTCCGGCCAGGGAACGTGCCGGGATAGCAGTGGACGCCCCGCACCGGGAGGTACCGCATGTGGGAACGGCCGAGCGAAGCCAAAATCGTCTTGACAGGGTTGCCATTACCGGCCAATCAAGCTGCGTTCTCATGCTCAATCTCGTAACCGATGCTTGGCTGCCGGTACGGCGGCTGCATTCTGGACGTTGTACAATTCGCCCTGCGCAGCTCACCGAGACCATCGGCGACGACCCTGTTGTCGCCATCGATTGGCCGCGTGCCGATTTCCGCATGGCAACGCTGGAATTGCTTATCGGACTGCTCGCTACGGTTCTTCCGCCGCGCGACCACGACGCTTGGCTGGACTCGTGGGAGGTGCCGCCAGACCCTGCCACTTTGGACAGAGCCTTTGCATTTGTCGCGCACGTCTTTGCGCTGGATGGCGATGGCCCGCGCTTCCTTCAGGATTTTGACGACCTCGAGTCCGACCATGAACCCATCGAACGCCTGCTGATCGAATCACCCGGCGCCAGCACGACACGCAACAACACAGACCTGCTCGTGCATCGCGATCGGGTCAGAAATCTCGGACGCGCGGCGGCGGCTATCGCATTATTTACCTTCCAGTCGTGGGCGCCAGCCGGTGGTGCCGGCAATCGAGTCGGCCTTCGCGGTGGCGGCCCGCTGACCACACTGATCCTCCCGGCGGGCAAGGTGGCGCTTTGGCACGTCTTATGGGCAAACGTTCCATGTGGCCGGTCAGCGCCAGCAGCCGAATTGCCGCGCATCTTTCCTTGGCTGGCGCCAACCATGGTCTCGGACGGAGAATGCGCGGTGACGCCGCAGAATGCTCATTTGCTGCAATGCTGGTGGGGTATGCCTCGCCGTATCCGGCTGGATTTTTCCGAAGGCGTCGCTGATTTCTGCGACCTTACAGGCAACATAGACACAGTCCGGGTTTGTACCTGGCGCCAGCGACCGCGCGGTGCAAATTACGTTACCTGGGCGCGCGTGCATCCGCTTACGCCTCATTACGCGTCGAAGGCTGGCGGTGAATTTCTGCCGGTGCACCCGCAACCCGGAGGCATCGGGTACCGGCATTGGCTTGGCCTCGTGGTGCGAAGCCCTGATGGCCTGCGACTGCCAGCCCAGGCCATAAGCACTTGGCGCCAGGACAGGATGCGGGATGCAGGCAATGGCGAGGGGCGGCTGATCGCTGCTGGCTATGACATGGACAACATGAAGGCCCGCTCCTTCGTTGAAAGGGAGATGCCACTGCCGGGCATACCGGACGCGACAGCACAGCAGCGGTTGGATGAACTCGCCACGCGCCTGGTG
>DATAPW010000390.1:0-95879 GCA_036265005.1 Acetobacteraceae bacterium | reverse complement strand
GCGGTCAGGTCGGTCATCACGTTGAGGAATTCAGGCACGCCGATCATGCCGGCCGCCGGGCTGCCCTTCGTCGCATTGATCAGGAATGCGACAAGCTGGATGCCGGCGGCCGACACTGCATCCAGGAAAGATCGCTGCTGTGCCGCCTGGTACGCCTCGTTGATGGCGCGCGCGGCGTTTGATCCGTTGTAGAAGCCGATCACCAGGATGGCGACCGCCAGCGCCACCAGTCCGGTGTATTGCGTCAACCCGCCGGCCACGACGTAGCCGAAGAACAGCAGCAGCGGCAGCGGGCTGGTCTGCCCGATCGCCGTGACTGCACCGACGGCGCGACGGACCACCAGCGGGCCGGATCCCATGAGCCGGGCAAATGCCAGCGCGAAGCCGGTGGTCGCCAGCAATGTTCCGGAGACGAGTGCCAGCGAATAGGTGATGCCACCCAGCAGCAGGTCTACGGTACTCTGGTGCTGCAACAGCGACAGATTGAGCTGCAGGCCGAACCACTGGCTTGCAACACCTTCCAGCCACGTCGCGCGCCCGGCAAATCGGGACGTGTCGGCCGCATCGGAATCATCGGCCGGCGATATCAGGCAGGATGCATCGGCGGTGCCACTTGCGGTGATGCAGCCCGGCGAGGACCAGCGTTGCTGTTCCTGCGCCAGGAAGACCTGATCCAGTGCGTGGGCTCGCGCCAGGTCCAGGAATACGCCGTCGGCATGGTAGGCGATGCTGAGGTCGGTCAGCAGCGATGCGAATGCCGCGGCACCTCGCCGCGCCACGGCCATCCCCCAGGGCTGCGGAGCGAAGCCAAATTTGACATTGAAGTGCGACGACCATTGTGGATTCGCCAGCAGGCCGGCGAAGAAGGTGTTGTCGTGCACGATGAAAGCGCACTGGTGGAATGCCAGCGCGTCGAGCAATTGCTCCGGACGATCGAAGGTGAGGATACGGATGTGGTGGCGGATGAACAGGATGTTGGAGCTGGCGCCCACCGGCAGACAGACCGTCTGTGCCGTCAGGTCATCCCAACCGGTGATCTGCCGATCCGTCGGGCCGATGATGACGGTTTGCGATTGGTAGTAGTGCGGCCGAATGAATGTGACCTGATCGTCGCGCTGGACAGTATGACCCATGGTGGCAATGACGAGGTCGATGTCCTGGCTGGCGACGAGCGGGATGCGGGTTTTCGGATCGACCGCCACTGGAACCAGGCGGACGCCCAGGAAGTCGGCGATGTGCCGGGCAACGTCGACCTCGTAGCCGGCAAATCCGCCGCTGGCGTCGCGGACGGAGAATCCCGGGTAATAGGTGCGCAATCCGACGCGAAGCTGCCGGTTGCACAATACGCGCACCAGCACATCGGCTGGCCGTGAACAGTCCCGTGCCGCCTCTGCCCTCGCGTCGTCCAGGATCTGTCGCGCCGCCGCTGCCGATCGGTCCTCGGCGCGAGCCTGGAGGCACCCGGCCAAAAACATCAGCCCGATGAGCAATCGAAGGGCGGCGCGGATGATCGAGCGCCTTGTCTGCGTCCAGGCGCTAGGCGCGGCGAATCTCGAGTATCTGCACATCGGCGAATTCGTAGGGGCCAACATGGCTGAGCCCGGCGCCGGTATAGCGCGCGCGTACCTCGGGCTGCAGCAGCACGGTCTTGGTCGGATGCAGTGGAACCGTCGTCGCCAGGACAGCATGCGCCACGAGCCCCTGCGCAGCCAGCATGGCGTCCGTGGTGGCACGGCCGACGAACGCATTGTGGGTGATGAAGGCGGCCCCGTCATCGTGCAGGTGCGCGCTCAGGCCGGCGAGAAACGGGTCCAGGAGACGTCGCCCGTCGGTGCCGCCCATACTCCAGTATGGCGAGCGATCGGGATCGCTGGGTTCGGTCGCGGCGAAATGCGGCAGATTGGCCACGACCACATCGAACTTTTCGCCATCGAGCGGTGCCCACAGCGAGCCGAGCAGCAGACGCGTGCGGTCGAGCATGCCCATGCCGCGCAACAGCGATTCCGTTGCGCGGATTGCCGCCGGATCGATATCGACCGCGAACAGGCGATCGACGCCGAGCAATCCCAGTGTGCCCAGCAGCACGCCGCTACCGACGCCCATGTCCAGGCCGCTGCCGCGTCCGAAATCTGCTGCCCTCAGCCGCAGCGCGTGCATCAGCAGCCCGGTGTAATCGCTCGGCCGGAACGGGTCCCTGTTGCCAGCCGACTCCTGCAGCCCGGGGGCATCCTTCAGCATGGTCGGCATCTGGAACACGCGCTCCTACCGGTTCGTCAGGGTGTCCCTTACCCATATCACGACCGCATTTCCCAGAACTTTCGATTCCGGACTGGTTCGCCGCGCTCCCGGTGCGTCCGGACGCTTCGCAACAGCAGCAGGAACAAGCTGATTTCGCCGAAATATGTCGCGATCCGATAGAGCTCGCACAGCACGAAGATGCTCAGGGCGACGAGCAGGTATCGGTCGACGAAGCTCGCCGGCCACGCTGGCAGGTTGCGATAGACCCACGGCATTCCCGATCGGTAGTACTCCTGGGCCAGCTCCTGGATGGGCAGTTCGGCGCCGGAAATCGTCGGATACGCACCGGCGTTGCTGATGAAGGTCGCGCCGCGGTGCGCGTCTGCCATGGCTTCCAGCAGCGTGTAGACCACGACGGGATGCAGGCCCTTCCGCACCACGACATCGACCGTGCCGGCAAGCATTGGGACATCGGTCGGCGGGACGCCGTCAGCGATGTCGTAGATGCCGCGGGGCAGGGTGGTGGGCCGCAGGAATGGCAGATGGTTGGCGATCGCCTTGGCTTCCGGCACCGGCACCAGGCGCAGCCCCGAATAGTCGGCAAGGTCCCGCACCACCTGGTTTTCGGGCGCCAGCATGAACGCGCCGGCATCGAACTGTCCGGCCCGCAGCGCCTTCGCCGCATCGGCCAGCTGCATGAAGGTGAACGAGGTGTTCTCTGCGGTGATGTCGTAAAGCTGGAGCATGCGGACCGCGGCATCGCTGGTCGCACTGGTGGAGGGCGGCATGACGATTTTCCGCCCCCGCAGGTCGGTCAGTGCGATGCGCCGTCCCAGATCCGCGCTGGCGAACACGAACAACGGCTGCAGCTGGATATGGCCGACGGTGAACACCGGGGCTTCCTTGTAGGCGCTGACGTCCTGCGATTCGAAGCCGATATCGATTCCGGAATCGGCATCCTTGAGGTCGCCCAGGATCTCCAGCGAGTTGGCCTTCGGCCGCAGTTCCAGCTCGATGCCGCGCGCCGCGAAGAACTTCTGATAGGTCTGTGCGATCTGGTAGAAGCTGCCGCCGACCGGCCCGACCTCGATCGTCACATGTTGCGGCGGCCTGGCGTGCCACATGCCCGCGAGAATGACGGCGGTGGCCAGGACGAGTGCGACCAGTCGAGTTCGCCACATCGCCGACAATGCTGGATCGCCTGGCATCGGCACCATTCCCCTACTCGCCATCGCCGGCGTCAGGCGCCGGCTGCTGGCCGTTGGCGCGCAGGACGTCCTTGGGCGACACCGCGAACGAGACCTTCGGAAGTGGCACGAAATCGAGTTCCACCTTGCTGACCTCGAAGCTGCCGACCTCGCTGACGCCCATGATGGTGCGGATGATTCGGCGTTGCAGAGTGGATAACGCCCCCGCGCGGCGGAGCGAATCGCGGTACAGCGCGCGCTCGAGATAAGCCTGGTCGGCGTCGGACATCTCGCGCGCGATGCCGAAGGTCATGCTGGCGTCGGGAATGATGCCGATCGATGAGGAGATCCCGGTGATCCGGTAGCCGGCAAGGTCCATCAGGCTGGTGAAATCCTGCACGCCCGGACCGGTCGGTTGCGCCAGCGTGAAGCCGGCCGCGAGCATGGTCCAAGTGCCGGAGAGGGTGGCAGTGACCCAGCCCGCCACCGACCCCAGCCCGAACGGCACGGTGCTGGCGGCCAGCGCGGCACGTTGGCCTGCCCGCTCATCGGCGGGGAGCGGAACCAGGCCAAGCCCCGACAGCGGGCCATCCGGTCCGATCACCGCCTCGCTTTGCGCCTGCGCGACGATCCGTTCGATCGCCACGGCGACCGCCGGCGAGGCACTTTGGCCCCGCTTGGCATACAGCCAGAACGACGTGGAGTAATCGTACGATGCGCTGAGGATATTGTCCTCGGTGGGTGACATGCCATCCAGCACGACACCGACAAGCTGGCCGCCCGACCGCATGATATCGACCTGCGACAGCACGCCCACGGTGCCGACCGGTGCCTCCAGCAAGGTGCGCACTGCCTGTGCGCGAGGGATCTCCCGAATGCGATCGAACCGTGTGGTGGTGCAGCGGGCGGAGCGCTGCGGCGCGATGAAAATCGCCTTCACGGCGGTTTCGTTGCGGCAGCCGCCTTCCAGCACCAGTTCATCGAACATCGCGCGGCTGCCATCGTCGCGCATCGGCAACTGGAAGCGAATGTCCTGCGCGGGAAGCGCAGGATCTACGTCGGACCAGCGCGCCGCAGTATTGCGGACGAACTCCTGGTGCACCGGCACGTCGCGGGCGAGCGCCAGGTAGACCTGCCGGCTGGTCAGGCCGGACAGCATGCTGCCGCTGCGCACCGCCAGGATCAGCGCGCTGCGCCCGAGTTCCACCACGGCGACGTCGCCGACGCCGTTGTTGGCGCATTCGGTGGTGAGCGCAGCCTGCATGCGATGCGTCGCCAGCACGATGTCAGGGCTGCTGCCGGCGGTGTTCTGGCAGAAATTGCGCAGCGCGGTGAGTGGGTCGGCGTATTTGACAGAAAGCTGGTCGGCCAGGTTGGCGCGGGTGGCTATGGTGGCGAGCAAGCTGTCGAAGATCGCGCGGCCGCTGGTGGAGACGACGACGCGCAGCAGTGGGGCGGTGGGGCTGTTCTGGGCGGCGGCCGGACGGACGCAGGCGAGCGCGACGGCCAAAGCCAATACTGCGCATCGTACGATCGCCACGTCACCCACTCCAAAAAGTTCGGTGCATGATCGCAGCAGACAGCATGCATCTGCAATGGTTCTTACAGGTGGAACGCTTATTGTTTCCCGTTCACGGCGTGACGACACCATGCGGCCCGGCAACCGTTCCCAAACCCACCCGGCACAATCTGCCGCCCCGTTAACGACGCAGTAAGCGCGCCGCGTCACTGTGCACCCCACGGCAGAACGCCGCGCTGCCGGGAAAACGCGCCCGGCAACACATCACGCGCCCCATCCGGGCGCAGAGGTGACAGCAATGAAGGCCCTCGTGGAGGGGCTGCGCGCCCTGGGCCCGGCCCGGCTCGCCGCAATGGCAGCCGTCGCTCTCGGCATGCTCGGCATGCTGGCGCTGATGGTCCTCCGAGGCGGCACCGAGCCGATGGCTCTGCTCTATGGCGATCTCGACCTGCGCGATTCCTCCCAGGTGGTCGATCAGCTCACCCGCCGGCACATCCCCTATCGCGTCGCCGGCAACGGCAGCCAGATCCTGGTCGCGGCCGACCAGGTGCCGGATGCCCGGCTGGCCCTGGCGAAGGAGGGCCTGCCCGCCGGCGGCTCGATCGGCTACGAAATCTTCGACCGCGGCGATGGCCTCGCCGCCACTGAATTCCAGCAGAAGATCAACGAAACCCGCGCGCTCGAAGGCGAGCTGGTGCGCACCATCCGCGTGATCAACGGCGTGCGCGGCGTGCGCGTCCACCTTGTCCTGCCGCGGCGCGAGCCGTTCGCGCGCGAGCGGCAGGAGGCACAGGCCAGCGTCATGCTGACCATGGCCGGCGTGGCCAGGCTCGACCGCGAGGGCATCCAGGCAATCCTCAATCTGGTCGCCGCTGCCGTGCCTGGCCTGCGTCCGCAGAATATCGCCATCGTCGATTCCCGCGGCGACCTGCTGGCCCGCGCTGGCGAACCGGTCGGCCAGGCCGCTGCCGCGCTGACCACCGAGGAAGTGCGCCGCGCCACCGAACTGCGGCTGTCGCGCGCCGTCGAGGAAATGCTGGAACGCAGCCTCGGTGCCGGCAAGGTGCGCGCCGAGGCCGCGGTGCGCATGAGCTTCGACCGGCTGAACCAGACCGAGGAACGCTACGATCCGGATGCGCAGGTGACGCGCAGCACGCAAAGCGTGAACACCACGTCCAAGAGCACCGAGCCGTCCACCACTGTCTCGGTGCAGAACAACCTGCCCAATGCGGATGCCGGCAAGGAAGGCGCCGGTTCGCAGGAGGCGCGGCAGGAGGAAACCACCAACTACGAGATCAGCCGGACGGTCCGCACGCTGATCCGCGAGCAGCCGCAGATCGACCGGATCAGCCTCGCGGTGATGGTGGACGGCAAGGATACCGTAGGCGCCGATGGCAAGCATGTGTGGCAGCCGCTCGCCAGCGAGGACCTCGACCGGATCACCGGCCTGGTGAAGAGCGCGATCGGCTACGACGAAAAGCGCGGTGACCACATCGAGGTGGTGAGCCTGCGCTTCGTTACCGATGACATCGCCCCGGCCGCCGACTCCGGCGGTCTTCTTGGTCTGCACCTGGAGAAGGCCGACCTGCTGCATCTGGCGCAGACTGCGCTGTTCGGCGTGATCGGCGTGGTGACCCTGCTGCTCGTACTGCGCCCGATGGTGCTGCGGCTGACCACGCTCAGCTCCGCCGGCGCGCTGGCCGGCGGCGGCGGCACGGCACTCGCCGCGCTGACCGGCCCGGCCAGTTCCGCGTTGGCGCCTTCGGCCTTGGCCGGCGTGTCCGTCGCCGCGGCATCCCAGCGTCTGCTGGAGGATGAGAGCATGGTGAACATCGCCCAGATCGAAGGGCAGATGCGCGCGTCATCGTTGCGGCGCATCAGCGAAATTGTCGAGAAGCATCCGGACGAGACGTTGTCGATCGTGCGCGGCTGGATGGTGCAGGAGAGCAACTGAGGTGCTGAAGTCCGAAGACTATCGCGCGATGGCCGGCCCGCAAAAAGCGGCGATCTTCATGCTCGCTCTTGGTGAGGAGCAGTGCACGCGGCTGTTCGCCATGATGCACGAAGACGAGATCAAGGACATTTCAGCCGCCATGTCGCAACTGGGCGCGGTGCGCTCAGAGCTGGTCGAGCGGCTGTGCGTCGATTTCGTCGATCACATGGGAGCCGCGGGCAACCTGATCGGCAGCTACGAAAGCACCGAGCGGCTGCTGCAGAAATCTCTGCCGCGCGATCGCGCCTCGCAGATCATGGAGGAAATCCGCGGTCCCGCCGGTCGCACCATGTGGGACAAACTCGGCAACGTGCACGAGGCGGTGCTGGCGAACTACCTGAAGAACGAATACCCGCAGACTGTCGCGGTGGTGCTATCGAAGGTGCGCGCGGACCACGCGGCGCGCGTGCTGACCCTGCTGCCCGACTCCTTCGCCATGGAAGTGGTAATGCGCATGCTCCGCATGGAGAGCGTGCAGAAGGATGTGCTGGATGGCGTGGAGCGCACGTTGCGCGCGGAATTCATGTCCAACCTCGCGCGCAGCACGCGGCGGGATTCGCATGAAATGATGGCGGATATCTTCAACAACCTCGACCGCCAGTCGGAGACGCGATTCATCGCCGCGCTGGAAGAGCGCAACCGCGAATCCGCCGAACGCATCAAGGCGCTGATGTTCACCTTCGACGACCTGATCCGGCTGACGCCGCAGGCCGTGCAGATCCTGTTGCGGGCGACCGAGAAGGACAAGCTGCCGGTGGCGCTCAAGGGCGCATCGGAAAAGATCCGGGAAATGTTCCTGAAGAACATGTCGGATCGCGCCGGCAAGATCCTGAAGGACGACATCGAGGCACTCGGTCCGGTGCGGCTGCGCGATGTCGACGAAGCGCAGTCAGGGATTGTCGCTCTCGCCAAGGAACTGGCGGCGCAGGGCCAGATCGAAATCGCCGAAAGCAAGGACGAGGAGCTGGTCTACTAGATGGACGGATTTCACCACGCCTCGCAGCGGTCGCGAAACCTCGGCGCCTTGTTTGACGAGGATTTCGATACGCCGGATGCCGCCCCTGAGCCGGAGGTGATCGAACCGGTGTTCTCGGCCAGCGAACTGGCCGGCGCGCGGGAGGCCGCGTGGCGTGAAGGCCAGGCGGCAGGACTGCAGGAGGCGGCGGCCGGCGATGCCGCCGCAACGCGGCGGGCGGTCGAAAACATCGCCACCCAGCTCAAGGCTGAAGCCGATGCGTCCGCTGTGCAGGCCGAGAAATCGGCCGAAGCGATTGCCGGATTGCTGCTCGGCAGCCTGGCCACCGCATTTCCAGCGCTGTGCGCTCGCTACGGCGAAGCGGAAGTGCGCGCCATCGCGCGCGCGGTCCTGCCGGCACTGAGCCTGGAGCCGGCAATCACCGTACGCGCCAATCCGCGCACCGCCGCAGCACTGGCGCAGGAGATCGCCCGATTGGATCCGGACCTGGCGGCGCATGTGCGCACCGCGTCATGCGATGCAATGCCGCCTGGCGACGTGCACATCGCCTGGCACAACGGCTCGGCGGTGCGTGACGCCGCCGCGTTGTGGGAACAGGTGGCAGCGGTCCTGGTGCCTGCCGGGTTGCTGCGAGCCGACGCAATGATCAAGGAGACAGTCGATGGCTACTGACATGGAACTGGCCGAACTGACGGAACCCGCCGGCACCAGCACCGAGAGCAATGCGCCGCGCGGCGCACGCGAGTTGGAGGCGGTCTACGACATTCCGGTCACCGTCAGTGCCGTACTCGGCAAGGCGACGATGCAGGTCAGCCAGTTGCTGAAGCTGGGCCGTGGTGCGGTGGTGGAACTGGATCGCAAGCTGGGTGAGGCGATCGACATCTACGTCAACAACCGCCTGGTGGCCCGTGGCGAGGTGGTGATGGTCGATGACAGTCGCCTCGGCGTGACGATGACGGAAATCGTCAAGACCGATCGGGCAAATTAGGTGATGGCTGCTGACCGCGCCGCCTCCCCGACCCTCCCCCGCTTCGCGGGAGAGGGGGTGTTGCAGCGGTGTCCCCTCTCCCGCGAAGCGGGGGAGGGTCGGGGAGGGGGCCTGCCGCCATGCGCGTCCTGATCATAGGCTCTCTGGCAGGTGAACTTGGCCAGGCTGCGCGCATCGCCATCGCACGCGGAGCGAAGCTCGACCAGGCGGATGACGCCGACGCTGCGCTGGCGCGACTGCGTGCGGATGCCCGCGTCGATCTCGTGCTGTGCGATATGGTGCACGACATCGGCGCCGTGGTGCGCGCGTTGGCGCGTGAGCGTATGGCGGTCCCGGTCGTGGCTTGCGGCGCCGGCGACGATGCGGAAGCCGCCGCACGCGCCATTCGCGAGGGCGCGCGCGAGTTCCTGCCGCTGCCGCCCGATCCGGACCTGATTGTCGCAATCCTCGAAGCGGCGGCCGGCGAGAGCCACGCGATGGTGGTGCGCGATCCCGCCATGCAGGAAGCGGTGCGCCGCGCGGAGCAGGTGGCGGCGTCGGAAGCCTCGGTACTGATCGTCGGCGACACCGGCACCGGCAAGGAAGTCCTGGCGCGCCATATCCATCGCCGGTCGCGCCGGTCCGCCGGCCCGTTCGTCGCGCTGAACTGCTCGGCGATCCCGGACAGCCTGCTGGAGTCGGAGTTGTTCGGCCACGAGAAGGGCGCGTTCTCCGGCGCCATCGCGCGCCGTATCGGCAAGTTCGAGGCGGCCGACGGCGGCACCCTGTTGCTCGACGAAATCAGCGAGATGGATGTGCGGCTGCAATCGAAGCTGCTGCGCGCGCTGCAGGAACGCGAGATCGACCGATTGGGCAGTTCGGCACCTGTGCGGGTGAACGTGCGCATCCTGGCCACCACCAATCGCGACCTGCCGGCCGAAGTGTTGCGCGGCACGTTTCGCGAGGACCTGTATTTTCGCCTCAACGTGGTGTCGCTGCGCATTCCGCCGCTGCGCGAGCGGCCCGGCGACATCGCGGCACTGGCTGACCATTTTGCCCGGCGCTACGCCGATGTGAACGGCCTGCCGTTCCGTGCGCTGTCGCACGAGGCGCTGCTGCGCCTGTCGTCGCATGGCTGGCGCGGCAATGTGCGGGAGTTGGAGAACACCATCCATCGCGCGGTGCTGCTGGCCGACGGCGCGGAGATCGGCATTGCGGCGATCGAACTCGGGCCACAAGGCGCGACGGTTGCCGCGGCAACGACGGCGGGCGGCGTCGCGTCGCTGGTCGGCCGCAGGATGGAGGAGGTGGAGCGCGAGCTGATCATCGAGACCCTCGGGCATACGCTGGGCAACCGCACCCATGCAGCGACGATACTGGGAATCTCGATCCGCGCCTTGCGCAACAAGCTGCGTGACTATACCGCGCAAGGCGTGATGGTGCCGCCGCCCGCCGCCGGCATTGCGGCGTAGCCATGTGCGCCGCCGGCCACCGGTCCAATGGCTGAAGCCATCACCACCCAGGGCTTGCTTCACGCTCTGACCGCCCGTCTGCGCCAGTACGCGCCAGGCAGCGATATCGGCCTCGCCCTTGGCGTGGTCCTCCTGCTGTCGGTGCTGGTCCTGCCGCTGCCGACCCTGCTGCTCGATCTCGGACTGGCGCTCTCCATCACTGCCGCGGTCCTGGTGCTGATGGTGGCGCTGTTCCTCAACCGACCGCTCGATTTCTCCAGCTTTCCGACGCTGCTGCTGCTGTCCACGTTGCTCCGCCTGTCGCTCAATGTCGCCGTCACGCGGCTGATCCTGTCGCATGGCAACGAAGGGCCACTCGCCGCCGGCCACGTGGTCGCCGCGTTCGGTGGCTTCCTGATGGGCGGCGACGTGGTGATCGGCCTGATCGTCTTCTCGATCCTGCTGGTGGTGAATTTCATGGTCATCACCAAGGGATCGGGCCGCATCGCCGAGGTGGCGGCGCGGTTCAGCCTGGATGCGATGCCCGGCAAGCAGATGGCGATCGATGCCGACCTCTCCGCCGGCCTGGTCGATGAAAAGGAAGCCCGCCGTCGGCGCCGCGAACTCGAGGAAGAAAGCAGCTTCTACGGCGCAATGGACGGCGCTGCGAAATTTGTCCGGGGTGACGCCATCGCGGCGCTGATCATCACGGTGATCAACATCCTGGGTGGCCTGACGATTGGGTTGTTGCGGCACGGCATGTCGTTCGCCGATGCCGCCGCCACCTTCACCACGCTCACTGCCGGCGACGGGCTGGTGTCGCAGATACCCGCCCTGCTGGTCTCCACCGCCGCTGGCATCGTGGTCACCAAAGGCGGCATGGAGGGCACCGCCGATGCGGCGCTGATCCGGCAGCTGGGGCGGAGTCCGAAGCCGCTGGCGATGGCTGCCGGTGCCGCCGCGGTGCTCGCCTTGCTGCCCGGCCTTCCGGCGCTGCCCTTCATCGTGCTGGCGGGATTGGCCGGCGGCGGAGCGTGGCTACGCCACAACAACCCGATCGGCGCGGAGGCCGATGAAGTGCCGGCGCCGCCCATAGCAACCGAGGCGCCGATCAGCGATGCCTTGCGGATCGACATGATCCGGCTGGAACTGGGTTACGGATTGCTCGCCCTGGCGGGCGGCGACACGCCGCGACTGACCGAACAGATCAAAGGCCTGCGCCGGTCGATCGCCGGCGAGATGGGTTTTGTCCTGCCGCCCGTGCGTATCCAGGACAACATGGAATTGGGTGCCGACCGCTACTCGATCCGCATCAAGGAGATCGAGGCAGGTGCCGGCGAATTGCGGCCGACCATGCTGCTGGCGATGGACCCGAAGGGCGGCCCGCCGGGCATGCCCGGCGAGCAGACCCGTGAACCGGCCTTCGGGTTGCCGGCGATCTGGATCGACCCTGCGATCAAGGAAGAGGCGATGTTCCGTGGCTGCACGGTCGTCGATCCGCCGAGCGTGCTGACCACGCACCTGACGGAGGCGGTGCGGGAGAACATGGCCGAATTGCTGTCGTACTCCGAGACGCAGAAGCTGCTCGATGAATTGCCGCGTGAGCAACAGAAGCTGGTCGCCGACCTGATCCCCTCGCAGATCACCGCCGGCGGCGTGCAGCGGGTGCTGCAGACGCTGCTGGCCGAACGGGTTTCCATCCGTGACCTTGCCACGATCCTGGAGGGCATCCAGGAGGCCTGCGGCGGTGCGGCGCGCGCCATTCCGGCCATCGTCGGGCATGTTCGCGCGAGGCTCGCGCGGCAGATCAGCGACAGCCATACCGGCACCGGCGGCTACATCCCCCTGGTCACGCTGTCCGCCGAGTGGGAGTCGGACTTCGCCGAGGCGTTGACCGGGCCGCCGGAGGACCGCCAGCTCGCCATGGCCCCCAGCCGGCTGCAGGAATTCATGCAAAGGCTGCGCACCGTATTCGATGCGGCGGCCATTGCGGGCGAGGCGCCCGTGCTGCTGACCTCGGGCAGCATTCGCAGCCATGTGCGGGCCATTGTTGAGCGCATTCGCCCGACCACGCCGGTGCTTGCGCAGGCGGAGATCTATCCGCGCGCACGGATCCGGACTGTGGGGACCATATGACGGCCTCAGATCGACGCCTTCACAGGCATGACGGGTCACAGGGGATCATGCTGTGCGCCTGAAACTTTACCGCGCACCCGTGATGGCCGATGCGATGGCGCGGATTCGCGCCGAACTGGGCGAGGATGCGCTGATCCTCGCGACGCGCCGTGTCGGTGACGGGGTGGAAGTCACCGCGGCGTTGGAACCGGACGAGGCGCCCTTGTTGCCGCCCGGGCCACAGGACCCCGCACGGCTCGCCGCCCTGGAATTTCATGCGGTGCCGAGGTCGCTGCATGCGGCCCTGTTGCAGGGGACTTTCGATGCCGCGCTGGCCGGGGCGATGTCTTTCGCCACTCTGCCGCTGCAGCCCGGCGAGCAGCCGCTGCTGTTGGTCGGTCCGCCCGGCGCCGGCAAGACCCTGACCGTCGCCCGGCTGGCAACCCGACTGGTGATGGCCGGCGTTGCCCCGATGGTGATCACGGCCGACGGCAACCGCGCCGGCGCGACCGAACAGCTTGCAGCCTTCACCAGGCTTCTCGGCATCAGCCTTATCGTCGCCTGCCACCCGGTCACCCTCGGTCGCGCGCTGACCCACCGGCAGCACACTGCGCCCGCCCTGATCGACACGCCGGGTTACGACCCATTCGATCCGGCGCAACTCGACGAGTTGGGCGCGCTGGCGGCTACCGCCGATGCAACCATCGTCCTGGTGCTGCCCGCCGGCCTGGACGCCGCCGAATCGGTGGACCTGGCCCTTGCCTACGCTGGCGCCGGTGCGCGGTTGCTGGTGGCGACGCGGCTCGATCTGGCGCGTCGGCTCGGCGGTATCCTGGCCGCCTCCGCCGGCGCCAATCTCGCCCTCACCGAAGCCGGCGTCGGTCCATGCGCGGCGGACGGGTTGCAGCCAATCACCCCCGAATGGCTTGCCGCCCGCCTGCTCGCAATTCCCCGGTTGGAAACCAGCCAATGACATCAGGCCGTATCATTGCCGTCGCCTCGGGCAAGGGCGGGGTTGGCAAGACGTGGTTCGCCATAACGCTGGCCCACGCACTCGCCCGGGAACGCAGGCGGGTGCTGCTATTCGACGCCGACCTGGGTCTCGCCAACGTGGACATCCAGCTCGGCCTGACCCCGGAGCATGATCTGAGCGCCGTTGTCACCGGCCATGTTGCCCTGGCCGAAACGGCCGTCCACCACCATGAGGGGGGATTTGCCATCGTCGCCGGCCGCTCCGGGTCCGGCGCATTGTCGTCGATCGATCCGGCAACCCTGGAGCGCACGCTGGCAGACCTGCGCCAGGAAGCCGACCGCTACGATTTCATCCTGCTCGACCTCGGCGCCGGGCTTGAACGGCCGGTCCGGCGGATGTCCGCCTGGGCCGACACATTGCTGGTGCTCGCCACCGAGGAGCCTACCAGCCTGACCGATGCGTACGCCGTGTTGAAGCTGCACGCGATGGACCGGCCGGACGGCGATGCCCGCGTTGTCGTCAACCAGGCAGCCACGCGGCAGGCCGGGGAGCGCACCTTCACCACTTTGCAACGTGCCTGCCTGACGTTCCTTGGCCGTGCGCCAGGTCTCGCCGGCATTGTCCGCCGCGACGACCGCGTGCGCGACGTGATCCGCCGGCAGACCCTGTTGCTGTCCCGCCATCCGACCTGCCCGGCCGCCGCGGATGTCGAAGCGGCCGCCCGGGGCCTGCTTGCCGCGTAACACTTTGTCGCCAACCGACGGCTACACGGCGGCGTGGTTCCGCTTTGTCTCCGACTGCCCTCTCCCCACATAATGGCTAGAGGGGATTCGATGTCGTTGATCCGCAGCAACCGCGACCGCGACCTGCGCGTGGATTTCTTCCGCGGCCTCGCGCTTTGGTGGATCTATACCGACCACATCCCGGGCGACGTACTCGCCGACTACAGCCTGCGCAATTTTGCCATGTGCGACGCCACCGAGGTCTTCGTGCTGCTGGCCGGCTTCGGCGCCGGGCTGGCGTATGGCTCGGTGATGGATCGGCAGGGGTATCTGTATGCCGCCGCCGACACGCTGCGCCGCGCCTGGACCCTGTACGTCGCGCACATCTTCCTGTTCGTCGTCTACACCGCGCAGGTGGCGTATTCCGCCACCGCACTCGACCGGGTGTTCTACCTCGAGGAAACCCGCCTCGACGTGCTGGCCGACGCACCCTATCGCGCCCTGCTCGAGGCGCTCCTGCTGCGCTTCCAGCCGAACCTGCTGAACATCCTGCCGCTCTATGTGGCGCTGCTGCTGATCTTCGCTTTCGTTTTGCCGCTGCTGCGCAAACCGATGCTGCTGTTCGCCGTCTCGCTGGCGGGCTACGCCGTGGTTCGCGTCACCGGGATCAACATGGGCGCCTGGACCGGCGAGGGCTGGTACTTCAATCCGTTTGCCTGGCAGTTACTGTTCATGATCGGCGCCATCCTGTCGTATGCGCCGCCGGCGATGCCTCGGCTGCACTGGCCGATCGATCTGCTGTCGGTGCTGGTGCTGCTCGCCGGACTGATCGTCATCTGGGTGATCGACGTCCATCCGCGCATCCTGGAGTCCATGCCGGCGCCGGTGATCCGCTTCGTCATCACTGAGGACAAGACCGGGCTGCACCCGTTCCGCCTGCTGTCCATCCTGTCGCTCGCCTGGCTGACGGTGCGGTTGGTGCCGCGCGATGCGGCCTGGCTGCGTACGCGGCTGGCGGCGCCGCTGGTACTGATCGGGCAGAACTCTCTGCCGGTGTTCTGTTCGGGCATCTTCTTCGGTTTTCTCGCCCGGCTGGGCCTCGAGGCCGACGAGGGTGCGGCGATGCAGATCGCAGTGAACGCACTCGGCGCGGCAGCAATGGTGGCGGTTGGCGGATTGGCCGCCTGGTATCGCAGCAAGGGGCGCATGCCGGCCGCTCGCCAGCCGGTCACCTTGCCGGCAGTCGCGCGGACTGATACCGGATAGCCTTGCATGCGCCGCCTGGCTGGAAGTCTCCTTCTCTGCGCCATCCTCGCGCTGCCGGTACCATCGCGTGCCGGCAGCGACGCCGACAACGCCTGCGGCGCACCCGACGAGTTTCTCACCGCCAACAGCACACTCGGGCAACTCGCCGCGGCGATCGCCGTCGGTGCGCCAATCGATGTCCTGGCGATCGGTTCGGCCACCACCGTCGGTTCGATAACCGTTGCCGGCAAGGAAACCATCGCGGCGCAAGGTGCTTCGTTCCCGTGGCAGATGATCCGCACCTTGAACGCCGCGCTGCCCGGCGTGCAGTTCCGCGTCGAGGTCCGTGGTGGTCGCGGTATGACAGCCGAGGACATGCTGCCGCTGCTGGAGGCCGCTCTGAAGCAGCGGCACTATCCGCTGGTGCTGTGGCAGACCGGGACCGTGGAGGCAGTGCGCGGACTGCGGCCGGATCGCATGCTGGAAGTGCTGCATGCCGGTGCCGAACGGGTGCGCGACGCCGGCGGCGATCTCGTGCTGATCGATCCGCAATTCAGTCGGTTCCTGCGTGCCAACACCGATCTCGACCCTTACGAGAACGTGTTGCAGCAGGTCGCCACAATGCCGGGTGTGGCGCTGTTCCGGCGTTTCGACCTGATGCGTGCCTGGGCCAACGACAGCGGGATCGATCTGGAGCGGACGCCGAAGGCTGATCGCGAAGGGGCGCTGGAGCAATTGAACCACTGCCTCGGGCAGGCCCTTGCCCTGTTCGTGCTCAGTGGGGCGGATGTGCAGAAGAAGTAGCGGGGGTGTAGGGCGCCCCCCGATGGGTTGCGCAAGGGGGCCCATCCCGCTATTGCGGCCCGCTGCGCACCTCGGCGCCGGCCCACCCCTCCAGGATGCGGATCAGCATGGTGAGGTCGGCGTCGCCGAGCCCCTGGGTGGCGCCAAACCGCCAGAGCTGGCCGACCGTCTGGTGCACCCACATCGGCACGCCAAGAGCCTCGGCCTCGTTCAATCCGAGCGTGACGTCCTTCAGCATCGTGGACAGCTTCGCGCCGTAGTCGAAAGCTCCCGTCAACACCGCTTTCGGCACCTTGTCCAAGGTCGCGCTGTTGCGGCCGGTGGATACGTTGATCACTTCCACCATCAGGTCCGGGTCCAGTCCGCCTTTCGCGCCCAGCACCAAGGCCTCGAATGCTGTTGCCATGTTGGCTGCATTGATCAGGTTGTTCACCAGTTTCATCAACTGTGCCTGGCCCGGCCGTTCGCCGACCTCGAACAGGTTCTTGCCGATACGCTGCAGCCATGGCTTGACCGTTGACACGGCATCGCGGGGACCCGCGACCATCACCGACAGCGTGCCGGCGCGTGCGCCCTTCGGTCCACCGCTGATCGGACAGTCGACCAGCGCGATGCCGTGCGCACCCAATGAGCCTGCAATGCGAGCCATCGCCTCTCTGCCGATGGTGGACATTTCGATATAGATGCGCAGCGTTGCCGAACCGGTGATTTCGGCCGCGACCTGTTCGCTCACCGCGGCATTCGGCAGGCAGGCGAACACGATCGGCGCAACCGCGGCAACCGCTGCGGCGGACGCATGGTCGGCTGCGCCGCGCTGCACGAAGGGCGCCATCGCCAGCGGATTGGGGTCGAACACGTGCAGCCGTAGGTCCGGTCCTTCCAGGCGTTCGGCAATCGCCGCACCCATCTGGCCGAGGCCAAGAAAACCGATGTCCATGTCCCACCTCCGGCCGGGAGGATGACACACGCCGCGGCACGGCGCATTCTTGGGTCATTGTGGATGAAAGGGAGAAACGCGAGATGGCTGGAATGCTGGACGGCAAGGTTGCCGTGGTCACCGGTGCGGGCCGAGGGATCGGGCGCGCGACAGCGATCTGCCTGGCGGCGAACGGGGCCAAGGTCGTGGTGTGCGACGTCGGTGCAGCTGTCACCGGCGAGGGCCACGATGTCGGCCCGGCGCAGCAGGTCGTGCAGGAGATCACCCAGGCGAACGGCCAGGGCCGCGCGGTGGCCAACACCGACAGCGTGGCCGAGTGGGAGAATGCGCAGAAGATCGTGCAGACCGCGATCGACAATTTCGGCCGCATCGACATGGTGGTGAACAACGCCGGCATCCTGCGCGACCGCATGTTCCACTACATGTCGCCCGAGGAATGGGACGCGGTGATCAAGGTGCACCTGTACGGTGCGTTCTATGTCAGCCGCGCTGCGGTGCCGCATTTCCGCAAGCAGGAGAGCGGTTGCTTCGTGCACATCACATCGACCTCTGGGCTGATCGGCAGCGTCGGGCAGACCAACTACGGCGCGGCCAAGCTGGGCATTGCCGGATTGTCGCGCTGCATCGCGATGGACATGCAGCGCTACAAGATCCGCTCCAACTGCATCGGGCCGCATGCGTTCAGCCGTATGATCGAGACAGTGCCGGGGCAGAGCGAGGAACAGCTCAAGGCGCGCGCCGAGCGGACGCGGCCGGACCACATTGCACAGTTGATCGCGTTCCTGGGCACCGATGCGGCGGAGGGCGTGTCGGGGCAGATCTTCGGTGTGCGCGGCAACGAGGTGTATCTCTACAACCAGCCGCGGCCGATCCGCATCATGGCGCGCACCGACGGCTGGACTCCGGAGAAGCTTGCCGAGCATTGGCTGCCGGCGATGAAGAACAACTTCACCCCGCTGGAGCGGACGCGCGACGTTTATCCGTGGGATCCGGTGTAACCCTCGCGCCGTCGCCGGCCGCTGTCATTGCGAGCCCAGCGAAGCAATCTCCTGCTCATTCGGGCAGGGGATTGCCGTGCCGCTTCGCTCCTCGCAATGACAGTGCGGAACGCTGCTATCGCCCGATGAAATTCGGTTTCCGCTTCTCGCGGAATGCCGCGACGCCCTCGCGATGGTCCTCGGTCTGGTCCAGTTGCGGCTGCACGAACGCCTCGTAGTCGAGGAAGTCTTCGTAACTCGGCCCGCTCGCCATATGGAACAGCTTCTTCGCCATGCCGAAGGCGAAGGTCGGCCCGGATGCCAGGTCCGCCGCCAGCTCCTCGGTCTTCGCCATCAGTTCGCCGTCGGGCACGACGTAGTTCACCAGCCCGAGCTCCAGCGCCTCCTGCGCCTCGACGAAGCGCGCGGTGAACACCAGTTCCTTGGCGCGCGCCAGCCCGATGCGGCGGGTCAGGAACCAGATCGCCCCGCCATCCGGCGCCAGCCCGATCCGCCGGAACACCTGGGAGAAGCGGGCGGTTTCCGATGCAACGACCAGGTCGGCGACCAGGGCGATGCTCCAGCCGATGCCGACGGTCGGGCCGCGTACCGCGGCGATGACCGGCTTTTCCGTGGCGTGCAGCGTGCGCAGGAAACTGTGGCTGCCGCCCTGCATCTTCTCGCGTTCCGCCCGCAGCCCGCCACGCTGCATCCGCCCGACATCGGCGCCGGTGCAGAATGCGCGGCCCTCGCCGGTGATGATGATGGCGCGGACGTTTTCGTCGAAGCGGAGTTGCTGCGCGTAGTCGCGCAACTGCGCGCGCATCTCGTAGGTCAGCGCGTTCAGCTTCTCCGGGCGGTTGAGCACGATCTTCGCCACCGGCCCCTCGATGATCAGATCGACCGACATCGCGTCCCTCCAATTCGTTCGCGATATCCAAGCGTGTTGACGCCATGCGGGCAAGCCGGCACCGTGCCGTCAACCGATAAAGCCTCTTTGGGAGCCGGCACATGGCGCGTCCGTTCGAAGGCATCCGCATCATCGACATCACGCATGTGCTGGCCGGCCCGTTCGCCGCCTATCAACTCGGCCTGATGGGCGCCGACGTGATCAAGGTGGAACATCCGGACGACCCCGATCAAAGTCGCGATTCCGGCAGCGACAACGATCTGAACCACGCCAACATGGGCACGGGATTCCTCACCCAGGGGTCCAACAAGCGCGCCATCACGCTGAACCTGAAGACCGAGCAGGGCCGGGAAATCCTCAAGAAACTGGTCGCCACCGCCGATGTGCTGGTGGAGAACTACCGTCCAGGCGCCTTCGAGGCACTCGGCCTGGGCTACGAGGATCTCCGGGCGATCAATCCGAAACTGATCTATGCCTCGTTCTCGGCGTTCGGCCAGGGCGGTCCGCGTCGGCAGCAGACCGCATATGACCATGTGATCCAATCCACCTCGGGCATCATGGCGATGACCGGCACGCCGACTGCCAACCCGATCAAGATCGGCGCGCCGGCGATCGACTATGCGACCGGGACGATGGGCGCCTACGCGCTGTCGGCGGCGCTGTTCCAGCGCGAGCGTACAGGGCAGGGACAGCGGGTCGATATGGCGATGCTGGATGTGGCGATCATCCTGATGGCCTCGCACGTGACCGGTTACATGCGCAACGGCAAGCATCCGAAGCCGTCCGGCAACCGGACCGGACACGCGACCAGCATGGCGTACCAGACCAGGGACGGCATCGTGATGGTGGGTGCGTCCAACCTGCGCCAGCAGAAGCGGTTATGGACCGTGCTGGAGCATCCCGAGATGGTCAAGCGCACCAACGACGAACGCAATGCGGATCACGAGCGTGAGGAAAAGCTGCTGGGCGAGATCATGCTGACGCGCAGTGCGGCGGAGTGGGAAGCGTGGCTGCAGGAACGCCACGTGCCGGCGTGTCGTGTACGCACGATGGGTGAGGCATTGGCCGACCCGCAGATCGCCTCGCGCGGCGTGCTGCATCGGCATGAATCGGCGCCGGGTATCGAGGGTTCGTTCAGCGTTCCGGTGGCCGCGTTCAAGTTCGCGCATGACGGGCCCCGGGTGGATCGTCCGCCGCCGATGTTCGGGCAGCACACCGACGAGGTGCTGGGCGAATTGGGTTATAGCCGTACGGATATCGACCGGTTCAGGGCGGCGCGGGTGATCTGACCGATTGTCATTGCGAGGAGCGTAGCGACGCGGCAATCTCCACCCAGTTGGGCCTCGCCTGTCGGCGATTGCTTCGTCGCTCCGCTCCTCGCAATGACATGGATAAGAACGGAGATAGCAATGCAACTCGGTCGGCTTGGCGTCTGGTACTCGACTGACAAGCTGGGCGGTCCCCAGCAGATCAGGCAGTTCGTCAACACTGTCGAGCGGCTCGGCTACGACACCCTGTGGTACCCCGAATCGCGCGGCTACGAGTCGCTGTCGGTCGCCGGATTCATGCTGGAACACTCGACCAGGCTGAAATTCGGCAGCTCCATCGCCAGCATCTATGCACGCGACGCCTTCACCGCGCGGCGCGGTATGTTGTCGCTGCACCAGCTCTACGGCGATCGCTTCATCCTTGGTCTGGGCGTCAGCCACGTGCCGATGGTCGAGGGCATCCGCGGCCACAAGTACGAAAAACCCGTGCCGGTGATGCGCGCCTACCTCGACGGCATCACCAAGGGAGAGGCCGGCTCGGAGAACTGGCCGCTCGCGATCGCCGCGCTTGGGCCGCTGATGCTGAAGCTGTCCGCCAGCCACACCCGCGGTGCGCTGCCGTACAACACCACGCCGCAGCACACTGCGGAGGCGGCAAAGATCCTCGGACCCGGCAAGTGGCTGGTGGCCGAGCAGAAGGTTGCACTGGAAACCGATCCGGCGAAGGCACGCGCGCTCGGGCGCAAGGAGCTGTCGCGCTACATGGTGCTCGACAATTACCGCAACAACTGGCTGCGCATCGGCTTTTCCGAAGCGGACCTGGCGAACGGCGGCTCCGACCGGTTCATCGACGCGATGGTGCTGTGGGGTGACGCTGCCACGGTGAAGCAGGGCCTCAGGGCACATTTCCAGGCCGGTGCAACGCATGTCTGTATCCAGCCAGCGCACGACGATGGCGATACGGCCACGCGCGACCGCATTCTGACGGAGCTTGCCGACACCTGACCGGAGCAACGCCATGCTGGCTATTCCGAAAAGCGGACCGATCGCCAGGACGACAATGGCGTATGTGTTGGCGGGCGGCCGCGGCAGCCGGCTGATGGAGCTCACTGACCGGCGTGCCAAGCCGGCGGTATTTTTCGGCTGCAAGTCGCGCATCATCGATTTTGCACTGTCCAACGCACTGAACTCCGGGATACGCCGGATCGGCGTCGCGACGCAGTACAAGGCGCACAGCCTGATCCGCCATCTGTCCCGCGGCTGGAACTTCTTCCGCGTCGAACGCAACGAGAGCTTCGACATTTTGCCCGCCAGCCAGCGTGTCGCGGAGAACGAGTGGTACGCCGGCACCGCCGATGCGGTGTATCAGAACATCGACATCATCGAGAGCTATGGCCCGGACCACATCATCATCCTGGCCGGCGACCATATCTACAAGATGGACTACGAGCCGATGCTGCAGCAGCACCATGAGCAGCAGGCCGACGTCACGGTCGGCTGCATCGAGGTGCCACGCAGCGAGGCGTCCGGGTTTGGCGTCATGCACGTCGATGCCGACGATCGGATCATGTCGTTTCTCGAGAAACCAGCCGACCCGCCAGGCATGCCCGACAATCCGGACATGGCGCTGGCCAGCATGGGTATCTACGTGTTCGCCACCAAATTCCTGTTCGACCAGTTGCGCCGCGATGCCGCCGACCCGAACTCCAGTCGTGACTTCGGCAAGGACCTGATTCCGTATCTGGTCAAGCATGGCAAGGCGCTGGCGCACCGCTTCACGCAGTCCTGCGTGCGGTCCGGATTCGAAGCGGGCGCATACTGGCGCGATGTCGGCACGCTGGATGCCTACTGGAAGGCGAACATCGACCTGACCGATGTCATACCGGCGCTCGACCTGTACGACATGGAGTGGCCTATCTGGACCTACGGCGAGATCACGCCGCCGGCCAAGTTCGTGCACGACGACGATGGACGACGCGGGCAGGCGATCAGTTCGCTGGTTTCCGGCGGTTGCATCGTCTCCGGCGCATCGTTGCGGCATTCGCTGCTGTTCACCGGCGTTCGCGCACATTCCTTTGCCAGCGTCGAAAACACCGTGGTACTGCCTTATGTCGATATCGGCCGCTCTGCGCGATTGCGCAACGTCATCGTCGATCGTGGCGTGCGGATTCCGGACGGCCTCATCGTTGGTGAAGACCCGCTGGAGGACGCGCGGCGCTTCCGCCGCACCGATGAGGGCGTCTGCCTGATCACGCAGCCGATGCTCGACCAACTGGAGCTATGACGACACTGCACGTTCTGGCTGTCGTCTCCGAGATCTTTCCGCTGATCAAGACTGGTGGTCTTGCAGACGTGGCCGGCGCGTTGCCGGCCGCGCTTGCCGCCGAAGGCGTGGCGGTGCGCTCGTTGGTGCCAGGCTACCCCCAGGTGCTCGGTGCGCTGGACGGTGGCGTGGCGGTCGCGCGCATCGATGACCTGTTCGGCGGCGAGGCGCGCGTCGTCGCGGCGAAGGCAGCCGGCCTGGACCTGTTCGCCATCGACGCACCGCATCTGTTCGCGCGCGAGGGCGATCCGTATCGCGGCCCGCATGGGCATGAATGGCCCGATAACGCCTACCGATTCGCCGCGCTGTCGCGCACCGCCACGCTGATCGCGCACGGGCTGGTGGAGGGGTATCGCCCCGACGTGGTGCACGCGCATGACTGGCAGGCGGGCCTGGTGCCGGCTTATCTGCACTATGCCGGCGCCGCCCATCCGCCGACGGTGATGACGGTGCACAACATCGCCTTCCAGGGTAGCTTTCCCGCTTACCTGTTGGCTCCGCTTGGCCTGCCGGCGAACGCCTTCGCGGTCGACGGCGTCGAATATTACGGTGATATCGGCTTCCTGAAGGCCGGCCTGAATTTTGCCGATCGGATCACCACGGTGTCGCCGACCTACGCAGTGGAGATCCGCATGCCGGCCGGCGGCGTCGGATTGGATGGGCTGCTGCGGTCGCGCGCCGATGTGCTGTCAGGAATTCTCAACGGTATCGACACGACGGTGTGGGACCCGGCGCGCGACCCGCTCCTTGCGGTCCGCTTCGACGTGGATCGGATAACCGGGCGGACCGGCAACAAGGCAGCGCTGCAGGAACGGCTCGGCCTCGATCGCGATCCGGCCGCGCCGCTGTTTGGCGTCATCAGCCGGCTGGCGGCGCAGAAGGGGATCGACCTGCTGCTCGATGCGCTGCCCGCGCCGTTGGCCGGTGGTGCGCAGCTTGCGGTACTCGGTGCGGGCGATGGTTCGCTGGAGGCCGGTCTGCGCGCGGCCGCCGCCGCCAATCCCGGCCGCGTGGGCGTGTTCTTCGGCTATG
Organism: Acetobacteraceae bacterium; assembly: GCA_036265005.1. Lineage (GTDB taxonomy): Bacteria > Pseudomonadota > Alphaproteobacteria > Acetobacterales > Acetobacteraceae > JAMXLO01. Next base: position 72,242 of record DATAPW010000390.1, on the reverse strand, counting down.
ACGAAGCATTGGCGCATCTGGTGCAGGGCGGCTGCGACGCGCTGCTGATGCCATCGCGTTTCGAGCCCTGTGGCCTGACACAACTCTGCGCCATGCGCTATGGCGCATTGCCGGTGGTGGCGCATGTCGGCGGCCTGTGCGACACGGTGATCGACGCGAATGAGATGGCGTTGGCGTCCGGCATCGGCACCGGCTTCCACTTCGCCCCGGTGGAGACCGAGATGCTGGCGGCGGCAATCACCCGGGTGTTGTCGATATGGCGGCAACCTGATGTATGGCGGCGGCTGCAGCGCAATGCCATGCAGACCGAGGTGGGCTGGCGCGGACCGGCGGCGCGGTATGCCGCGCTGTATCGGGGGCTGGTGCAGGCGCAGGGCTCGCACTGACAGGGAACGCGGACGATGGACATTGGCACGGCGGTGGCGGAACAACGCGGGCTGGTGAACGCACTGTTCGACCAGTTGCGACACGATGGGCTGGATGAGCCCGGCGTGACGCGCGATCCGTACGGAGCGGGCGAGCAGCGCGCGCACGCCACGGTGACCGAGGCGGCGCGACGGCTCGGTCTGCGTATCGAGCACGACGCGGCAGCCAATCTCTACATGACGCTGCCGGGACGCGACCCGGCCGCAAGGCGCGTCGTCATCGGTTCGCACCTGGATTCGGTGCCGCATGGCGGCAATTTCGATGGTGCGGCGGGCGTGGTGGCGGGGCTGGCCGCCGCCGCGGCGTTGCAGCGTCTTGGCATCACGCTGGACTGCGACCTGACGGTGATGGGCATTCGCGCCGAGGAGAGCATCTGGTTCCAGGTATCCTATATCGGCAGCCGCGGCGCACTTGGAACGCTGCCGGACGGGGCGCTGGACGTGCGCCGCGTCGATACCGGCCGGACACTGGCGGAACACATCGCAGAATGCGGCGGCGATCCGGAGGCGCTGCGGTCCGGGCGTCGCTTCCTCGATCCGGCGCAACTGCAAGCGTATATCGAATTGCATATCGAGCAGGCGCCGAGCCTGGTGGCAGCCGGCCGGCCGGTCGCGATCTGCACCGGAATCCCGGGCAACTTTCGATATCCCGATGCGCGCATCGAAGGCAGCCACGACCATGTTGGCTTGCCGCGCCGGTTCCGGCGCGACGCTGCAATGGCAGGCGCCGAGTTTGCCATGGCGCTCGACCGGGTGTGGGAAGAGCACGAGGCGCAAGGCATCCCGATGGCCTGCACCATTGGCCGTTTTTACACGGACGCCGCCTCGCATGGCCTGACCATCGTGCCGGGCGCATTCAATTTCAGCCTCGATGTCCGCGCTTACGACGAGGCAGTGCTGGCCGACCTGGATCGCCGGGTCGATGCGATCATCGCCGGGATCGAGCAGCGCCGAGGCGTACGCTTTCATCGTGGACCAAAAGCGCGCGCCGCGGTGGGACAGGTCGATCAGTCGATGAAGGCGGTCCTGGAGCAGGGTGCTTCGGCGCTTGGCATACCGGTTCTGCAGCTTGGCAGCCCGGCCTCGCACGATGCGGCGGCATTTGCCGCGACCGGCGTGCCGATGGGCATGATTTTCATCCGCAACGAGAACGGCAGCCACAATCCACACGAGGCCATGGAGATTGACGATTTCATGACGGGTGTTTCACTGATGACTTGGTATCTGTCGCAACAATTTGCCAGGTTGCTCGCACATTGAGCGGCTGATGTGCTGGATGGCGCTTGCGGCGGCGCGCCAAGCGCCGGCATTGTTGCGAGTCACGGCCCGACCAGCACTGAGACCGCCGAGGAAAACCTGGATCAGCGGCACCGATCACAGGACCGGACGTGGAGCCGATGGGTACGGCTCACGGTTTACGTTGTCTGCGGTGCGGCCTTTGTCGCTGACCTCACGCAATCCGCCACCCTCGCCTTTGGCCTGTTCTACATGCCGCTGGTCAGCACGGCAGTTTACCATCAGGACCCAAGGGCGCCCTGGTGGCTTGCCTGTCTCGCCACCGCGATGGTGGCGATCGGCTACTTCTTTCCGTCGATCAATCCGGACATCGTCGCAGGCATTCTCAACCGCGTCCTGTCGATCGCGGCAATTTTTGTCACCGCTTACCTGGTGCACCATGAGAGGGCCATTCGCGATCGACTGGCTGAGCAGACCGCGCGAGCGGAGGCGGCGGATCAGGCCAAGACGCAGCTCTTCAACAACCTGAGCCACGAGTTGCGCACGCCGCTGTCCGCGGTCCTGGGCTATGCGGATCTGCTGATCGCCGAGGCACGACCCGATCAGCGTGTGGCGATCGGTCATATCCAGGGTGGCGGCCGCCGGTTATTGTCGACGCTGGATAACCTGATCGATCTCACCCAGATCGCCGATCGGCAACTGCACTTCAGGAAACTCGATCTGGTTTCGGTGCTGATGCAGGCAGTCGAGGCGGCTCGACCACTCGCAGCGGAGAAGCGGATTGCACTCGCCATCGCAAAGCCGGATGCAGAGCCGCCGCTGGTGACGGCGGATCCGTGGGCGCTCCGCAGAATCCTCGACAACCTGATATCGAACGCAATCAAATTCACCGAGGCGGGCGGCGCGGTGGAAATATCTGCGCGCCGCACAGACGACGGCGTCATTGCGGTGGTGAAGGACACCGGGGCCGGCATGCCGGTCCACGTGCTCGAGCAGATCGGCGATCCGTTCTACCAGGCCGAGTCCGGTGCCGCACGACGGTTTGAAGGTATGGGCACCGGTCTCGCGCTCAGCCTCCGCCTGGCGGATGCGATGAGCGCCGCACTGCACTTCGACAGCACTCTCGGCGGCGGCACCACAGCGTCGCTGGTCATGGCCCCGGCATAGGCGATGCGCATCACGCCTCGCGATAGCCCAGCAGCATGAAGCCGACCAGGATGAAGCACACCGGCCAGACCCAGCCCGCGAGCCGTTGAGCGATCCTGTTGGTTTGCGGATCGAGGCGCAATTCCAACCACCGTGCCCAGCCGGCAACGATCCCGGTCAGGGCCAGCGGCGTATGGGTCAACTCGATCAGCAGCTGGTCCTTCACGTTGGCGATCGCGTGGCTGTGGGTCAGCAGCAGCGTTCCGCCGCCCGCGCATAACAGCGGAAACACCAGGCGCGCCCACGGCTTCACGTCGGCTCCGGTGCGCACGCGCCATTCGAAAATGCCGAACGCGGCGATCAGCACCACGAACACGCGATGCTGCAGCACTTCGATGTCGCGAAAACTTTCGAAGAACCCGATCTCGCCGAGGGGCCAGACCTCCGGATCGGAACGCACGAACAGGAACGCTGCCAGACCAAGAAACAGCAGCGGCCAATGGCGCGCCCAGCGCTGGCCGGCCTGGTTGAGCAGCGACAGCAGCCCGATCGCGAGCACAAATAATCCGGACCAGTGGTGGTTGTATTCCGACCAGGCGATGTCGGCGGCGTTGCGCGGCGGCAGGTCGCCGGAGCCCGGCACGAACGCCACCTGCGGCGCCGCGCGATGACGCGCCGCCTCGGCATCCAGCTTGGCCTGCAGTGCGGGCAGCGCCAGCGCATCGTGGTCAGGCGAGGCGAGGCGTGGCCATTGCGGGATGTTGCGCTCGACGATTTCCTGCCAGCTCACCCGGTCCTGCGTCAGGTCAACGGCGGGTGGCACCGAGGTCAACGACGCGGCCGCGAAGAAGATCGCGATCCCGACGCCAACCTCCACTTCGGCAAATCGCTTCAGCCGTCCGATCGGCGCGGCCGGCTGTGCGCGCAGACGCTCCACCAGCAGGAAATTGCCGGCACCGAGACCCAGCAGCATGAGGAACATCGCGATCTTGGCGCCGACCATCACGCCATAGGCCGTGCCATAGAAACCCTGCCAGTCACCGATATACAGCACGCTCATGGTGATGCCGCTTACCAGGATGCAGGCGACGCCAGCCATCGACATGCGCGAGAAGCGTGCGCCGACCAAACGCCAGGCCTGGCCGTTCTGGATACGGTTCAACGCGAGCAGGAAGCTGGGGATGCCGCCGATCCAGATTGCCGCGCCGAGCTGGTGCAGGAATTCCACCACCAGCAGCGGCGAACGGCTGTCCAGCCGCGCGGCGGCGTGCGTTGTCAGGGTAGCCGCGGCCAGCTCGATCGCAGCCAGTGCCAACAATGCCGGGATCGATGCACGTTGGCCGGCAGCGAACAGGGTCAGCGCGATCACCGCAGCGGCAGCAATCTTCACCATGCCGGCGATGGCGAAGTCTGCGCGCAGCACATCGATGATCGACAGATCGACAGTGCCGACCAGCACGGCGGTCTGCAACGCCACCGTCGCGACCTCGCAGACCATCAGCGCGAGGGCGCTCCAGGCGGCGATCTTGATGCAGGCCCGTTCGAGCGATTGGCCGGTCGAACCGAGCCGCGAAGCGAGGGGGCGCAGCGCCAGCGAAAGGAACAGCACACCGCCAAGCGCCATCGACTGGGCCAGCACGGTGAATCCATGGATGACGATCGACAGGTAACCGAACAGGTCGATCAGCAGCGACACGCGCTACGGGCCCGTAACAGTAAAGGGTACATCGCCACGAGTGATGTGGCCATCCACCGCCAGGACCTGCCAGCGCACGACATAGGCACCGGGCTTATTCAGGTCGGCGCTGGTATCGATGATATTGGCCGGGCCATCGTCACGGATCGTCAGCACGATCTGCTTGTGGTCCGGGTTGGTGAGGGTCAGGCGCGAGCGTGCGCGATCCACCCGGCTATTGTAGGTGAACGACATGTCCACCTTGCCCTCCGGCACGCTGCCGCCGGCCGGGGGCTGACTTTGTTGCAGGATGGCGTGCGCCATGGCGGATGACGGCGCCAGCGCGCTGCCGAGCAGCGCCATGACGGTGATTCGGTGCGAGAGCCGGTGCAGCAATGGGGCCCCTCCTGTTCGGGCGCGCCTCTATCGGCTATCAGTCGCCGGAACGCAATTGCCCCTGACCCCAGGCCGACCCCTGACCCCAGGCTGAACCCTCCATGAGCCGCCAACCTCCGGGCCGCCGTGCCGATTATCGCTGGTTCCATCTCATCACCACGCGATGGATGGACAACGATGTATTCCGCCATGTGAACAACGTGAACTACTTTTCATTCTTCGATACCGCGGTGACATATTTCGAAATGAGCAGCGGCGTGGTGGATCTGCTGGACGGACCGGTGCATTGCGTGGTGGCCGAGGTGATGTGCCGCTATCACAGTTCGGTGGCGTTTCCGGATCGGATCGCGGTCGGTGTGCGCGTGGCCCGCATCGGCGGCAGTTCGGTGCGCTACGAGGTTGGCGTGTTCCGCAACGACGATGACGTGGCGGCGGCGGAGGGATATTTCGTGCACGTATTCGTCGAGCGTGCGACGCAGCGCCCGATCTCCGTGCCGGAGGCATCGCGGGCGGTGTTGCAGACGATTGCCGTGGAACGATGAAGCATTCATCGTCATGACCGGACGCGGCCGGACCTGACGCAGGGCCGCGTACACACGATAGGGAGGAACGGAACGATGGATCTCGGGCTCAAGGGCAAGAAAGCAATCGTCTGCGCGGCCAGCAAGGGCCTTGGCCGCGCCTGCGCCATGTCGCTGGCGCGCGAGGGCGTCGAGGTGGTCATCACCGCGCGCACCGCCGCTGACCTGGAGCGCACCGCCGATGAAATCCGCAAGGCGACCGGCGCGAAGGTGACGCCGGTGCCCGGCGACATCACCACCGAAGCCGGCCGCGCCGCGGCGCTGGCGGCGTGTCCGCAGGCCGACATCCTGGTGAACAACGCCGGCGGTCCGCCGCGTGGCGATTTTCGTGAGTGGGGTCGCGACGACTGGATCAAGGCGGTCGATGCCAACATGCTGGCGCCGATCTTCATGATCAAGGCGGTGGTGGACGGCATGATCGGGCGCAAGTTCGGCCGCATCGTCAACATCACCTCGGCCTCCGTGAAGTCGCCGATCCCGGAGCTTGGCATGAGCAACGGCGCGCGCGCCGGGCTGACCGGTTTCGTCGCTGGCCTGGCGCGGCAGATCGCCCATCACAACGTCATCATCAACAACATCCTGCCCGGGCCGTTCCTCACCGACCGGCTGCGCGGCGGATTCCAGGAAGCGGCGCGTGCGTCCAATCGCCCGGTCGATGAGCTGGTGCAGGAGCGTGCGAAGAACTCGCCGACCGGCCGTGTCGGCAATCCGGCCGAATTCGGCGACGCGTGCGCCTTCCTGTGCTCCGCCAATATCGGCTTCATCGTCGGACAGAACCTGCTGCTGGACGGCGGCAACTTCAACTCGTCCAGCACATGACGGAGCTGGCTTTCCTCCCGGCCTGGCGCCTCGCCGAACTCGTGCGGAACGGCGCCATCGGCTGCCTCGAGCTGCTCGACCACTATATCGCCCGCGTCGAGCGGCTCGATGACCGGACCAATGCCGTTGTGGTGCGCGACTTCGACCGCGCGCGCGATCGTGCCCGCATGCTCGACCAGCAGCGGCGCGACGGGCGTGCCGGCCCGCTGTTCGGCGTGCCGATGACGGTGAAGGAGAGCTTCAACGTCGCCGGCCTGCGCAGCACCTGGGGCTTCGAGGAGTATCGCAACAACGTCGCCGCCGAGGACGCGCTGGCGATCCAGCGTCTGTCCTCGGCCGGTGCCGTGGTATTCGGCAAGACCAATGTGCCGGTGAGCCTGGCGGACTGGCAGAGCTACAATCCGATATACGGCGCGACCGCCAACCCATGGAACCTCGCTCATACGCCCGGTGGTTCATCGGGTGGCGCCGCCGCGTCCATGGCGGCAGGATTCGCTGGTTTGGAAATCGGCAGCGACATCGGCGGATCGATCCGCGTGCCGGCACATTATTGCGGCGTGTTCGGCCACAAGCCGACCTGGGGGCTGTGCCCGTCGCGCGGTCATGCACTCAGCGTGGTCGCGGCGATGACCGATATCTCGGTCATCGGTCCACTGGCGCGGTCGGCGACCGATCTCGCGCTCGCACTGGACGTGATCGCCGGGCCAGACCCGGCGGAAACCGCACTGGCGACCCCGCTGCCGCCGCCGCGCGCGGCGCGCCTTGCCGACCTGCGCGTGGCGGTCTGGTCGAGCCAGCCGGGTCAGGCGACCGACACCGAGACCACCGGGGCTATCGAAGCGCTGGCCGACTTCCTGGAACGCGAGGGCGCGCAGGTCAGCCGCACCGCGCGTCCGGAATTCGATGCGACCGAGGCGTTCCACATCTACCTGAAGCTGCTCAATACGGCATTGAGCGCGCGCCTGACCGAGGACAAGCTGGTTCGGATGCGTGAAGCCGCAGCGCGTCACGCGGCCGACGACATGCGCCCTGAAGCGATCATGCTGCGCACCGTGGACATGACGCATCGCGACTGGCTGCGCGTGAACGAGCGGCGGTTCCAGCTTCGTCGTGCCTGGGGTGCGTTCTTCCAGGACTGGGACGTGCTGCTGTGCCCGGTGATCGCCACGGCGGCGCTGCCGCATATGCAGCAGGGCGAGCCCTGGGAACGGCATGTGACGGTGAATGGCCGCACCATCCCGTACGACGACATGCTGTTCTGGCCCGGTGTCACCTGCGCGTATCATCTTCCTGCCTCGACCGCGCCGATCGGGACGACCTCGGCCGGACTGCCGATCGGCGTGCAGATTGTCGGGCCGCTGTACGGCGACCGCACCACGATCCATGTTGCCGGCCTGCTGGAACGCCACTGGCGCCAGTTCGTTCCGCCGCCCGGTTGGGAGTGACGGGGCACTCATGGACCCCACGTTCCTGTCGGCCAAACGCCTGGCGTCACTGGTGAGGCGTGGCGACATCGGCTGCGTGGAACTGCTCGACCATTATATCGCCCGGGTCGAACGCCATGATGGGCGGATCAATGCCGTGGTGGTGCGCGACTTCGAGCGCGCCCGCAAGCGTGCGCGTACGCTGGACCGGCGGCGCAAACAGGGTGCCAGGGGCCCGCTGCTCGGCGTGCCGATGACGATCAAGGAAAGCTTTGACATTGCCGGGCTGCCGACCACCTGGGGCGTGCCGGCGCAGAAGGACGTCATCGCCACGCACAACGCGCTGGCAGTGGACCGGTTGCTCGACGCCGGTGTGGTGCTGTTCGGCAAGACCAACGTGCCGCTGCTGCTGGCGGATTGGCAGAGCTACAATGCGATATACGGCACGACCAACAATCCGTGGGACCTCGCGCTGTCGCCTGGCGGTTCATCCGGTGGCGCGGCCGCGGCACTGGCCGCCGGCCTGACCGGGATCGAGGCCGGCAGCGACATCGGTTCATCGATCCGCAATCCGGCGCATTACTGCGGCGTCTATGGCCACAAGCCGACCTGGGGCATCTGCCCGCCGCTGGGCCATTCGCTGAACGGCAATGTCGCGCAGTCGGACATTTCGGTGATCGGTCCGCTGGCGCGGTCGGCCGACGACCTGGCCGTTGCGCTCGACGTGATGGCCGGCCCGGAGCCGATCGAAACCGGTTGGCGGCTCAACCTGCCGCCGCCGCGACAGGCGGCATTCAAGGGACTGCGCGTCGCGGTGATGACCGACCATCCGCTGTCGGAGGTCGATGCCTCGATCACCGGCAGGCTCGATGAACTTGCGACCTTCCTACGCCGGCAGGGCGCCAAGGTGAGCCTGACGGCGCGGCCGGATTTCGACCTGGCCGAGGGCCATCGCCTGTTCATCGAACTGCTGCGCGCCACCACCAGTGGGCGCACCGATGCCGCCGGCATGCGACACTGGCGCAACGAAGCGGCGCGGTTGCCGAACGGCGACGAGAGCTATTACGCGATGATGGCACGCGGCATCAGCATGACGCATCGCGACTTCATCATCGGCAACGAGACGCGGCAACGCATGCGTCGTGCCTGGGCGGCGTTCTTTCAGGATTGGGACGTGTTCCTGTGCCCGGCCGCCGCCAGTCCCGCGGTACCGCATGACCATGCAGGCGAGCGCTGGGAACGCACGATCCCGCTGAACGGGCATCGCGTGCCGGCGACCGACCAGATGTTCTGGGCGGGTATCTCGGGCTTCTACCTGCTGCCGGCCACTGTCGCGCCACTTGGTTTCGCACCCTCGGGCCTGCCGGTCGGCGTGCAGATCGTCGGACCGCAATACGGCGACCGAGGCACGATCCAGCTTGCCCGGCTTCTGGAGAAGGCATGGCAGGGATTTGTGCCGCCAAGCGGTTGGGACTGAAACGGGAGTGCGGTTCCCGTCCACCTGAACCTGCACTACGCTGCCATCCGGCAGGGCAGAGGGAGGCAGGGTGATGCGCAAGGTTCTCGGTGGCGTGATTCTGGCAGCGGGACTGACGGTCGCCGCGCCCGTCATGGCGCAGAAATCGGCCGACACGCTGCGCATCACCTGGCGCGACGCAGTCCCCGACGTCACGCCATACTACAATCAGCTTCGCACCGGCATCGTGCTTGGGCACCAGGCCTGGGATTCGCTGGTCTATCGCGACCCCGAGACGTTGCAGATCAAGCCGCTGCTCGCCGAATCATTCAAATGGGTTGACGAAACGACGCTCGAATTCACCCTGCGACCGAACGTGACCTTCCACAACGGCGACAAGCTGACGGCGGACGATGTCGCCTACACCATCAACTCGGTGCTTGCCGACAAGCAGGTCTCCACGCCGAGCAACTACTCGTACATGGACCACGCCACCGTGGTTGATCCCACCCATGTCCGCATCGAGCTGAAGCGCGTGTTTCCGGCGGCGCTCGATTACATGGCGATGACGCTGTACATCATGCCGAAGGCGTATCGCGAAAAGGTCGGTCCGCAGGAGTACTCGCAGCATCCGATCGGCGCCGGGCCGTACAAGATCACCAAGGTGAACGGCGCCACCGAAGTCGATATGGAGCGCTACGACGGGTATTACGCCGACAGTCCCAAGGGCAAGCCGGCGATCGCCAAGCTGGTCATCCATGAGGTGCCGGACTCTGCCACCGAGATGGCGGAACTGCTCGGTGGCCGCGCCGACTGGATATGGAAGTTCAGTCCCGACCAGTTCGAGGCAGTCGGCCGCATGCCGAACCTGCAGGCCACGCGTGCGGAATCCATGCGGGTCGAGTATCTCAGCATCGATGCGGCCGGGCGTACCGGCGCCGACAATCCGCTGACCAACCAGAAGGTGCGCCAGGCGATCTTCTATGCGGTGGATCGTGCAACCATGGCGAAGCAGCTCATGCAGGGCGGCTCACGCGCGATCGACACGCCGTGCTTTCCCACGCAGTTCGGCTGTGATGCCGCTGCGGCCGTGCCCTATCCATACGATCCGGCGAAGGCCAAGCAACTGCTGGCCGAAGCGGGCTATCCGAACGGCTTCGACACCGAACTGGTGACCTACGACCTGCCGCAATGGGCTGGCGCGATGCAAGGCTATCTGACGGCGGTCGGCATCCATGCGAAACTCACCATGATGCAGGTGGGCGCCGTGGTGCAGCGATCGATCGCCGGCCAGAATCCGTTGGAGATGGGGTCGTGGGGCAGCTACTCGGTCAATGACGTGTCCGCCATCCTGCCGAACTATTTCACGTTCACCGGCAATGACTACACGCGCGATCCGGAGATCAGGAAGCTGGTGGAGGCCGGCAGTGCGACAGTGGATCCGGACCAGCGCCGCAAGGCATACAGCGCGGCGATCAAGCTGATCACCGAGAAGGCCTCATGGATGCCGATCTTCACCCACACGGTGACCTACGGTTATTCGAAGCAACTCAACTTCAAGCCGTATCCGGACGAGCTGCCGCGCTTCTTCCTCAGCAGCTGGAAGTAGGTTTCCACCACCACTCTCCTGGAGTTGTGTGTCGATAAGGTGGGCCGCATCATAGGATGCGGCCCACCAATTGGGAGGAAACCATCATGACCCGGAACGCAACAGCGTCCAGGCGCAGCATTGTCAAAGGGCTGGCTGGCACGATCGGTGCTGCGGCCCTGGCGCCGACCTCGGTGCTGGCTCAGTCATCGACCGCGGCGACCGCGGCACCACCGTCCGTCATCACCAATCCACCGCGGCAATGGGATCGTCACGCAGCGCCGGAGATGTATCCCGATCCCGACATCGTCGTGATCGATCCGTCATTCCGCCAATATCTTCTCGGCATCACCGCGATCCATCGTGTCGCCACCGGCTTCCTCTGGGCCGAAGGACCTGCATGGTCGAACGAGGGACAGTACTTCGTATTCAGCGATGTGCAGGGCAACACGCAATTTCGCCTGCTATGGGACGATCGGCGCATCAGCGCGTACCGGAAGCCGTCGAACAACAGCAACGGCAACTCGTTCGACTTCCAGGGTCGCCAGCTCTCGACTGAGGATTTCTTCCGTCGTGTGATTCGCTGGGAGCACGATGGCACGATGACGGTGATCGCTGACCAGTTCGACGGCAAGCCGCTGAATTCACCGAACGACCTGGTGCCGCATCCCGATGGCAGCATCTGGTTCACCGATCCGCCGTATGGCGACACGTTGTCGGAAGGCCACCCGGATGATGCCGGCGGACCGGCCAATCCGCAAAGTCTGCTCAACCCGCGCATCGGTGCCGAGAACGCCGGCGCGCTTGGAGGGACCAAACGGGAATTGCCGAACGCGGTCTATCGGTGGGATCCGAATGGCAGACTGGATCAGGTGATCACCGAGGATCAGCTGAAGGATCCGAACGGCATCTGCTTCTCGCCGGACTACAAGACGCTGTACGTGATCAGCACCGGCAAGGGGCCAGGCGATAGCCATTCGGGTGGGACGCGTTCGATCCATGCATTCGATGTGCAGGGCGGCAAGGTTGCCAACGGCCGCGAGTTCCTCGACATGACAGTGGATGGTGTGCATTGCGGTCCTGACGGCATGCGCGCCGATGTGTTCGGCAATCTGTGGTGCAGTTCCAACGCGCCTCTCGGCTATGCCGGCGTGCTGGTTTACAACGCGCAGGGCAAGCTGATCGGACGCATTCGCCTGCCGGAGGTGTGTGCGAATCTCTGCTTCGGCGGACCGAAGCGCAATCACCTGCTGATGACCGCCAGCCAGTCGATCTATATGCTGCAGGTGCAGACGCAGGGGGCAGCGCCGGGGTAGGGCGGAAAAGCGCAGCGCATTCCGCACCACCCACCTCAAGGCAGCCGCAATGCCATCTCGCCCTTAAACGCATGGATCAGCTGCCGCCGTTGGAAGCGCCAGCCATCCGCCTGCCGCATCAGCACATCGGCATACGTGCCGCACTCCGACGGTACGGGACCATCAGCGCCCTCGACCATCACCAGGTAGTTCGATCGTGCCGTGGCGTGCGCTCCGTCGCATTCGATGATGCTGTTCATCACGTAGTGCATGCGGCGCGGCTGCGGCGGCACCGAATGCTGCAGCCAGGCGGCAATATCCGCAGGCCCCCGCGCGGTGCGATACGGCGCGATCCACTCGCCATCCTCCGCGAACAGCGCAGCCAGTTCGGCGAACCGTCCCTCGTCCATGCAGAAGCAGTAGCGATGCAGCAGCTCGCGGATCGCCTCCTTGTCCGCCACCACGCTCATGCCGCGCGGGCCTGCGCCATCAGCCGCTTCATGTGCGACACCACCGTGGGCAGGCCATCGATGATCGCCTGGCCGATCAGGAAATGCCCGATGTTCAGCTCCACCACCTCGGACAACGCCGCAACCGGCCCGACATTGTCGAACGTCAATCCGTGCCCGGCATGACACTCCAGGCCCAGCGACATGGTCAGCGCCGCCGCCGCGCGCAATCGATCCAGTTCGCCCGGCTTGCCCTTGGCGTAGCTGCCGGTGTGCAGCTCGACCACCGCCGCGCCGATATCCGCCGAAGCATGCAGCTGCACCGGATCCGGATCGATGAACATCGAGACGCGAATGCCGGCGGCCGTCAGCATTGCCACGACGGGGCGCAGCACATCGATGTTGCCGGCGACGTCCAGGCCGCCCTCGGTGGTGACTTCCTCGCGCTTCTCCGGCACCAGGCAACTCGCGTGCGGCCGCACGGCGCAGGCAATCGCCGTCATCTCGGCGGTGGCGGCCATCTCCAGGTTCAGCGGCTTGCCGATTGCCGCACGGATGCGGTGCACGTCATCGTCGCGAATGTGCCGGCGATCCTCGCGCAGATGGATGGTGATGCCATCGGCGCCCGCCGCGATCGCCGCCAGTGCAGCGTCCAGCGGATCCGGATGCGCCCCGCCGCGCGCATTGCGCACGGTGGCGACGTGATCGACGTTCACCCCGAGGCGAAGCGGTGTCATGCCGTGTTCCTCATCGCGGTTGCGCGGCGCTCGGACAGCGCCGCGGCGAGTTCGATGGCGGCGATCAGGCTGGATGGGTCGGCAATGCCCTTGCCGGCGATGTCGTACGCCGTGCCATGGTCCGGTGAGGTCCGCACGATCGGCAAACCGAGCGTGACGTTGACGCCATGGTCCATGTCGAGCGTCTTCAACGGGATCAGAGCCTGGTCGTGGTACATGCAGATCGCCACATCGTAGCGAGCGCGCGCCGCCGCCGTGAACATCGTGTCGGGCGGCCAGGGGCCGGATATGTCGATGCCGGCTGCACGGAGCGCGGCGATGGCGGGCGCGATGATGGTGGTCTCCTCATCCCCGAGTGCGCCCTGCTCGCCGGCGTGCGGGTTCAGCCCGGCGATGGCGAGGCGTGGCTGCGCGATGCCGAATTCGCGCCGGAGCGCCGCGGCGGTGGTGTGCGCGGCGGCGACAATGGCATCGGTGGTCAGCATGGCGATCGAGTTGCGCAGCGAAGCGTGCACGGTCACCGGCACGACGCGCAGATGCGGGCTGGCAAGCATCATGATCTGCTTGCCGTGCGCGCCGGTCAGTGCGGCGAGGAATTCGGTGTGGCCGGGGTAGCTGAAGCCGGCGTCGTACAGCGCCGCCTTGTTGATCGGGTTGGTCACCATGCCGCCTGTCGCACCGCGCAGGCAGAGCGACGCGGCGCGTTCGATGGAGGCGATGACCGCCTGTGCGTTCGCCTTGTCTGGTTGCCCTGGCCGGGGAGCGGCGGCGAGCCTGATCGGCAGCACGGGCAGGGCGGTCGCGAAGATCGCGGCCGCCTCGTCCGGCGACGCGACTTCGACAATCGGCACGCCGGCCAGCCGCTGCGGATCGTCCAGCGCGATGAAGCAAGGGCCAGAGTGGCGCAGCGCCTGCCATGCGCGCACGGTAAGTTCCCCGCCGATGCCGGCAGGGTCGCCCATGGTGAGTGCGAGCGGTTTCATGCCCCCACCCCAGCCCTTCCCCGCTTTGCGGGAGAGGGAGTGTTCCGCCCCCTCTCCCGCAAAGCGGGGGAGGGCTGGGGAGGGGGTGTCACCGGATGCATCCGATTAGATATGCAACGCGCGGCCGCCGACTGCCAGTGCCGCCTCCTTCACCGCCTCGCTCAGCGTCGGATGCGCATGGCAGGTGCGAGCGACATCCTCGGCCGACGCACCGAACTCCATCGCAGTGGTGAGCTCCGCAATCAGCGTGCCGGCATCCGGGCCGATGATATGTGCGCCCAGCACGCGGTCGGTCGTCTTGTCCGCGAGGATCTTCACGAACCCGTCGGTATCGCCGATGGCGCGCGAGCGGCCATTGGCGGTGAACGGGAATTTGCCGACGGTGTAGGCCACACCTGCGGCTTTCAACTCTTCCTCGGTCTGGCCGACCGCGGCGACCTCGGGCCAGGTGTAGACCACGCCGGGAATTGCGCCGTAGTTCACGTGCCCCGCCTGGCCCGCCAGCCGTTCGGCCAGTGCGACGCCCTCCTCCTCCGCCTTATGCGCCAGCATCGGTCCGGCGATGGCGTCACCGATCGCGTAGATGCCGGGCACGTTGGTGGCGTAGTGCGCATCCGTCTTCACCCGGCCGCGTTCATCGAGTTCAACGCCGGCGCCGACGCCGTCGGTGTAGGGCCGCCGCCCGATCGACAGCAGCACGATATCGGCCTTGAGCTCCTCGGTGGCGCCGCCTTTCGCCGGTTCGATGCTGAGCGTCACGCCGTCATTGCCCTGGCGCGCGCCGGTCACCTTCATGCCGAGGCGAAACTTCATGCCCTGCTTCGCCAGGATGCGCTGGAACGCCTTGGCGACTTCGCCGTCCATCGTCGGCACGATGCGGTCGAGGAATTCCACCACCGTCACCTCGGCGCCCAGCCGACGCCAGACGCTGCCGAGTTCCAGGCCGATATAGCCGCCGCCGATCACCACGAGATGTCCCGGCACCTTGTCGAGTTCCAATCCGCCGGTCGAGGTGACGATCTGCTTCTCATCCACGTCCACGCCGGCAAGCGGCACACTTTCGCTGCCGGTGGCGATGACGATGTTCTTCGTCTCGTAGTCGGTGCCGTCTACATCGACGTGGCCCGGAGCAGTGATTCGGCCGGTACCCTTCAACCACGTCACCTTGTTCTTGCGGAACAGGAACTCGACGCCCTTCACGTTGGCGGTGACCACCTCGGCCTTGCGCGCCTGCATGCGCGCGAGGTCCAGCTTCACGCTGTCCACCAGCACGCCGTGGTCTTTCAGCGCATGCGCCGTATGGTGGAATTCCTCGGATGATTGCAGCAGCGCCTTCGACGGGATGCAGCCGATGTTGAGGCAGGTGCCGCCGAGTGTGGCGCGCTTCTCCACGCAGGCGACCTTCATGCCGAGTTGCGCTGCACGGATGGCGCATACGTAGCCGCCGGGTCCGGAGCCGATGATGATGACGTCGTAGGAGTCAGGCATGATTTCAGACCTTATGACCAACCGTCATGGCCGGGCTTGTCCCGGCCATCACCACACGCACCATGCCGCGACGGATGGCCGGGACAGGCCCGGCCATGACAGGGCGCGCAGACCTGCGCGCGGCTTCACAACCCCAGCAGCAGCCGGCGCGGATCTTCGACGCCCTGCTTCACCCGCACCAGGAACGACACGGCCTCGCTGCCATCGACGATGCGGTGATCATAGCTCAGCGCGAGGTACATCATCGGGCGGATCTCGACCTTGCCGCCGATCGCCATGGGCCGATCCTGGATCTTGTGCATCCCCAGGATGCCCGACTGCGGCGGGTTCAAAATCGGCGTGGACATCAGCGAGCCGTACACCCCGCCATTGGTGATGCTGAACGTGCCGCCGGTCAGTTCGTCCAGCTTCAATGCGCCATCCCGCGCGCGGCGGCCGAAATCGGCGATGCTGCGTTCGATGCTGGCGAAATCCATCGCATCGACGTCGCGGATAACCGGTACCACCAGTCCGGCCGGCCCGCCGACCGCGATGCCCATATGCACGAAGTTCTTGTACACGATGTCGTCGCCGTCGATCTCGGCGTTCACCGCCGGGAATTCCTTCAGCGCTGCAACGCAGGCCTTCACGAAGAACGACATGAAGCCGAGGCGCGCGCCGTCGTGCTTTTTCTCGAACGCGTCACGGTACTCGCTGCGCAACGCCATCACCGCGCTCATGTCCACCTCGTTGAAGGTGGTCAGCATGGCCGCGGTGTTCTGCGCCTCTTTCAGTCGTGCGGCGATGGTGCGGCGCAGGCGCGTCATGCGCACCCGCTCCTCCCGCGGTTCGTCGTGGCGCGGCTGCCTGGCGACGGGCGCCGGTGCGGTGGGCGCGGGACGATTGAGGAACTCCAGCACGTCGCCCTTGGTGATGCGGCCGTCCTTGCCGCTGCCGGCGCCGATCTGCGCCGGCGACAGATGCTGCTCCTCGATCAGTTTTGCCGCGGCGGGCATCACCTGAAGCTCCGGCGGCGGGCTGGCCGGACGCGTCACGGGTCCGAGCGGCCGCGGCGGCGGGTGCACGCCGGCGGGCGGATTGGCGGCGGCCCGTGGCGGCGACGATGGCGCAGGCTCCGCGGCCTTCGGCTGTGGTGGCGGCGCGGACCTGGCTGGCGCGGACCTGGCTGGTGCGGACGATGCACCGGCACCGGCCTCCAGAGTGGCCAGCAATGCGCCCACCGGCACCTCGCTGCCCTCCTGCGCGACGATTGAACCCAGCACGCCGGCGGACGGCGCACTGACCTCCACGGTCACCTTGTCGGTCTCCAGTTCGACCAGCGGCTCGTCCGCCGCGACGCTGTCGCCTTCATGCTTCATCCATCGCGCCACCGTGGCCGTGGTAACGCTTTCGCCCAGCGTGGGCACCTTGATCTCGGTCGCCATCGATTGGTTCCCCGCTTCGTGCTCAGCCGATGCCCAGCGCCGTGGCGACCAGCGTCGCCTGCTCGCGCGCATGCACGCGGGCCTGGCCGGTGGCCGGGCTCGCGGCTGCGTCGCGTCCGGCATAGTGCGGCCGCTTCGCCTTGCCCTCCAGCCGGCCGAGCACCTTCTCCAGGCGCCGATCGACGAAATTCCAGGCGCCCATGTTCTCCGGCTCTTCCTGGCACCACACCACATCGGCGTTGCTGTATGGCGTCAGCACGCGGCCCAGCATGTTCTCCGGAAACGGATAGAGCTGCTCCAGGCGAATGATCGCCACGTCGTTCTCCTGGTGCGCGCGCCGCTCGGTCAGCAGGTCGTAGTAGACCTTGCCGCTGCAGATCACCACGCGGCGCACCTGTTCCGGCGGGGCGATCGCATCGATCTCCGGGATGACGAACTGGAACCGGCCTTCGCTCAATTCCGCCAGCGACGACACTGCCAGCTTGTGCCGCAGCAGCGATTTCGGCGTGAAGATCACCGCCGGCTTGCGGAAGTTGCGATGCAACTGGCGGCGCAGGGCGTGGAAGTAGCTGGCAGGAGTCGTCGGATTGCACACCCACATGTTGCGTTCGGCGCAAAGCTGCAGATAGCGCTCGATGCGCGCCGAGGAGTGCTCCGGACCCTGGCCTTCGTAGCCGTGCGGCAGCAGCAGGGTCACGCCCGACATGCGCAGCCACTTGGTTTCGCCCGAGGCGATGAACTGGTCGATGATCGGCTGGGCGCCGTTGGCGAAGTCGCCGAACTGCGCCTCCCACAGCACCAGCGTGCGCGGATCGGCCAGCGAGTAGCCGTATTCGAAGCCCAGTACGCCGGCTTCCGACAGCAGCGAGTTGTAGATCTCGATCTTCGCCTGCTCCGGCGCGATGTTGTTCAGCGGGACATATTCGTGTTGGTTGGTCTGGTCGATCAGCACCGCGTGGCGCTGGCTGAACGTGCCGCGCTGGGTGTCTTCGCCGGACAGCCGC
Source organism: Acetobacteraceae bacterium (assembly GCA_036265005.1). GTDB lineage: Bacteria > Pseudomonadota > Alphaproteobacteria > Acetobacterales > Acetobacteraceae > JAMXLO01. Next base: position 54,116 of record DATAPW010000390.1, on the reverse strand, counting down.
ACGCGGCTGCCCTCCAGCAGCAGCGAGCCGAACGCCAGCGCCTCGCCGGTGGCCCAGTCGATGCCCTCGCCGGAATCCAGCATCGCCTGCTTGACCTCGAGCTGGCGCGCGATGCGCGGGTGCACCTCGAAGCCCGCCGGCACGCGCGACAGCGCCATGCCGATCTGCTTCAGCGTCGCCTCCGGGACGGCGGTGGATTCCTCCTGGCGCTCGAACTCGGGTTCCGGCGGATGGAAGCCGGACCAGTGGCCTTCCAGCCAGTCCGCCTTGTTCGGCTTGTAGGCCTGCGCCGCCTGATTGGCCGCCTCCATGGCAGCCTGGAACTCGTCCCACATCGCTTGCGCTTCCGACGCAGGCACCACGCCCTCTGCGGCCAGCCGTTCGGCATACAGCGTGCGCGTGGTCTTCTTGCTGCCGATCGCGCGATACATCACCGGCTGGGTGAATGCCGGTTCATCGGTCTCGTTGTGCCCATGCCTTCGGTAGCAGACGATATCCAGCACGATGTCGGCGGCGAAGCGCATGCGATACTCCGCCGCCATGCGGGCGCAGAACATCACCGCCTCGGGGTCGTCGCCGTTGACGTGCAGGATCGGCGCCTGGATCGATTTCGCGACGTCGGTGCAGTACAGGCCGGAATAGGCGTGCGCCGGCACGGTGGTGAAGCCGATCTGGTTGTTCACCACCACATGGACGGTGCCGCCGGTGCGGTAGCCGATGAGCTGGCTCATCGCCAGCGTCTCGTACACCAGGCCCTGGCCGGCGAACGCCGCATCGCCGTGCATCAGGATCGCCATCACCGAGGATCGCCGCTGCGTATCGCCGGCGGTGTCCTGCCGTGCGCGCACCTTGCCCACGACAACCGGATTCACTGCCTCCAGGTGCGACGGGTTCGGCTGCAGCGAGACGTGCACACTGTGGCCGGCGATCTCGACGTCGGTGGAGGTACCCAGGTGGTACTTCACGTCGCCCGACCCCTGGACATCATCCGGCTTGAAGCTCTCGCCGCCGAATTCCGAGAACACCGCGGTGAACGGCTTCTTCACTATGTTGACCAGCGTGTTGAGCCGGCCGCGATGCGGCATGCCGATCGCCACCTCGGCCACACCCTGCGTGGCCACGGTCTCGATCACCGCGTGGAGTGCCGGGATGGTCACCTCGCCGCCCTCCAGGCCGAACCGCTTGGTGGTGACGTAGCGCTTCTGGCAGAACACCTCGAAGCCTTCCGCCTCGGTGAGCTGCTGCAGGATCCGACGCTTCTCCTGCGGGCCGAACGCAGTACGCCACGGCGCGCCTTCCACCTTCCGCTGGATCCAGGATTTCTGCTCCGGGTCCTGGATGTGCATGAACTCGACGCCGATCGAGCCGCAATACGTCTCGCGCAGGATGGTGACGATTTCGCGCAGCGTGGCGGTTTCGCGGCCCAGCACGTTGTCGATGAAGATCGGCTTGTCCAGGTCGTTGTCGGTGAAACCGTAGGAATGCGGATCGAGTTCGGCATGCGGCCGGGGAATCTGCAGTCCCAGCGGATCGAGCCGTGCCTCGAGATGGCCGCGCACGCGATAGGAGCGGATCAGCATCAGGGCGCGCAGCGAGGCGATGGTGGCGGCACGGATCTGCTCGCCGGACAGCGTCACGCCGGATGCCGGTCGGCGGGTCGGCACCGCCGCGGGAGGCGGAGCCTGGTCTGCTTCGATGTCGTCCGGATGCCGCGGCGCCCAGGAGGCGCCGGTCGCATCCTCCAGCACCGCGCGCGCGTCGTCGTTCAGCGCACTGAACAACTCGGCAAAGGTGGGATCGACAGAGCCGGGGTTGGTGGCCCAGCGGGCATATTGTTCGCCCAGAAAAGCAGCATTCGCGCCGCTGAATGCCGATGCGAGGATGTCAACACCAGCCATCCGCGTGGTTTCCTTGTTTGGTGTCCTGGTAGTCGGGTCGGGTACTTGGCCGCGCCGCGCGATCGCGAAAGAGCGGACCGGAGCGCGCTGCATTGCTTCTAGCGCATGACCGATCCGGGGCAAACGCCACTTCGCTCGTCATTCCTCGAGAGCATCCCGCTGTTATCCGTGTGTCTCCCTCGTCATTCCCGCGAAGGCGGAAATCCCGCGGGCCGGCCGGCGATCTGCGACGCCGGGATTCCCGCCTTCGCAGGAATGACGAGGGACCTCGCAGCCCTGAATGATCACCTGAATGATCAAAAGAGCCCTCGGGCGCCGTCGCTCCCGGTTTCGTGAGCGGCGGGTGGCCGGAGCGCCTTGCCAACCGCAATTTATTAACAGACAGCAACCCGGCCAGATGGTTAGTTTCCACCACCTCCGCGTCGCACCAGATGCGCGGCGAGTCACATTAAGCCGCGATGAGGATTTCTCCATGATGTTCTCGATCGGACCGGCCGGCGTCCTGCTTCGCGTCGCCGGCAGCCGCCTTGCCTGCATCGCCGTTCTGAGCCTTGCCGTGGTCGGCGGCGCAGCGGCGCAAGGCGGGCCACCGCAGGTGACAGTTGCCACGCCGCTCGCCAGCCGCGTGGCCCAATGGGACGAATTCACCGGCCGGTTCGAAGCCACGCAGCGCGTCGAGGTGCGGCCTCGCGTTTCCGGCTATATCGACCAGGTGCATTTCCGCGACGGCGGTACGGTCAAGCAGGGCGACCTGCTGTTCACCATCGACCAGCGTCCGTTCCAGATCGCGGTGGACGCCGCAGAGGCGGACGTGGTCCGCACCAAGGCCCAGGTGATGCTGGACATCGCCGACTATGACCGCGCCCAGCAACTGGTGAAGACCGCCGCCACGCCGGTGCGCGAGCTCGATCAGCGGAAGGCCAACCTCGACATCGCCCGCGCGCAGGAGATGTCCGCCGAGGCCGCCTTGCGCACCGCGCAGCTCAACCTGGAATGGTCGGAGGTTCGCGCGCCGATTTCCGGCCGCGTGTCCGACCGGCGCGTCGATCCGGGCAACCTCGTCGCCGGCGGCCAGAACGGCGCGACGCTGCTCACCACAATCGTCAGCCTCGATCCGATCTACTTCGTGTTCGACGGCTCCGAGGCCGACTACATCCGCTACAGCCGGCTGAGCGTCGAAGGCCAGCGCGGGTCCTCGCGGGACACGCCGAACCCGGTGAAGGTGCGCCTCGCTGACGAGACGGACTGGCGACACAACGGAGTGATGAATTTCGTCGACAACGAGATCAACGCCCATTCCGGGACGATCCGCGGCCGCGCGATTTTCGAGAACAAGGACTTTTTCCTGACGCCCGGAACCTTCGGTCGCCTGCGGCTCTACGGCGGCCCGCTCGATGCCCTGCTGATCCCGGACGCCGCCGTGGTTTCCGACCAGGCGCATAAGGTCGTGCTGACCGTCGGTGAGGACAACAAGGTCGTCGCCAGGCCGGTGACCCTCGGCGGCATGGCGCGCGGCCTGCGCGTCGTCGCGTCGGGCCTGACGCCCACCGACCGGGTGGTGATCGCCGGCCTTGCCAATCCGTTCGTGCGTCCCGGCGTGACCGTCGCCACGCAGCAAGGCGAGGTGCATCCGTCCGGCAGCCAGTTCGCCACGGAATAGACGGATGCGGTTTTCGCATTTCTTCATCAATCGGCCGATCTTCGCGGCGGTGCTGTCGATCATCATCACCATCGCGGGCGCGCTGGTGGAACGCGAGTTGCCGATCTCGGAATATCCCGAGATTGCGCCGCCCACCGTCAGCATTCGCGCCACCTATCCCGGCGCCTCGGCAGAGGTGCTCGCGCAGACCGTCGCAACGCCGATCGAGCAGGAGGTGAACGGCGTAGACAACATGCTCTACATCACCTCGCAATCGATCGGTGATGGAACGCTGACGATCAACGTGGTGTTCAAGCCCGGAACCGACGTCGATACCGCGCAGGTGCTGGTGCAGAACCGCGTATCGGTCGCCGAACCGCGCCTGCCGGATGACGTGCGGCGTCTCGGCGTCACGGTGCGGAAGGCCTCGCCCGACCTGATGATGGTCGTGCACATGATCTCGCCGGATGGTTCGCGCGACCAGCAATACATTTCCAACTACGCGACGCTGTACATCAAGGACGCGCTGGCGCGGGTGGACGGCGTCGGCGATGTCAATGTGTTCGGCGCGCGCGACTATTCGATGCGTGTCTGGCTGGACCCCGGCAAGGTCGCGGCACGCGGCCTGACCGCGGAGGACGTGGTCAATGCGTTGCGCGCGGCGAACCTGCAGGTCGCCGCCGGCGCCATCAACCAGCCGCCCGCAACGTCGCCCGGTGCGTTCCAGTTGTCGGTGCAGACGCTGGGCCGGCTGAGCGACGTGGAGCAGTTCGGCGATATCGTCGTGCGCGCCGATCCGGGCACCGGCTTCGTGCGCATCCGCGATATCGCCCGGGTCGAGCTGGGTTCGCAGGACTACACGGTCAACGCCTACCTCAACAAGGACGTGGCGACCGCCATCGTGATCTACCAGCGCCCAGGCTCGAATGCGCTGACCACGGCCGCCGCGGTGAAGCAGGCGATGGCGGAGGCAAAGAAGGATTTCCCGCCAGGCCTCGACTACACGGTGGTGTACAACCCGACCGAGTTCATCCAGCAATCGATCGACGAGGTCGAGCACACGCTGTTCGTGGCGATCGGGCTGGTGGTCTGCGTGGTGATCCTGTTCCTGCAGACCTGGCGGGCCGCGATCATCCCGGTGGTGGCCATCCCGGTATCGCTGGTCGGCTGCTTCCTGGTCATGGGGGTGGTCGGCATTTCGTTCAACACGCTGTCGCTGTTCGGCCTCGTGCTGGCGATCGGCATCGTGGTGGACGACGCCATCGTCGTGGTCGAGAACGTCGAGCGCTATATCCGCCAGGGGATGTCGCCGCGCGACGCGGCCCACGAAACGATGGACGAGGTCGGCAGCGCGTTGATCGCCATCGCGCTGGTGCTGTGTGCGGTGTTCATCCCGACGGCATTCATCAGCGGACTGCAGGGGTCGTTCTACCGGCAGTTCGCCATCACCATCGCGGCGGCCACGGTGATCTCGGCCTTCGTCTCGCTGACGCTGTCGCCGGCGCTGGCGGCGCTGCTGCTGAAGCCGCATACGGCGGAACCGAAGCGTACCCTGCTATATCGTCTCGCTGCGCCGGTGCGCGGGTTCTTTGCCGGGTTCAACTGGATGTTCGACCGGCTGTCGGCGGCCTACGGCCGGCTGGTGGGGCGCCTGGTGCGGCTCGGCGTCATCGTCCTGGCGGTCTACGCCGTGCTGATTTATGCCGCCTATGATCGCCTGGCCGCCACGCCGACCGGCCTGATCCCGCAGCTCGATCGCGGCTATCTGATCACCGCATTCCAGTTGCCGCCGGGTGCCTCGCTGGCGCGGACCGATGCGGTGATCCGCCGCGCCTCGGAGATCATCCTGCAGCGGCCGGGCGTGCAGAACTCGGTCGCCTTCACCGGCTTCGATGGCGCCACCTTCACCAATGCACCCAATACCGGCGTGATCTTCGTGCCGCTACGGCCGTTTGCGGAGCGCGTCGCCAAGGGGCTGACCGCAGGCAGGATCCTCGTCGATCTGCGCCAGCAACTGGCGAAGATCGACGATGCCTTCGTCTTCGTGCTGGAGCCGCCGTCGGTGCCGGGCATCGGCACGGGCGGCGGATTGAAGCTCTACGTGCAGGATCGCGCGGGGCGGGGGCTGCCGGCGCTCGAGCAGGCCACCTGGATTGTCGCCGGGTCGGCGGCGCAGATACCGGGCTTCACCCAGTCCTTCACGCTGTTCAACACGCACACGCCGCAGATCTATGCGGACATCGACCGCACCAAGGCCGAGTTGCTGCAGGTGCCGATCGACCGCGTGTTCGAGGCGTTGTCGGTGTATATGGGTTCGTCATACATCAACGACTTCAACCTGCTCGGCCGTACCTATCAGGTCTCGGCGCAGGCGGACAATCCGTATCGGGTCACACTGCGCGACGTCGAGAACCTCAAGACGCGCAACGGCTACGGCGACATGGTGCCGATCGGCTCGGTCGCCACCTTCCGCGACGCCACCGGGCCGTTCCGTGTGCCGCGCTACAACCTGTATCCGGCCGCCGAGATCCAGCTGCAACTGGCGCGTGGCTTCTCGTCCGGCCAGGCGATCGCGGCGATCGAGAAGATCGCCAGGGAGCGTCTGCCGCAGGGCTTCGGCTTCGAATGGACCGAGATAGCGCTGCAGGAGAAGCTTGCCGGCAACACCGCGGCAGTCGCCTTCGGGCTGGCGGTGGCGTTCGTGTTCCTGCTGCTGGCGGCGCTGTACGAAAGCTGGCTGCTGCCGCTGGCGGTGGTGCTGATCGTGCCGATGTGCATCCTCGCGGCGATGCTCGGCGTGAATGCACGCGGCCTGGACCGCAACATCCTGGTCGAAATCGGCCTGGTCGTCCTGGTCGGGCTTGCCGCCAAGAACGCCATCCTGATCGTGGAGTTCGCCAGGCAGGCCGAAGAGCAGGGCATGGACCGGTTCGAAGCGGCGGTCGCCGCGGCGCGGACCCGGCTGCGTCCGATCCTGATGACGTCGCTCGCGTTCATCCTCGGCGTCGCGCCGCTCGCGGTTGCGGTCGGAGCGGGAGCCGAGATGCGCCAGTCACTCGGCACGGCGGTGTTCGCCGGTATGTTGGGCGTGACCCTGTTCGGGCTGATATTCACGCCGGTGTTCTACGTGCTGAACCGCCGGCTCTCGCTGCTGTTCGCGCCAAAGCCCCAAGCGGAAGCAATGCACGCCACCGTCGCGAAAGAATTGTAGGGCCGAAAAGCGCAGCGCATTCCGCCGCGCGCGGCGTCGCGCCGCCGACTGTCATGGTCGGGCTTGGCCCGGCCACCCACGTCTTTTTGGCCGACGCATGTGCAGAAGACGTGGATGACCGGGACACGCCCGGCCATGACGGTGGGAGCGATGCGTCGCTGTCGATGAGCGTTGATATCAGAACGTGATCGGTTCCTGCGGGTGCAGCACGGACAGCAGGAACCCATCGACCAACCCCTTGCCCAACGCATCGCCGTCGCGGTGCCGCACCGCTGCATCCAGCAGCGGATTGAGGAACACCCGTCCCGAGGCATAGCCGGGGCGACCCGGCACCGACAGGAACGTGGCGATGCGCGCGTCGATCAGATTGCCGACGGCCTCGATCACCTTCTCCGCGAGCAGGATGTCGCACGGGCCGAGGATGTCGAACACGATGCCGGTCGGCGACGCATAGCCGGGTGGTACCTCGTCATCGGTGGGGCGCAGCATGATCTGTGACCGATCCGGCCGCCAGGAATCATCAAGCCACGCCAGGCGGCGCCACTGGCAGAACCAGATGCGGCACACCGGCGGCCTGGTCAGGTAGATGCCACAGCCACTGCCCGGCAGGCAGTGTTGGCAGGCGACGCCCTGGACCTTCTTGAATTCCGGTGAGTCGATCGTGGCGACGATGCAGCACACGGTGCACTCGCCACATTCGCGACCAGGGACGAGGTCGGTGAGCCGATCCGATGGCATAAGTGCTGTCACTTCCGACGTCACGCGCCACCATAGGATCGCCGCCTGCCGTGGTCATCGACATTTCGCCGCGACGGCGGATCGGGCATCGCGGAAACCTTCTCCCTCCGCGGCGGGAGGGAGAAGGATCCCAGGCGGATCAGCCCTGGCCGTGCGGCGGCTGCGGCTGCTCCGGAGGCGGCGCCGGCGGACGCTGGCGCACTTCGGTCATGAACTGGTCGAACTCGGCTTTGTCCTTGGCGAAGCGCAGGCGGTCGAGGAACGCAGCGAACTCCTTCTGCTCGTCCTCCAGCCGGCGCAGCGTCTCGGCGCGGTATTCATCGAACGCGCGGTTGCCGCTGGAGGCTGCCGGGCGTTCGTTGCCGCCGGCGCACCAGCTTTTCCATCCCGCCCACGGTGGCGCACCGTTCTGCCATGGCGCGCCCTGGTAGCCGCCCTGGCGGTAGTAGCGTCCCCAACATCCCATCCGTCCGCTCCACACTGAGAGTAACAACAAGGTCAGGCCGACCGGCCACCAGAAGATGAAACCGAGTACGACGGCCGCGACGCAGAGCGGCCGTGGTACTGTTCGCCAGTAGCCCCAAGGTGGCTGGTGCCAGATTGGACCGGGCCCCCAGGGTGAATTTCCCGGTCCCGGATTGCCGTAGGTTCCGTGATTTGCAGCGCCCGACATGGCGGTCCTCATGTGAATGTAAGACACATTTACATATGCGCTCGACGAGCCTGCCGTCAAGGCCTTTGGTTGGCTCCCCAAGTTGCCCGGGCTCGGCGCGTCAGGTCGACCAGCCGGCGACCTCGCGCGCGAACTGGCCGTAGTTGTCGGCATTGAGGATCGCGATGTCGGGGAAGAAGCTGGCCAGAAGGGCATCGTTTGCCGGCGTCGCACTCTGATTGTTGGTGGCATCAGGCGATTGCCCGTAGTCCGGGTTACCCGGCACCATGCTGATCGGGGCCAGTGTCCAGTTGCCGCGGGCATCGACGATTGGTGCGTCGATGGCCATGAATGTCCCGTGCGCAAGTTCATGCACAAAGGTGCCGACAGTGGCATCGCTGGTGGCCGTGAACGCGGCCTGCGCATTGAATGCGCCGCCCGCGCTGCGCCGCGGAACCGAGTCGATGAAGAACACGCGACCCATCACCATCCGCACCTGGCTCGTCGCGCGGCGATTGTGGTCGCGGGTGATTTGGCCCGGATAGCACGCGGCGAACCAGAGCGGGCCGTTGTTGGCGTTGCGAATGTCGTAGAGCTGGACCTTGGCATCGAACCCGTCGCAGATCGCTTCGAAGCCGGTCAGCACCTTGGTGAAGCGCTCCTGGTCCCATGCGCCGAAGAACTTCGTGTAGGTGGTCATGGTCGGCGAGGCCCCAGGTGTGCGGCCACTGGTGTTGATCGCTTGGCCGCCGATGGTCCTGCCGGTGACCAATTTGGGGCTGACCCCGGTCAGCGCGTCGCGTGCTGCCACCGCCGCGAATTGCGCACGCGCGAATGCTTCGTTGATCTTCTGGACCTCGGATGGGACCAATGGCGGCAGTTCCCGGTCGGGCGAAATCGGACCACCGCATTCATTGATGATGGTGGTCGGTACCGGCTTCACCAGGTCGTAGAACCGGTTGGTGCCGATATCGCGGGCGCGGGTGACAATGACCCGATTGGCCTTTTCCGCCGCGGCGATGAACAGTTCCAGGTTGTGTGACGCGTTGACCAGCTCCGCCCGCTCGCGAAGGTTGCCGGTGGTTCGCCAGAGTTGGAATTTCGCCGCCAGGTCGGTGAGATTGGCTTGGCTCTTGTCGCCCTCGTAGGTCTGGAACGCACCGGTGACCTCATTGAGTCTCTGTGAGGGCGCCGTCACCGAAGCGGCGACAGCCGCTTGCCACTTCTGCAGTGGCGTCTGCATCACCGTCACTGACATACCATTGCCCCCACCGTTGGTTTTTCATGGCAGGTCGAAGCCTTCGTGCAGGACAGGGTGAGGATACTCGCTCGCCTGGCGTCGCCTCGCTGCCCCGCCGGCTGCTAGCCGATCGCGCCCAACCGATCGTGAGAAGCGCGGCATTCGTAGCGTGATACCAACGATAACCGGTGCGGCCGGGTACCGAGCGCGCCGCCGCCGCGCGCCACTGACGAACTATCCGGGGCTGCCCGCCAGCCCGAGGCTCCGCAGGTAGATCAGCACGCCTGCCTCCAGCAGATCCTCCGGCGACATCGGCAGTCTGCGACGCGACGGGTCGGCCCGCACGAACAGCGAGGCGATGCCATGCGACAGCGCCCACATGTGCAGGGCCATCATCAGCGACGGTGGCCGCCTGTCGCGCGGCAGCGTGGCTGTGAGCCGCTCGGCCGCCTCGCGCAGAATGCCGAAGGCACGATCGCCGGCCGCGCGCAGACCGGGATGTGCGTCGAAGGCGATGCGCGTTTCGAACATGGCCGCGTAGTAGGCCGGCTCGTCGCGGGCAAAGGCGAGATAGGCGGGGCCGAGCGCCTCGAAGGCATGCTGCGGATCGGGCGCGCCATCATTCCATGCGGCTGCGAGCACCGCGGCAAACCGTTCGAAGCCGCGCAGTGCCACCTCCGCCAGCAGGGCCTCGGCATCGCGGAAGTGCCGGTACGGCGCGGCCGGGCTGACGCCCGCCAGCCGCGCGGCTTCGGCGATGGTGAACCCGGCCGGCCCCTTCTCGGCAATCAACGCCAGCGCCGCCTCGACCAGCGCCTCGCGCAGGTTGCCGTGGTGGTAGCCGCGACGTTCGTAGCCGCCTGATCCGGACCAACTCATGTGAAGGAGTTTTACATTGTCCGTGCCGGCGATCCAGCAGGTCATCCGGCAGCATCGATGCTATACGACGGCAAGAGGGTCCCGCCCACGAGGGCCACGCCGCACAACGCGTCCCGGGAGGACAAATCCGTGAAGCGCAGAACCTTCCTGCAGGCTTCGGCTGCCGCCATCGCACTGCCGACGTCCGTCGCCATCGGCCAGCCGGCCGGCGCGCGCACCCTGCGCTTCGTGCCACAGGCCAACCTGACGCTGCTCGATCCGATCTTCACCACTGCGCAGCCGACGGTGAACCACGGCTGGGCGGTCTACGACCTGCTGTTCGGCATCAACGGCAATCTCGAGGCCGGGCCGCAGATGGCGGAGGGCTACACGCTGTCCGACGATGGCCGGACCTACCTCATCACGCTGCGCGACGGCCTGAAGTTCCATAACGGCGAACCAGTGCGGGCGCAGGATTGCGCCCCCAGCCTGAAGCGTTGGGCGGCGCGCGAGACGATCGGCCAGACGGTCTGGCAGTACGTCGATGACTGCAGCGCTCAGGATGACCGCACGCTGAAGATCACGCTCAAGCGGCCAATTCCGATCTTCATCGATGCGATCGCCCGCGGCGGCGCCTCGGTTGCGTTCATCATGCCGGAGCACATCGCCAGGACCGACCCGTTCAAGCAGATCACCGAGACGATCGGTTCCGGTCCGTACCGGTTCCTGCCAGACGAGTTCGTCGCCGGGGCGCACGCCGCGTATGCCCGCAACCCGGACTATGTGCCGCGCCAGGAACCAGCCGAGTGGATGATCGGCAACAAGGTCGCCTATTTCGATCGCATCGAGTGGCGGGTGATTCCGGACTCCGCGACTGCGGCGGCAGCGTTGCAGGCCGGCGAAGTGGACTGGTACGAGCAGGTGCAGCCGGACCTGGTTCCCTTGCTCCGGCGCAATCGCGACATCCGCATCGGCTCGCACAACCCCACCGGCTACAACGGCGTGCTGCGTTTCAACCACCTGCATCCGCCGTTCAACAACGTGGCGGTGCGGCGCGCGGTGATCATGGGCGTGAACCAGGCCGACTACATGGCTTCGGTCACCGGCGGCGATGCGAGCGCCTACCAGACCTGCAAGTCGATGTTTCCGTGCGGCAGCCGTTACGGCCAGGAGGTCGGCGCCGAGGCGATGCAGGGCGATGTCGCGAAGGCAAAGGCGATGCTGGCTGCTTCCGGCTACAACGGCGAGAAGGTGGTACTGCTCAACCCGACCGACCTGACCACGGTGGGGCCGCTGGGTGACGTGACGCACGACCTGCTGGTGAAGATCGGCATGAACGTCGAGATGGTGGCGACCGACTGGGGCACCGTGGTGCAGCGCCGCGTGTCGCGCGAGCCGGTGGAGAAGGGCGGCTGGTCGATCCTGCACACCTGGGCGCCCTCGACGATCCGCTTCACGCCGGTCGAGCACAGCCAGATCCGCGGCCTGGGTCCCACCGCCTGGTTCGGTTGGTACAAGGACGACGAGATGGAGGTGCTGACCCGCCGATTCGTGGAGGCATCCACGCCGGAGGAACGCGATGCGACGGTGCTGGAGATCCACAAGCGGGCGTTCGAGATGGTGCCATGCATTCCACTCGGCACGTTCCAGATCCGCACCGCTTATCGCAGCAATCTGGCCGGGGTCATCGAAGCAACCGGGCCATATTTCTGGAACGTGCGGCGCGTGTGATCGGCTTCGCGCGCCGAGTGGATTGCGGCGCTCAAGGATGCTGGCGGCGCAGCCGCCTCACACCAAACCTCGGGACACGCCCGGCCATGACAAGCGGGAATGAGTCGCGCGCAACGAGCGTTGGGATCAGCCCTTCAGCACCGCGACCATCGTTGAGCCCAGCGCCGCAGGGCTGTCGGCCACATGGATGCCGGCGGCGCGCATCACCTCCATCTTCGCCGCGGCCGTGTCGCGACCGCCGGAGATCACCGCGCCGGCATGGCCCATGCGTCGGCCCGGCGGTGCCGTCGCGCCGGCGATGAAGCCCACCGTCGGCTTCTTGACCGGATGGCGCGCCAGGAATTCCGCAGCCTCGATCTCGCTCTGGCCGCCGATCTCGCCGATCAGCACGATCTGCCTGGTCTCGTCATCGGCCAGGAACATCTCGAGGATTTCGATGAAGTCGGTGCCTTTCACCGGATCGCCGCCGATGCCGACGCAGGTGCTCTGCCCCAGGCCGGCCGCCGTTGTCTGCGCCACAGCCTCGTAGGTCAGCGTGCCGGAGCGCGACACGATCCCCACCGAGCCGCGGCGATGGATGTGGCCCGGCATGATGCCGATCTTGCACGCGTCGGGCGTGATGACGCCCGGACAGTTCGGCCCGATCAGGCGCGACTTCGACCCGGTCAGCGCGCGCTTCACCTTCACCATGTCGAGCACCGGAATGCCTTCGGTGATGCACACCACCAGCGGGATTTCCGCATCGATCGCTTCCAGGATGGCATCGGCAGCGTAAGGCGGCGGCACATAGATCGCGGTGGCGGTGGCGCCGGTCTTCTCGCGCGCCTCCCACACCGTGTCGAACACCGGCAGCTCGAGGTGCCTGGTGCCGCCCTTGCCCGGTGTGACGCCGCCGACCATCTTGGTGCCGTAGGCGATCGCCTGCTCGGAATGGAACGTGCCCTGCGCGCCGGTGAAGCCCTGCGTAATGACACGTGTATTGGCGTCAACCAGAACGGCCATGTCAGGTCGCCTCCCGCACGGCGGTCACGATCTTCTGCGCGGCATCCGCCAGGTTGTCGGCGGCGATGATCGGCAGGTTGGATTTCGCCAGGATGTCCTTGCCGAGGTCCACATTGGTGCCTTCCAGGCGCACCACCAACGGCACGGACAGCTTCACCTCGCGTGCCGCCGCCACCACGCCCTCGGCGATCACGTCGCAGCGCATGATGCCGCCGAAGATGTTGACGAGAATGCCTTCGACGTTGGGGTCGGACAGGATGATCTTGAACGCCGCGGTGACGCGTTCCTTGGTGGCGCCGCCGCCGACATCGAGGAAGTTCGCCGGCGCCATGCCGTACAGCTTGATGATATCCATCGTCGCCATCGCCAGGCCGGCGCCATTCACCAGGCAACCGATATTGCCGTCCAGCGCGACGTAATTCAGGTTGTACTTCGCGGCTTCCAGTTCCTTCGGATCCTCTTCGCCCTCGTCGCGCAGCTTCTCGAGTTCCGGATGGCGGAACAGCGCGTTGTCGTCGAAGCTGACCTTCGCATCCAGCGCGACCACGTCGCCGCCCTTGGTGACCACCAGCGGATTGACCTCGACGATCGAGCAGTCCAGCCCGGTGAAGGTGCTGTACAGCGCCGGCAGGAACTTGCTGAACGCGCTGACCTGCCTGCCGGTGAGGCCGAGACCGGCCGATAGCCGGCGGGCGTGGAATCCCGAAATGCCGGTGACCGGATCGACCGCGACGCGCAGGATCTTTTCAGGGTGGTGGGCGGAGACCTCTTCGATCTCCATGCCGCCCTCGGTGGAGGCGATCAGCGTGACACGCCCGGTATCGCGATCGATCAGCAGCGAAAGATACAGTTCGCGCTCGATGTCGGAACCGGCTTCCACGTAAACGCGGTGCACCGGGCGTCCGGCAGGGCCGGTCTGCTTCGTCACCAGAGTGTGGCCGAGCATCGCCTCGGCTGCCGCGCGGACTTCGTCGATCGAGCGCACCACGCGCACGCCGCCCTTGCCGTTCGGGTCATCGGCGAACCGTCCGGCGCCGCGGCCGCCGGCGTGGATCTGCGATTTCACCACGTAGATCGGACCCGGCAGCTTTCCCGCAGCGGCCGCGGCTTCGTCCGGGGTCCACGCAACGAACCCATCGGGCACCGCGACGCCGTGGCGTTTCAGCAGATCCTTCGCCTGGTATTCGTGGATGTTCATGTGTGGCTCGCCCTTACCGTCATGGCCGGGAGTGGCCCGGACATGCACGTCCTTCCGTGGCGTCCGCAGCGCAGACGTGGGTGGCCGGGCCAGACCCGGCCATGCCAATTATGGTGCGTCCACATCCGCAAATCAGCCGATGAGCTTCTTCGCCGCCTCGACCAGGTCCTTGACTGCCGCACACGACTTGTCGAACGCCGCCTTCTCCTCGGCGTTCATGTCGATCTCGACGATCCGCTCGACGCCGCCGGCGCCGATGACCACCGGCACGCCGATATAAACATCCTTGAGCCCGTATTCGCCGTTCAGGTACGCCGCACACGGCAGCACGCGCTTCTTGTCCTTCAGGTAGCTCTCCGCCATCGCCACCGCCGATGCCGCCGGCGCATAGAACGCGCTGCCGCGCTCCAGCAGCTTGACGATTTCGCCACCGCCGTCCGCCGTGCGCTTCACGATCGCGTCGATCTTCGCCTGCGTCGTCCAGCCCATCTTGATCAGGTCCGGCACCGGAATCCCCGCCACGGTGGAGTATCGGGTCAGCGGCACCATCGTGTCCCCATGGCCGCCGAGTACGAACGCGGTCACGTCCTCGACCGACACACCGAACTCCTGCGCCAGGAACAGCCGGAAGCGGGAACTGTCGAGGATGCCGGCCATGCCGACGACGCGATTGGCGGGCAGGCCGGATTTCAGCTTCATCACCCAGACCATCGCATCCAGCGGATTGGTGATGCAGATCACGAATGCGTCGGGACAATTGGCCTTGATCCCCGCCGCCACCTCGGCGATCACGCCCGCGTTCTTGCCGATCAGGTCGTCGCGCGACATGCCCGGGGTGCGCGGAAAGCCCGCGGTGACGATCACCACGTCCGAGCCCTTGATCGCCGAGTAGTCGGAGCCGCCGGTCATCAGCGCGTCGAACCCGTCCACCGGGCCGGACTGCATGATGTCTAGCGCCTTGCCGGCGGCGACCCCGCCGAACACGTCGAACAGCACGATGTCGCCGAGTTCCTTGAGGCCGATGAGGTGGGCCAGGGTGCCGCCGATGTTGCCGGCGCCAATCAGGGCGATCTTGTTGCGGGCCATGTTGGTGTCCTTGACGCGGGCGGGAGAACAGCCTGATGCAGGTTGAACGCAATGCTGCCCGCCGGGTGCCCGGCGGCCCGGGAGGCGGTTGGTTGCTAGCCTATCAGGAGGCGCGCGGCAAGGTGGTGCGGCGCAGCATGGGGAGCCTCGCCCGCGGCGCTATTTCAGGACTGCGAGACCGGCGAGGCCGCAGGCAGAGGCGGTCAGCAACACAACCAGGATACCCCACATGCAGGTCCGGCTCGGCTTCTCGGCGACCCGACCTTCACCTCGGCGAGAGATGCGGCAGCGTCGCCGTGAACAGCGTCCTGAGTTCGAGGAGAGCGCTTGCCATCCGCCCCATCCGCGCCTCGATGCCGGCGAACCGACCGTCCATGCTGATGAACCGCGCATCGAGGCCGGCGACCACCGACGTCAGGTCGTGCACTTGTCCTCCAGCCGCGAAACGCCCTGTTCCATAGCGGGATCGTAAGGCCCCGGCTCGGGCGCAGCCGATGCTCGACTACCTGATGGTGTTCCAGCGTGCGGCGAACCGGATGGTTCGATCAGGTTGTACACCTTCGTGCTGAAGCAGTAGCGCGATCCCGAGCGAGTCCGATTCCACCCGCGTGGCCCTGACATGAAAATCGGCGTTCCTTGATAGGATCCCAGCGACACGGCAATCTTCCGCAGCGAGGCAGGCGGTCGCTGCACGCCTCGCCACGCCATCATGGATCGACCCGCCATGCTCGATGCCGAAAAGAACAGGCTGATCACCGAAACCGGCCCCAACACGCCGTGCGGCGCGCTGATGCGGCGCTATTGGCAACCGGCCGCACTCGCCGAGGAACTGGACGGACCTCGCCCGGTCCGTCGTGTCCGCCTGCTGGGCGAAGACCTCGTGCTGTTCCGCGAGCCATCCGGACGCGTCGGCCTGCTGCACCGCCACTGTGCGCATCGCGGCGCCGACCTGGCGTACGGCCGCTGCGAGGATGGCGGATTGCGCTGCCCGTTCCACGGCTGGCTGTACGACGCCACCGGCGCCTGCCTGCAACAACCTGCCGAACCCGCCGGCAGCATGTTCCACGCCAAGGTGCGCCAGCCCGCCTACCCGTGCGTCGAGCGCAGCGGCATCATCTGGGCCTATATGGGGCCCGGCGAGCCACCGCCGTTCGCTGAGTTCGACTGCTTCACGGCACCGGACAGCCATGTCTTCGCGTTCAAGGGGCTGTGGTCGTGCAACTGGCTCCAGGCGCTGGAGGTCGGCATCGATCCCGGCCACGCCAGCTTCCTGCACCGGTTCTTCGACGACGAGGACCCGTCGGATGCCGCCTACGGACGGCAGTTCCGTGCCGCGACGATAGGCGCCGATATCCCGATGACGCGGCTGCTGCGCGAGGTGCCCAATCCGCGGCTCGACTCCGAGGAAACGCCATACGGCCTGCGCATCACCACGCAGCGTCCGATCAACGACACGGTGGTGCACCTGCGGATCACCAACATGGTGTTCCCGCACGGTTTCGTCATTCCGATGAGCCGCGAGATGTCGATTACCCAATGGCACGTGCCGGTCGACGACACGCATTGCTACTGGTATGCCATCTTCACCAGCTTCGCCGCCCCGGTGGACAAGGCGACGATGCGGGCGCAGCGGCTGGCAACGCATTCGCTGCCGGATTACGTGCCGCATGCAGGCAGCTCCAACGACTGGGGGTACGACCCGGAGGAGCAGCGCAGCACGACGTTCACCGGCATGGGCATGGACATCAACGTGCACGACCAGTGGGCGGTGGAGAGCATGGGTGCGATCCAGGACCGCACCAGGGAACATCTCGGCTATTCGGACCGGATCATCACCGCCGCGCGCCGCATGATCTTGCGTGCGATCGACGATGTGGCCGAGGGCCGCGACCCGCCGCTGACCCGCGGAGCGGATATGGTGGGCGGTCCGGCGACGATTGACGCGGTCGGGCCGGTCGAGGGGCTGGATCGCTACTGGCAGGCACTGGAAGCGGAACGCCGGCGTGCCACGCCCTGGCTGGCCGAGACAATGGCAACGGCGTGACGGATTTCGTCGCGCGGCACGGGCTGTGGACGCAGGACCAGCAGCACGCCGCGGCGGACGTCGTGGCGCAGATCGAAAAACTCGGTGTCGTGCGCTTCGCTTTTGCCGACGCGCATGGCGTCGTGCACGGCAAGACGCTGATCGCTGCTGAGGCGGCCGACGCGTTGCGGAGTGGGGTGACCTGCACGGCGACAATGGTGCTGAAGGATCTGTCAGGGCGCACCGCATTCCCGATCTTCCGACGCGGCGGCGATGGCGCCGGCGACATGGTCATGGTTGCCGATCCCGCCACATTCCGCGTGCTGCCCTGGGCGCCGCATAGCGGTTGGATCCTGTGCGACCTGTATCGCACCGACGGTACGCCGCATCCGTATTCCAGCCGCGCGGTGATGCGGCGCATGCTGGATCGGTTGGCCGAGCGGGGCTTCGTCTGGCGTGCGGGGGTGGAGGTCGAGTTCCACCTGCTCAAGCTGGCGGATGGCATTGCCGATGCGGATGCGATCGCCATGCCGGGGCCGCCGCCGCAAGTTGTTCCGCTGAACCACGGCTACCAGTACCTCACCGAATTGCGCTACGACGCGGTGGACCCGTTGCTGGAGATCCTGCGTGCCAACCTGCAGGGACTCGGCTTGCCGCTTCGCTCGATGGAGGTCGAGTTCGGGCCGAACCAGTTGGAGGTCACGTTCGGCGCCACGACCGGAATGCAACCCGCCGACCTGATGCTGTTGTTCCGCAGCGCGACGAAGCAGGTGTGCGCGCGTGCCGGTTATCTCGCCAGCTTCATGTGCCGTCCGCAATTGCCGCATGCGGCGTCATCGGGCTGGCACCTGCATCATTCGATCGAGGACACCGCGGGGCGCAATCTGTTCGTGCGCCCGGACGGGCTGTCGCCGTTGGCTCAGGCGTGGATGGGCGGCTTGCTGCGTCATGCGATAGCTGCTGCGGCGTTCAGCACGCCGACGATCAACGGCTACAAACGCTATCGGGCACGTTCCATGGCGCCGGACCACATCGTATGGGCCTACGACAATCGTGCGGCGATGGTGCGCGTGGTGGGAAACCCTGCAACGCACCTGGAGAATCGTGTGGGCGAGCCTGGCGCCAACCCGTATCTCTACATGGCCTCGCAGATCGCCGCGGGTCTCGATGGCGTGGCGACCGATTGCGATCCCGGGCCGTCAGCCGATGCACCATACAGCGCGGATGCGGCGATGCTGCCGCGATCGCTGATCGAGGCGATCGCTGCGCTGCGCGACAATGCCTGCTTCCGCGCCGCGTTCGGCGATGCGTTCGTGGACTACTTCATCAAACTGAAGGAGTTCGAGATCGGTCGCTTCCTGACCGATGTGACGGACTGGGAGCAGCGGGAGTATTTCGCGCTGCTGTGACGCCGTCCGTCGCCTGTCGCGCCATCTCCTGCAGTCGCTGTTTGTCGATCTTCCCCACGGCAGTGCGCGGCAATGCTTCCAGCACGCGGATCTCGGACGGCAGCTTGTATCGCGTCAGCCGTTCGGCCAGATGCACACCGACCGCCGCGACATCCACCGCTTCCCCGCGCGTGACAACGAACGCCACCAGCGCCTCGCCGCGTCGCGCATCGGGGCGGCCGACCACTGCGGCCTCGTGCACATCGGGATGCGCGTGCAGCACGTCCTCGACCTCGCGCGGGTACACGTTGAACCCCGAGACGATCACCATCTCCTTGCGCCGCCCGCGGATGAACAGCACGCCGTCGGTGTCCAGTTCGCCGATGTCGCCGGTGTAGAGCCAGCCGTCGCGCAATGCCGCGGCGGTCTCCTCCGGGCGGTTGCGATAGCCACGCATGACCTGCGGACCGCGCGCCCGGATTTCCCCGGCCTCGCCAACCGGCAATACGCGCACCCCCGTCTCCAGGTCGACGATCTGCAACTCGGTGTCGGGAAGCGCCCGCCCCACCGACCCGGGCTTGCGTTCGGCGTGCGGCGAATTGTAGCTCAGCACCGGTCCCGCCTCGGTCTGTCCGTAGCCCTCGCAGATCGGCACGCCGGTCGCCGTCTCCCAGCGTTGCAGCACCTCGGCCGGCAGCGGCGCCGAACCCGAGACGCACAGCCGCAGCGATCCGCCAATGTCGGAAAGTCCAGGCTGCGACAGCAACTCCGCGAACAGCCGCGGATTGCCGGCGAACACCGAAATCCGCTCATCGCGCAGCAGGCGCAGCAGTTCCGCCGGATCGTAGCGCGGCATGATCACCAGCGTGCCGCGTGCCTGGACCGCCAGGTGCAGGCCCATGGTGATGGCGTAGACGTGGTACAGCGGCGCCACCGACAGGATGCGGTCGGTATCACTCGTCGGCAGCACCGCTTCGCGCTGCAAGATGTTCACTGCGGTGGCGCGATGCGTCAGGTCCACGCCCTTCGCGCGCCCGGTGGTGCCGCCGGTGTATTGCAGCGCCGCCAGCGTATCGGCATCCGGCAGCAGGTCGTCCGACAGCATGCACGCCGCAGCGTCGCGCCACCGCGTCAGCCCTTGCATGCCGCGCAGCACCACCGCCGGCTCCGCATCGCGCAGGATCGGATCGAGTTCCGACGGGGTGTAGGCCGGGTTCAGCGGCAGCACCTGCGCGCCGGCCGCCTGCGCCGCAAACATCGCGATGACAATGTCGATGGAATTCTCCATCAGCAGCGCGACACGCCCGCCGCGCACGCCTTGCGTCTCCAGGTCGCGCGCAAATCCGGCGACGCACCGTGCGAACGCGCGATAGGTCAGCCGATCCGGCCCGCACACCAGCGCCTCGGCGTCCGGCGCTCGCGCCGCGGCGTCGGCCAGCATGTGGACGACGCTGGGCGTCATGCGTCGGAGACGCGCAGCACCACCGCCATGCCGGTGTCACCTGCGGCGCAGCCGGTGAACAGACCGATGCCACCGCCGCGCAGCGCCAGTTCCTCGATCAGTTCGATCACCGCGCGCAGCCCGGTCGGTCCCTGCGGATGACCCCACACCAGCGAACTGCCGTAGTTGTTCAACGTCGCCGGATCGACGCCCATCTCGCGCGCCAGCACGATGTCGTTGACGATGAACGGATTATGCGTCTTCACCGCGGCCAGGTCGGCGACATCCACGCCGGCCTGCCGCATGGCCGCGCGCGCGGCCGGAACCGGCGCCGTCGGCATCATCGCCGGCGCCACCCGCGCCTGGCCGACCGCCAGGATGCGCACCTCGATCCCGGCATCGGCTGACATCTCCCGCGCCCGCGCCGCATCGGTCACCACCATGCCGGCGCCCCCATCCGCCGGATGGGTCTGGCCGCCGTAGGTGATGCTGCCGCCTTCCAGCACCGGCCGCAGCTTCGCCAGTTTTTCCGCGGTCGTGTCGTGGATGCCTTCGTCGCCGTGCAGCGTCGCGGCGGTGCCGCTATAGCGCCGGTCGGGCACTTCGAACGGCAAGGTCATGAAGCGGCGCAGGAACGCCGACTGGTCGGCGCGCGCGTCCTCGTATTTGGCGTAGGTCCGCAGCACCCAGTCGTGCTGCTCCAGCGTGCCGATGCCGAACTGCTTCGCGACGTTCTCGCCGCACTGGATCATCGATGCGTTGGCGTGCGGGTCGCGGGAGAAATTGTCGAGCACCCAGTCCTCGTGCACGCCGGTGCCGCCCTGGCCGCCGGGATCTGGGTAATACAGATGCGGCCCGTTCGACGTGCGATCCGTCGTGACCACCAGCACGCTGCCGGCGCGTCCCAGTTTCACCTCGGCCTCCGCCTCCGCCAGGCAGCGCGCCGAGGTGGCACAGGCCTGCGCGATGGTGGGGCCGGTGAGGTCGGGCGCGCCGAGCATGCCGGCCAGCCACGGCATCCCGTAGAACGCATGCGCCTGCGGGATGGTGGTGCCCAGCACCCCGTGGTCGATCGATGCCGGATCGATGTGGCGGTCGGCGAGCGCGCGTCTGGTCACCCATGCCGCGAACTCGACTGCGTGCAGATGCGCGAGCGCACCCTGCCAGCGGGCGAACGGCGTGCACCAGTAGGCGCCGTACGGAATGCAGGCTTCGGTCATCGAAGGTCCTCCCGGCGGGAATGGTATCCGGATCGGATTGCCGAATCCTGTGGCGTGCACCGGCCGCCTGGGCGCGGTGGGCAACGTTATTCGGCAATCCGATCAATTCTGCGTCAACATGGCCGACGGTGTGGTCACCTCCACATCGCCCCCGTGCCAATGCCAGTTACAGTTCGTGACGACTCCGTATCCGCAATGTTCCAGTTCTGGGAAAGGCCGCCATGACGCAGCAGCAGTCTGCCACAGCCCGTCGTCGTTTCCTTGGTGGAATGGCGCTGGGCGCCGCCTCACTTGCCGCAGGTCGCACGACCGCGGCGCCCGTCGGTGACGCTCATGCCGCCGGCTATGACGTGGCAGCCGCCGGCGAGTTCATGACCACCGTGCCGCGCAAATCCGGCGATCCGGTGAGCTTCACCTTCTCGCTCGACCATAACCCGGTGAAGGCGACCTCCGGCGGCTGGGCGCGCGAGGTCACGGCGCGTCACCTGCCGCTCGCCGGCAATATCGCCGGCGCGCACCTGTTCATGAATGCCGGCGGCTCGCGTGAGATGCACTGGCATTCCACGGCCGGCGAGTGGGCCTATATCCTGGCCGGCCAGTGCCAGATCGTCGTGCTGGATCCGGACGGCGTGCCGGATGTCGCGAACTGCGCGTCGGGCGATCTGTGGTTCTTCCCGAAGGGCCACGCGCACGCCATCTCGACACTCGGCGACGCGCCGTGCCACGCGCTCCTCACCTTCGACGACGGCCTGTTCTCCGAGCGCGGCACGTTCGGGATCAGCGACTGGCTGAGCCGGTTCGATGCGGCGACGTTGGCGCGCAACTTCGCTGTTCCGGTGGCGAGCTTTGCCGGCTTCCCGCAGGGCGAGACGTATATCAACCAGGGCGAGATCATCCCGCTCGACGGCGAAGCGGCGCGTGCCGCGCGCGACCTGCCGGCCGAGCAGAGCCACCGCTATCGCCTGATGGCGGCGAAGCCCTGGCGCAGCTATCCCGGCGGTACGCTGCATCTCGCTTCGGCGCGCGAGTTCCCGATGTCAGCCAACATGAGCGGCCTGATCACGCAGTTGAAGCCCGGCGCGATGCAGGAACTGCACTGGCATCCCAACGCCAACGAGTGGTTCTACGTTGCCAGGGGTCGTGCGCGCGCGACGCTGTTCGGCGCCGACAAGCGCATGGCGGTCGCCGAACTGGCCGCCGGCGACTGCGGCTATTTCCCGCAGGGCTGGGGCCACTCGCTCGAGGCGCTGGGCAACGAACCGTGCGAAATCGTCTCGTCGCTGGACAACGGCGTTTACCAGCACAGCTCGATCTCCGAATGGATCGCCAAGGTGCCGCGACACGTGCTGGGCAATAACCTGGCAGCGACGGATGCCATACTGACGCAGTTCCCCAGGCAGCCGGCGATGATCTCCGGCGGGGCGTGAGGCACGCCGGAGACGGCGGCGCCGCGGATTATCCCAGGTGCGCCAGTTCCAGCCAGTCCTGGCTCTGCATCTCGTCCAGCCGTGAGGCGGTGCGCTCGAACATCCTGGCGTTCTCGCCGCGCTGGTAGAGCTGGTCCGGCATGGCTTCCGCCGACGCCAGCAGCTTCACCCGATGATCGTACAGCGTGTCGATCAGCACGATGAAGCGGCGCGCCTTGTCATAATTGTCGGGCGACAGGCGCGGGATGCCGTCGAGGATCAGCGTGTGGTAGCGGGTCGCCAGCGCGAGGTAATCGCCGGCGCCGAGTGCGGTGCCGCACAGCAGGTCGAAGTCGCAGCGCGCGACGCCGGCAGCCGCCAGCGGGATGGTCAGGCTGCGGCCCATCACCTCGAGAGTTTCCGGCTTGCCGACGGCTCCGCCGGTCAACTCGGCGAATGCGCGATCCAGTTCGCGGTCGGCGCGCGCATCGGCCGGCACCAGCCAGGTGCGCATGCCGCGCAGCCGCTGGCGGCGGAAATCCCGGCCGGAATCCATCATCACCACGTCGAGCCTGCGCTTGATCAGCGCGATGAACGGCAGGAACGCATCGCTCCCGGGCTGGCCCTTGAACAGATCGTCCGGCGCGACATTGGACGTCGCCACCACCACCACGCCGCGCTCGAACAGCGCCTGGAACAGCCGGCCGAGGATCATCGCATCGGCGATGTCGTTGACCTGGAACTCGTCGAAGCACAGCAGCGCGGCCTCGGTCGCGATCCGGTCGGCGAGCGGCGGGATCGGATCGTCGATGTCCGGATTGGCCAGCCTGAAGGCGTGGAACCGGGCATGGACATTCTGCATGAAGCGATGGAAGTGGATGCGCTGCTTGCGCCGCACATCGGCGGTGTCGAAGAACAGGTCCATCAGCATGGACTTGCCGCGGCCGACCTCGCCGACGATGTAGAGGCCGTCCGGCGGATCCGCCTCGGGTTCGTTGCGGCGGAGCAGGCGGGAGAACAGGGTGATGCCGTTGGCGGCCTTCGGCGGCGGGTCGTAGCCGCGCAGCCTGGTCCACAGCCGTTGCAGCCGGTCGGCGACGAGTTCCTGGGATGAGTCGGGCGCCAGTTCGCCGGCCGCCACCATCGCCCGGAAGGCTGGCAGCGGCCCGCGCTGCGCAGGGAGGTCGGCGCCGGGGTTGTCCATCTCGGCCGGGCAGATAGCGCGTCCGCCGCCGGGGTTCAACGCAGCCGGTTCCATGCTAAGGGAGCCGCCCAGCCGTTCTGCCTGCCCTGAAGCGCAGGACGGCAGCCAGGAGTGCCGGATGATCGAGCTCGACTATGCCGCGCTGCGCGCCACCAGGGTGGCCATCGACCCGTTTCCCCATGTCGTGGTGCCGGACTTCGTGCCGCCCGACAGCCTGCGCGCCGTGGTCGCCGACTTGCCGCCACTCGGCAAGCGCGGCTCGTTCCCGCTGGACGCGCTCAGTCTCGGCGCCAATGCCAGGGCGCTGATGCAGGAACTGCAGGGGCACGTGCTGCGGCAGGCGATCGCCGGGCTGTTCGGGCTGGACCTCGGCGATGCACCGACCATGGTGACCCTGCGCGGCTGGACCAACGAGCGGGACGGCTCCATCCACTGCGACTCAACCGCCAAGCTGGTGACCGTGCTGCTGTACCTGAACCCGGCCACCGAGGCCTGGGCCCGGCACGACGGCTGCCTGCGCCTGCTGCGGGGCCCGCACGACCTGGAGAATTACGCGGTCGAGGTGCCGCCGGTGAACGGCACGCTGCTGGCGTTCCCCAATGGCCCGACCGCCTGGCACGGCCACAAGCGGTTCGACGGCCAGCGCTACAGCGTGCAGCTCAATTACATGACCTCGGACGCGAAGGCGCGCAGCGAGTTGCGCCGGCACCGGCTGTCGGCCTTCATGAAGCGGCTGACCCAGGCGGCCTAGGCACCTTACGAAAGCTTCACGCGGTGGCAGAGGCCCTGCAAGGCGCCCCGGTCAAGCATCGCCGCCGGCCCTGACCAATCCAGGGCTCTGACTGATCCAGGAGGAATGCGATGACGATGGGTCGTGGTGCACTGCTTGGCGCCTGCCTGGCGCTGCCATTGATGGCCGGCGCGGCCGGCGCGGCGCAGCCCGACGGCGGGCGGTACATCTACCTTCCGCCGGGGGCGATGGTGGTGGTGCTGCCGGGTCCCGGCGCTTCGGTGATGCCGCACCAGACCCTGGCCGCCCCGGCCGACTTCCCGGTGGCGCACATGATCGCCGAGCAGCAGTCGATGATTCGGAGCATGATGGCCGACATGGATTCGATGATGGCGATGCCGATGCCTGACCCGCAGCAGATGATCCGCTCGGTGATGCAGGGCATGCCGCAGGTGGCGCCCGGGTCAGGGATTGTCATGACGTCGATGTCGTCGGGCAACGGCACGTGCAGCCGGACGATCACCTATGGCTATCCTGCCGCCGGCGGCCAGCCGCAGGTGAAGGTGACGCAGACCGGTGACGCCTGCGGGGCGCTTCCCTCGCCCGGTGGACCGATCGGCGTGACTCAGACGGTGCCGGAGCCGCAGCCGGTTGCACCGGCGCCGGTCGCGCCGCACCGCGACAGGCTGTGGACGATCGGCTATCCGCCGCATCCGGTGGTGACCGCGCCGCCGCCGCGGACCTGAGGATTTCCAGCCCAGACCCACACCCAGACCAACACCCGCGACCAAGATTCCGAGCCGGCCCGAGCGACGCGCTCGCGCCGGGTCGTCTCGGAATCAGACCTGCCGCTCGACGATCAACTGCTTGATCGCGCCGATCGCCTTCGCCGGGTTCAGCCCCTTGGGGCACGTGTCGGTGCAGTTCATGATGGTGTGGCAGCGATACAGCTTGAACGGATCCTCCAGCGCATCCAGCCGCTCGCCGGTGTGCTCGTCGCGTGAGTCGGCGATCCAGCGATACGCCTGCAGCAGCACCGCGGGGCCCAAATAGCGGTCGCCGTTCCACCAGTAGCTGGGGCACGCGGTGGAGCAGCAGAAGCACAGGATGCACTCCCACAGCCCGTCCAGCCTGGCGCGCTCCTCGCGGCTTTGCAGGCGCTCGCCATCCGGCGGCGCGGGGCTGTCGGCCTGCAGCCACGGCTGAATGCTCTGCAACTGCGCGTAGATCTGCGACAGGTCGGGCACCAGGTCCTTCACCACTGGCATGTGCGGCAGCGGGCTGATCCGCACCGCGCCCTTCACCTCGTCGATCGGCTTCAGGCAGGCGAGCGTGTTGCCGCCGTCGATGTTCATCGCGCAGGAGCCGCAGATGCCCTCGCGGCAGGAGCGGCGGAACGTCAGCGTCGGATCGATCTCGTTCTTGATCTTGATCAGCGCGTCCAGGACCATCGGGCCGCACGCATCGAGATCGACCTCATAGGTATCGGTGCTGGGGTTCTGTCCATCGTCCGGGTTCCAGCGATAGATGCGGAATTCCCGGACATGCTTCGCGCCAGCGGGCGCCTTGAAGGTCTTGCCATGCCGGACGCGGCTGTTGGCGGGAAGGTTGAATGCGACCATGCGTTCGGTTCTTCCGTTAGAGCAAAGTTGGTGGGTTTCGCTTCGCTCTACCCGCCACCTGGCATCCTCAGTACACCCGCGCCTTGGGCGGGAACGACGACACTTCGTTGGTCAGCGTCTGCAGCTTCACCGGCCGATAATCCAACTGCACCCTGCCGTCGTCGTCGCACCAGGCCAGAGTGTGCTTCATCCAGTTCACGTCGTCGCGCTCCGGGTAGTCGTCGTGCGCGTGCGCGCCGCGGCTTTCCTTGCGGGCCTCCGCGCCGACCATCGTGGTCATCGCGTTGCCCATCAGGTTCTGCAGCTCCAGCGCCTCCATCAGGTCGGAGTTCCAGATCAGGCTGCGGTCGGATACCGACATGTCGGACAGGCCGCGCCATACGCGCTGGATCTCCGCCACGCCCTCGGTCAGGGTCGTGCTGTTGCGGAACACCGCGGCGTGGGTCTGCATGGTGCGCTGCATGTCGGCGCGCAGATCGGCCACGCGCGTGCCGCCCTTGGCATGACGCACGCGATCGAAGCGATCCAGCGAGTACTCTCCCGACCGTGCCGGCAGCGGCGGCTGGCTGGCGTCGGGCTTGATCAGCTCGGCTGCCCGCAGCGCGGCGGCGCGGCCGAACACCACGATGTCCAGCAGCGAGTTGCAGCCCAGCCGGTTGGCCCCATGCACCGACACGCAGGCGCCTTCGCCGACCGCCATCACCCCGGGCGCCACCGCGTCGGGATTGTCCCGGGTTGGCCGCAGTACCTCGCCGTGGTGGTTGGTCGGCACGCCGCCCATGTTGTAGTGCACCGTCGGCAGCACCGGGATCGGCTCCTTGGTCACGTCCACGCCGGCAAAGATGCGCGACGTCTCGGAAATGCCGGGCAGCCGCTCATGCAGCAGGTCGGCGCCGAGATGCTCGAGATGGAGCATGATGTGGTCCTTGTTCGGTCCACAGCCGCGGCCCTCGTTGATCTCGATAGTCATCGAGCGCGACACCACGTCGCGCGATGCCAGGTCCTTGGCGGTCGGCGCATAGCGCTCCATGAAGCGCTCGCCTTCCGAGTTGGTCAGGTAGCCGCCTTCGCCGCGCGCGCCTTCGGTGATCAGGCAGCCGGCGGGGAAGATGCCGGTGGGATGGAACTGCACGAATTCCATGTCCTGGCAGGGCAGGCCGGCGCGCAGCACCATGCCGTTGCCGTCGCCGGTGCAGATATGCGCTGAGGTGCAGGACAGGTAGGCGCGGCCATAGCCGCCGGTCGCCAGCACGACAAGTTGCGCGCGAAACCGGTGGATGCTGCCATCCTCCAGGCACCACGCCGTGACGCCGCGGCAGACGCCCTCATCGTCCATGATCAGGTCGAGCGCGAAGTATTCGACGAAGAACTCGACGTCGTGCTTCAGGCTCTGCTGGTACAACGTGTGCAGGATGGCATGGCCGGTACGGTCGGCTGCGGCGCAGGCGCGGCGCGCCGGCGTCTTGCCGTAATCCGTCATGTGGCCGCCGAACGGGCGCTGGTAGATCTTGCCTTCCTCGGTGCGGCTGAACGGCACGCCGAAGTGCTCCAGCTCGTAGACCGCCTGCACCGCCTCCCGGCACATGTATTCGATGGCGTCCTGGTCGCCCAGCCAGTCCGACCCCTTCACGGTGTCGTACATGTGCCAGCGCCAGTCGTCTGCATCCATGTTGCCGAGTGACGCCGCGACACCGCCCTGTGCCGCCACGGTGTGGCTGCGCGTCGGGAACACCTTGGTGATGCAGGCCGTCTTCAATCCGGCCGCGCCCATGCCGAAGGTGGCGCGCAGCCCGGACCCGCCGGCGCCCACCACGACCACGTCGTAGGTGTGGTCGATGATGTTGTAGGCGCGTGATGACGGCAGCGTTATCGCGTTCATGGAGCCCTTTCCAGTCCGTGTTCGGCTACAGGCCCAGCCGGAGCACCGAGATGATGCAGGCCAGGGCCAGCAGCAAAGAGAGGCCCTTCAACAGCAGGATCGACCCGATCCTCAGCGCGTCGTTGGTGACGTAATCCTCGATCACCACCTGCAGACCGGCCTGCAGATGGTGGAAGGTGGCGATCACCAGCGCGATCATCAACACGATCGGCAGCGGACCAGCCATCCAGTAAACGATGTCGTCGCGCGTTGCGCCGAGCATGCGGATCATGGCGCAGAGGAACCACAGGGTGAGTGGCACCAGCGCGAGCGAGGTGATGCGCTGCGTCCACCAATGCGCCGCGCCCGCACGGGCCGAGCCCAGGCCACGCGCACGGCCCAAAGGCGAGCGCAGGATGTCGACATGGGGCGTTCTGGGAGCGTTGGCCATGCCGGTCCTCACCACACCGCGAAGCCGACGATCCAGAGCAGCAGTGTCGCGGCCACGGTCGCGATCACCACCGCCCAGGCGGTGCGGTCATACCAGGGTTGCTCGAAGCCATAGCCGGCGTCCCACACCAGATGGCGGATGCCGGCGAAGAAATGGAAGAACAGCGCCAGGGTCCAGCCGAACAGCAGCAGCATGCCGATCGGGGTGGCGAGGAACCACTGCACCCGGGCAAACGCATCGTCCGACACCGCGGCGGCGACCAGCCACCAGGTGAGCAGCAGGGTGCCCAGGCCCAGGCCCACGCCAGTGACGCGGTGCAGGATCGAGATGGCCATGCTGACCGGCCAGCGATAGACCTGAAGGTGAGGGGAAAGCGGACGGCGGATCAGTTTGCCGTCGGTATTGCGCGCCACCATCAGCGCGTCGCGTACGTCTCTCAACGGATCGCTCCATCCTGACGGCGGGCCGACTGGCCGGAAGCCGTTGCATTTGCTTACGCTGACCGGTGGGGAGGGTCAACGCAGGGCGGCCGCGTCCCGGCGCTTGCCCGTAACGCGGCGGGCACCCTCGGGCGCAGCGTTGAACCCGCCCAGCACGTCCAGGCAGGCCACAGGTCAACTATGGCCCGGATTGCCGCTTCGTCGCTGGATGACGGTGCGGTCGCCGGCCTGACCGGAGCAGCGTCGTGCCGACGATGGGTTTCGCACGCGTTGTTCGCGTTATCAGTCCCCCTGATTCTGCCTTAGGCCGCCTGCTTCAGGCCGCCTGTTTCGCCAGCAGGCCCTGCGCCACCAGCGTCTCGGCGATCTGCACCGCGTTCAGCGCGGCGCCCTTGCGCAGGTTGTCCGACACGCACCAGAACGACAGGCCGTGCTCCACCGTCGGGTCCTTGCGGATGCGGCTGACATACACCGCGTCCTCGCCGGCACACTCTGCCGGCGTGACGTAGCCGCCATCCTCGCGCACATCCACCACCTCGACGCCGGGCGCCTCGCGCAGTGCAGCGCGCGCCTCGCCTGCGGTCACCGGCAGTTCGAATTCGACATTCACCGCCTCGCCGTGGCCGATGAACACCGGCACGCGCACGCACGTGGCGTGCACCGCGATCTTCGGATCGAGGATCTTCTGCGTCTCGACCACCATCTTCCATTCCTCCTTGGTCGAGCCATCGTCGAGGAACTTGTCGATGTGCGGGATGCAGTTGAAGGCGATCTCCTTGGTGAACTGCTGCGGTGCCGAGGACTCGAACACGAACGACGACTTGGTGTGGGTGAACAACTCGTCCATGCCTTCCTTGCCGGCGCCGGACACCGACTGATAGGTCGCCACCACCACGCGCCTTATGCGGAACTCGTCGTGCAGCGGCTTCAGCGCCACCACCATCTGGATGGTCGAGCAGTTCGGGTTGGCGATGATGTTGCGCTTGCCGAAGTTGCGCAGGGCCTGCGGGTTCACCTCGGGCACCACCAGCGGGATGTCGGGGTCCATGCGAAACTGGCTGGTGTTGTCGATCACCACGCAGCCTGCCGCAGCGGCGCGCGGCGCATGGATCGCGGAGACCGACGCGCCCGGCGAGAACAGCCCGATGTCCCAGCCGCGGAAGTCGAAACTATCGAGGCCGCGGACCTTGAGCACGGCCTTCTCGCCGAACGACACCTCGGTGCCGGCGGACCGGCCCGAGGCGACCGCCGCCACCTCGTCCACCGGGAACTGCCTCTCGGCGAGCGTCTTCAGCATCTCGCGCCCGACCGCTCCGGTGGCTCCGACGACAGCGACCCTGTAGCCCATGTGACTGCTCCCTACGCGCGGCGGATCAGTTAGCGATGGCGTGTCGGTGAAGCAAGGAGAATGGCCACGCCCTCTTCTCAACCCTCCCCCGCTGGGGGGAGAGGAAGTGTCCCGTCCTCCTCTCCTGCGCGGCGGCGAAGGGTTGGGGCGGGGGTGCTGCCCAGCGTCTCAGAACAGCCCCTCGATCTCGCCATCCTCCCGCAGATGGATGGCCTCGGCCGACGGCACCCGCGGCAGGCCGGGCATGGTCATGATGTCGCCGCAGATCGCCACCACGAACCCGGCGCCGGCCGACAGCCGCACCTCGCGCACCGGGATGGTGTGGCCTTCCGGAGCGCCCATCACCGTGGGATCGCTGGTGAAGCTGTACTGGGTCTTGGCGATGCACACCGGCACATGCCCGAAGCCGGCCTTCTCGAAGCCCTCCAGCCGCCGCGCCACTGCGTCCGGCACCGCGATGTCCGCCGCGTGGTAGATCTTCTGCGCGATTGTGCGGATCTTGTCGGCCAGCTTCATGCCATCGGGATACAGCGGTGCCGGCTTGGCGTCGCCCACCAAAATCTTCTGCTGTACCGCGCGCGCCAGCGCTTCGGCGCCGGCGCTGCCGTCGCCCCAATGCGTGCAGCGGATCGCCTCGGTGCCCAGCTTCGCCATCGCGTCGCGGATCACCGCAAACTCGGCGTCGGTGTCCGAGGTGAAGTGGTTCACCCCAACCACCACCGGCAGCCCGAATTTCCCCAGGTTCTCCACGTGCCGCGCCAGATTGGCGACGCCGCGCTGCACCGCCGCCACGTCCTCGGTGCCCAACGCGTTGCGTGCCACGCCGCCATGCATCTTCAGCGCCCGCACCGTCGCCACCACCACCGCGCAGGACGGCTTCAATCCGGCCGACCGGCACTTGATGTCGATGAACTTCTCCGCCCCCAGATCGGCGCCGAAGCCGGCCTCGGTCACCACCACATCGGCCAGCTTCAACCCCAGCCGCGTCGCCATCACCGAGTTGCAGCCATGCGCGATGTTGGCGAACGGGCCGCCATGCACGAACGCCGGCGAGCCTTCCAGTGTCTGCACAAGGTTCGGCTGCAGCGCGTCTTTCAGCAGCACCGCCATGGCGCCGTCCGCCTTCAGGTCCTTCGCCGTCACCGCCTTGCCGTCGCGCGTCTGCGCCACGATCATGCGCCCCAGGCGCTCCTGCAGATCGTCGAGGTCCTTCGACAGGCAGAACACCGCCATGACTTCCGATGCCACGGTGATGTCGAAGCCGTCCTCACGCGGGAAGCCGTTGGCCACGCCGCCCAGGCTGTTGGTGATCGACCGCAGTGCGCGGTCGTTCATGTCCAGGCAGCGCCGCCACGACACGCGACGCGCATCGATGCCCAGCGAATTGCCCCAGTAGATGTGGTTGTCGATCATCGCCGCCAGCAGGTTGTTGGCGCTGGTGATCGCGTGGAAATCGCCGGTGAAGTGCAGGTTGATCTGGTCCATCGGTACCACCTGCGAATAGCCGCCGCCGGCCGCGCCGCCCTTCATGCCGAAGCTCGGACCCAGCGACGGTTCGCGCAGGCAGATCACCGCGCGCGAGCCGATGCGGTTCAGCGCATCGCCGAGGCCGACGGTGGTGGTTGTCTTGCCCTCGCCCGCGGGGGTGGGACTGATGCCGGTGACCAGCACCAGCGCGCCGTCGGGCTTCTTCTCCTGCGACTTGACGAACCCGGCGCCGACCTTGGCCTTGTAATGGCCGTACGGCTCCAGCGCATCGGCGGGAATGTCCAGCTTCGCGGCGATCTCCGTGATGCGACGGAGCTTGGTTTCGCGGGCGATCTCCAGGTCTGACTTCATGGTCCAGGATTCCTCAGCTGATCTTGCGCATCACGGTGTGCGAGCGGTTGGTGGTATGGGGTCGGATCTTCGGCGCCCAGTCGCCGAGTTCGGAGGCGTGCAGCCAGGCCGGGCTGTCCATCACATCGGCCGCGTCCAACTCGTACAGCGCGAGGTAGCGTGCCAGGCCGGCCTTGTTGGTCTTCTCGATCACATAGCGCGAGCAACCGCGCACGCCAGGGACCTTGAGGATCTCGGGCACATGCTCGGTGTCGTAGATGCGGTTGAACTCAGCCTCGTGTTCGGCGGGGATGTCCATCTGCACCAGGTAGATGTAAGGCGCGCGCGTGCCTTGGGGCATCTCAGTCTCCTCC
This sequence comes from Acetobacteraceae bacterium, assembly GCA_036265005.1. Taxonomy (GTDB): domain Bacteria; phylum Pseudomonadota; class Alphaproteobacteria; order Acetobacterales; family Acetobacteraceae; genus JAMXLO01. Next base: position 21,540 of record DATAPW010000390.1, on the reverse strand, counting down.
GTTCGGTTATCCGGCCATCAGGCCGCCATGCGTCGTGGGATGCCAAGCTCGCCGAGTGCCTCGCCCATCGCGGCCACGGCGCGCGCCATGTCCGCCGGTGTGATCGCGCCGATGCAGCCCACGCGGAAACTCGGCGCCTCGGTGTTGTAGAAATTGCTGATCAGCACGCCGCGCACCTTCAGCGCATCGACGAAGCGCTGCAGGTCCCAGGCCGGATCGGGCGGCGCCTGCACGTTGACGATGATCGGGCCCTGCACCTCCGGCGGCAGGCAGGGCACCAGGCCAAGCCCATGCACACCATCGTACAGCGTCCGCATATTGGCGGTGTAGCGTGCCAGCCGCGCAGGCTGCCCACCCTCGGCATCGAACAAGTCCAGCGCCACGCTGAACGCGTTGAGCACCTGTGCCGGCGGGGTGAAGCGGAAGCTGCCCCAGCCGCTGCGCACTGCATGGGCATAGATGCTGGACAGGTCGAGCGACCAGCTTCCGGCGTTGCCGGCGCATGCCTCAGCACGGTCGATGCGCGCCACTGCGAACGCCATGCCCGGCACGCCCTCCAGGCACTTGTTGGAGGTGAACAGCACCGCGTCGATCTCCGGCTGTGCCGCCATGTCGAGCGGCAGGGCGCCGAACGCGGACACCGCATCGACGATAAGCCGGCGGCCCAGTTGGCGGACCACGGCGCCGATCGCTGCGGGGTCGTGGGCAATGCCGCTGCCGGTCTCGCTGTAGACCATGCCGACATGGCCGATTTCCGGGTCAGCCTCCAGCGCAGCGGCGACCGCGGCAGCATCGACGGCGGCGACCGGCGATACCGGCAGCAGCACCGGCACCCGGCCGGCCTCGCGCGCCAGGCGGATCATGCGGTCGGCATAAGACCCGGTCGCCGGGATCAGCAGCTTGTGTCCGGGCGGGACGAAGGTGCGCACCGCCGCCTCGGTGATGAAATGGCCGCAACCCTGCAGCGGCAGGGTGGCGTGCTCGCCCGGAATGCCGCCGGCGATCGTCAGCACGCGCTCGCGGATGCCGGCATACAGCGGGCGAAAGTCATTGTCCCAGGGCGCGAAGTCATAACGAAGCGCCTCGCGCACCTCGGGGCGGGTGGTGACCGGGCCGGGAATCAGCAGGAGCATGCGGTGGGTACCTGAACGAACGTGGGCGCAGGCTTGCCACGCCGAGCAGCGGAAATCCACCCACCGGCGCCAAACAAACGGGTTCCAAGGGCTATGCCCTTAGCGGAAATCCGGGAGGCGGAGCCTCTTGATGGGCTTCAGGCCAAAGCCCTGACCTGCTAGGCTGCACCGCATGACCTTGCCCTTCGTCCTGCCCGACTGGCTCCCCTGGTGGGTGCCGATCGTGCTCCTGGTACCGGCGCTGCTGTACGCGCTGGCATTCCTGTTCATGCCGTTCAGCGTGATCGGCGTGAAGAGCCGCCTGGACGTGATCGAGGCCAGGCTGGACGAGATCCAGGGCGAAATCCGCCACCTCGCCCTGCGGCTGCCGGAGTCGGTGCACGCCACGGACTACGATGAGATCTACGCGCCGAATCCCGCCGAGCGGCCGCAGCGTCCGGCACCAACGGTGATCACCCGGCCACCGATTCCGCCGGCCTCGCACGAACTGGACACCGACCAGCCGGACCCGCGCACCGGTCGGCGGGAACCGGACCGCGACCGGCCGCAAGCCGGCCGTTCCGAACCCAGGCTGGACTGGCCTCGCTAGTGGCACGTTGCGCGCCGCTGCCGGTTCGGGTCTTCTGCGCCGATCATTGATCCCTGGAGCGAGGCGATGCGCGTCAGCGTCGTGCAGATGAACCCCGGTGCCGACAAATCGGCCAATATCGACCAGGCGCGGCGCCTGATCGGCGAGGCAGTCGAGGCCGACCGTCCCAACATCGTCTCATTGCCTGAAGTGTGGGACAGTCTTGGCGGCGACCGCGCCGTGCGCACCGCCAATGCCGAACTGCTGCCGGCAAAGGGCTCCAACGAACCCGGCGGCCCGGCCTACGAGTTCCTGCGCGAGACCGCGCGCGCCGCCAAGGTGCACGTGCATGGCGGCTCGATCATCGAGCAGGGGCCGGAGAAGCTGTTCAACACCACCGTGGTGTTCGACCCCGACGGCAGCGAGATCGCGCGCTATCGCAAGATGCACCTGTTCGACATCGTGGCGCCCGACGGCACCGGCTACCGCGAAAGCAACACCTACGGCGCCGGCGACGAGGTGGTGACGTATGCGGCGGACGGCGTGAAGGTCGGCTGCGCGATCTGCTACGACCTGCGCTTCCCCGACCTGTTCTGGACGCTGCGCGAGCAGGGCGCCGAGATCATCTTCCTGCCCTCGGCGTTCACCCTGGCCACCGGCAAGGACCACTGGGAGGTGATGATCCGCTCCCGCGCGATCGAGACGCAATGCTGGTTCGCCGCGCCGGCGACCTGGGGCAAGCACCTGGAAGGCAAGGGCGAGCCGCGCTTCACCTACGGCCATTCCATGGTCGTCGATCCCTGGGGCCACACGGTGGCGAAGGTATCGGACGGCACCGGCTGGACCACCGCGCGGATCGACCAGGCAGTGACCGCGCGGGTGCGCCGCGACATGCCGGTGCTGGAACACCGGAAGCGCGTTTGAACGCTCCCGAAACCGGCATCCCGATCGTCCGCCAGCGCGACTATTCGCCCGGCCGGATCGCCTTCGTCGCGGGCCCGACCGCACTGGCGACGGATGCCTGCAACCGGCTTAAGGCTCGCTACGGCGATTGCCCGTTCGACCAGGCATCGGTGGTCGTGGCGCTGGGCGGCGACGGATTCATGCTGGAGACGCTGCACCGTGTGCTGGGCCGCGACATACCTGTGTATGGAATGAACTGCGGCTCGGTCGGCTTCCTGATGAACACGTTCAGCGAAGAAGACGTGCCGGGGCGGCTGTCGGGGGCGCAGGAGGCCGAACTGCATCCGCTGCGGATGCTTGCGGTGACCGAGAGCGGCGCGGTCGAGGAAGCGCTGGCCCTGAACGAGGTGTCGCTGCTGCGGCAGCTTCGCCAGACGGCGAAGATCCGCATCACGGTGGACGGGCGGATCCGGCTGCAGGAACTGATGTGCGACGGCATCCTGATCTCCACGCCGGCCGGCTCGACCGCCTACAACCTGTCGGCGCACGGACCGATCGTGCCGCTGTCCGCCAACCTGCTGCCGCTGACGCCGATCTCGGCATTTCGCCCGCGGCGGTGGCGCGGCGCCTTGCTGCCGAGTACCGCCGAGGTGCTGTTCGAGGTGCTGGAGTCGGAAAAGCGCCCCACCGCGGCGGTGGCCGATTTCACCGAGGTGAGGGATGTCGTGTCGGTGGCGGTGAGCGAGGACCGGTCGGTCAGCGTGACCGTGCTGTTCGATCCGGACCGCGGCCTGTCCGAGCGGATTATTGCCGAACAGTTTACCGTGTGAGGCCGGTCGGTCAGCGATGCTGACCGTTTGACCTGGATCAAGGCTGGCGACGGCGTGTCCGGTGCAGGGTTGGCGTTGACAACCACAGCGCCGAGGAACACTGGCATGAGCGTCACCCATCCGTCCGAAACCTTCGCAACCGGCCGCACGGAATTCCTGGCCGGCCATGACCAGTTGAAGCCATTCCTGATGGCGGTGGCGATCTTCCTGGTGGCGGGCGTGGTCGCGCTGCTGTTCACCGGCCTGCCGCAGTCGTAGCAATCCTGGTTGCACGCGACTCATCGTTCCCACCGTCATGGCCGGGACAAGCCTGGCCCTGACGGTGACGCGGCAATGCGAGCGCTCGTTATGAGCGATCGCCGTCCATCCTGGTCACCTGCCGTCGGTGTCACGCGGCCGGCGGTTTGATTCGGCGATGCGCGCGCCCATGACGGCAATTTCCGCCGGGGTCATGAGGGCGCGCGGCGCATAGGCAATGCGGCGTTCCTCCATCGTCATGTCCTCGTGGCGGTGGAGCGGGATGCGCTTCGCCAGTTCATTGCGGGCGAGGTCGGCCGGGTCGTTGTCCAGCGAGATTTCCGCCGCCGCGATCTCCTCCGGCGTGAAGCGGGCAAGCTCGGCCTCGATGCGCGACATGTCCTGGTGCGGCGGCACCGGCGGCTGCCGGGTCGGCCGCGCCGGCGCCGGCTTCGTCAATGGGGCGCGGTGCCGGTCCAATGTCCGTTGTCCCGCGTCCGCCGCGCGCCCGGTGGCGACCGCATTGGCGCGCAGGCGGGTCACATCCGCGTCGCAGAGGCCTGGCCGGAGCGATCGTCGATAGCTGTCCATGCTGGCATGGTGCGCGGCGATCATGCGCGAGGCCACCATGATCTCGGCAAGGTCGTTGGCCCGCAGGGCCTCCAGGGCGGCCCGTGCCGCCGCGAGGCGATTGTCCGGCGATCCGTCGGTGAGCGGCCAGGTGCTGGCAAGCGTCGCGATGAGGGCATCGACGACGACGGCAAGTTCGGGCGGGACGGTCATGGGCAGCGGTTCCTCGGTCGCAGTGGCGCGCGGGAGCATAGGCGGAGTGTGTGAACATACAGTGAACACGAGGGGAAAATTCGACAGACGGGGGACGTGTCTCATCGCCGTCAGGCACGCCCGGCGGCCCTCCGCTGCAGCCTCCGGACGGTCTCCGCGCCAAACGCAGGCTGCCGCCGCTGCCGGTTTATAGCGACGTTGGATCGCCGGTCGGACCATGGCGGGCCCTGGATTCACGCCCGCGCGGGAATGACGACTGAGAAGCATCGCACCGGGGTGCTGGATCCCACATCGCCGCGGGCGAACCAGTGGTTCATCGCATCATCCAGCGCACACTGCACGGCGCATACCGCCGAGCGTTATCGGGCAGACTTTTGCGAGGAGCGCAGCGACGAAGCAAACCCCGACGGGGTCTGCGCGCACAACGCGATGGAGATTGTTTCGTCGCAGCGCTCCTTGCAATGACAAATCAACGCAGTCAGCCGGAGAATGTTCTCGTTCCGGCTTGATGCCAGCAATTCGCGATTGATCCTGAGCAATATTTTTATTTATCATAAACCACAGTTATTGTCATATCTCAAACAATCTAAATATTGTATCGAATTGCTGTCGGAGAATTTTACATGGCTCTGGGATAGTTGTGCATCTATATATGCAACATATTGAAATAACACGATATTCTATATTGGCACGACGCGTGCTTACGCTCCCGGCCGCCTGGCACCCGCCAGGCGTACGCAGCGGAGACGCCGTCATGAAATTCGCCTCGTCGCAACAACTCGCCCGCCTCGGTCTTGCTGTCGGATTGGCAGTCGGCATCTCCACTTGCGCCAACGCGGCATTGCTGTCGCCCAGCGGCTCGTTCTCCGGCGCACTGATCGGCGGCACTGTATCGACAACATTCGCCTCGCCGTCCCCGCCGAACTGGGAACTGGGTACCACGACGACACAGATCGACGTTGCCGGCGGAATCAATGTGATATCCGGCGACGCGGATCCGTATCTCGCAGCCTCCAACGACTTTCTGACGGGCAATGGCGGCGTCGTGACGGTCGGTGACGCGTTCACCGTGTCGAATACGATCTACAACCTGGTCAATGGCACGATCACGCCATTCACCGTCAGCTTCGATGGCCTGACCTTCACCTTCGACAGCGAGCACGTGACATCGCATGTGGACGGCAATATCGGCCTGGAATTTCTGGGCGACCTGACAAGTGACACCAACGGCCTGTACTCGGTTCCGACGGCAGCCGACTTCAGCGTGACGTTCACCGAGTCTTCGCCGAGTGGCGCAATCGGTGTCGCCTACTCGATCGACTCGCCGCCAAATCCGACGCTGACCAACGCGCCGGAGCCCGCGACACTGGCGATCCTCGGTGTCGGCCTGTTCGGCCTGGCCGGCGCCCGGCGTCGCGGGCATCGTGGCTGAACCAGAGCTGCGGCTGCGGCACTGGAAGCCGCGGCCGATCCCGGCAATAATCCCAGCCACAGGAGGCCTGTCGCGTCGGCCTGACACTCGCGCAACATGATGGATCGCGCCTGCCATGCCCGACCATATCGGCATCGTTGCCTGTTCCGCAGAAGGCGCAGCGCTGTGCTATCGCACGATCTGCGTGGCGGGCGCACAGTTGCTCGGGCCGCATGCGCATCCCGAGGTAACCGTCCACACGCATTCGCTCGCCGACTACATGCAGTGCATCTACCGCAGCGACTGGCAGGGGGTGGGCGAGCTGATGCTCGCCTCCGCCAACAAGCTCGCCCGGATCGGCGCCGATTTCCTGATCTGCCCCGACAACACCATCCACCAGGCATTGCCGTACATCGAAGCGCGCTCGCCGCTGCGCTGGCTGCACATCGCCGATGTCGTCGCCTCGCAGGCGGTTGCGCGCGGCTTCCTCAGGCTGGGCCTGATCGGAACGCGATGGCTGGTCGAGAGCGGGGTCTACCCGGACAGGATGGCCGCGCACGGCCTTGACTGCGTGCTTCCGGATGTCGGCGAACGCGACGAGATCAATCGCATCATCATGGATGAACTGGTTTGCGGCAGCTTCCGGCCGGAGGCGGTGGGCTACCTGCAGCGCGTGATGCAACGGATGCAGACTGCGGGCTGCGACGCCGTCGTACTCGGCTGCACCGAAATCCCGCTGCTGATGAATGACGGGAACTCGCCGCTGCCGACGCTGGATTCGACCCGGCTGCTCGCCCAGGCGGCGCTGCACCGGGCGGTGCGAGGCTGAATGAGCGCGCCGGCGACCGCTTAGGGTGCTTTCGATGACCCACCGCTGAAACCGGGCTGATCGGCGCGCTGCCATCGAGATTTTTTGAAAGCCCGTGGCAAAATCATAAAAGCCTGGAAGATCGTCATTCTCTACCTGAACGCCAGGGGCCGACGCCCGGGGGCATCGCCAATTGTCAACGCAGGATACCGCCAGCGGCGTGGCTTCCCTCGCCGATCCGAAGAAGCTTACAGGAGGCGCAGATGGCACAGACAGTGGCCGGGACTTTGGTCGACGTGCTCGAAAAGGTTGGCGTCAAGCAGATATTCGGCCTCATTGGCGACTCGCTCAATCCGCTTGCCGATGCCGTCCGCCACAGCAATATCGAGTGGATCGGCGTTCGCCACGAGGAAGGGGCGGCGCTGGCCGCCGCGGGCCAGGCGAAACTCACCGGCCGGCTTGCCGTCTGTTGCGGAACGACCGGACCCGGCGCCACCCATCTCGTCGCCGGTCTCTATGAAGCGAACCGCGACCACGCGCCGGTTCTTGCGCTCTCCGGGGGGATGCCGCGCAAGCTGCAGGGCATCGAGTATTTCCAAACGACGGATAGCAACCAGCTGTTCCGCGACGCCTCGCTTTATACCGAGACCGTTTCCTCGCCTGCGCAGGCGCCGGCCGTCATCCACCAGGCCATTGCCGCTGCCTATGCCGGCCGCGGGGTCGCCCATTTGACGCTGCCGGTGGACGTTATCAGTGCGAGTACCGAGGGCAGCGTTGCGAGCCTCGCCACGCTCAAGCCGCGATCCGAAATCGTGGCCAGTGAAGCCGACATTGCCGAGATCGCCCGCCGCATCGACGAAGCCGAAAGCATCGTGATCATGTGCGGTGCCGGATGTCATGGCGCGGCCGAGGAATTGCGCGCGCTCTCCGATCGGCTCAAGGCGCCGTTGATCCATTCCGTCAAGGGCAAGGACATCATGCCGTACGACGATCCGCACTGGATGGGCGGCATCGGCATGATCGGAACAAAGCCGGTCTACCACGCCGTCATGAATTGCGATCTGTTTCTGATGCTCGGCACCGACTATCCGTATTCGGTGTTCCTGCCGCCCAGGGGCGCCGTCATCCAGGTCGACGAGCGGGCGCACGTACTCGGTCGCCGCGCGCCGACCGAGTTCGGCGCCGTCGGGTCGGTGCGCCCGACGGTCAGATCGCTGCTCGATCGGGTGAGGGCGAAGACAAGCACCGAGTTCTTCGACCGTGTCTCAGCCGGGCGCAGGGCGTGGGACGAGATGCTCGACAAGCAGTCCGATCCCGCGCGCAGCAAGGATCGGATTCATCCGCAGGCGGTGGCGCGCGCCGTAAGCGACCTCGCCGCGCGCGACGCCGTGTTCGTCCTCGACACCGGGCTCAACACGCTGTGGTCGGGCAATTGGATCCGCCAGCGCGGCGAGCAGCGGATCATCGGCTCGTTCAACAACGGGGCCGTCGGCACCGCGCTTGGCCAGGCCAACGGCATCCAGGCACTCGACCGTTCGCGCCAGGTCATCGCGCTTTGTGGCGACGGCAGTTTCAACATGCTGATGTGCGAATTCCTCACCGCCGCGCAGCATAAGCTGCCGGTGAAAGCAGTGGTGTTCAACAATTCGGCCCTCGGACTGATCACGCTGGAGGCCGAATCGATCGGGGTGCCGGCGTGGAAGAAGGCCATTGACTTCCCCAATCCGGATTATGTGGCGCTCGCGCGAGCCTGCGGCGGCGAGGGTTTCAAGGCTGGACGGCCGGACGAGTTGCGCGATGCCATCGACAAGGCGCTGAAGGCGGATGGCCCGGCCATTGTCGACTGCGTGGTTGTGGCCGACGAATTGCCCAACGTCCCGCATCTTGAGCTGGAAACGATGGGGAATTTTGCCAAGGCAAAGATCAAGGAAACGATACTCGCCGTGACCGGCGGGTGACGGAGCCGGCGACAGCGCCAGGAATCGGCCCGTCGGCAGGTATGTTGCCGGTCTGCTGACGGGCATTCCGGCCGCTATCCTACAGGCCGCGTCCCATCCGGGCCGGCCGGACGACCGCCCTGAGCGCAGTGTTGGCGGCGAAGTATCGCGGCCAACGCGAGCGGCCGTTGCGCCGACTGCCATGGCGGGCCACGCCCGGCCATGACAGTGGGATCGATGAGACGCTATCAACGAGCGTTGGTATCAGAACTGTCATTGCGAGGAGCGAAGCGACGAAGCAATCCCCGTCAGGTTTGTGCGCGCGAAACAGGATGGAGATTGCCGCGTCGCAGCGCTCCTCGCATTGACAAGGGTGACATCACTCCGCAGCGGGCCGCGCCGGCACCGGCACCGTGTTCGGTCCGAAGCGTTCGCGGTACGGCGTGGTGTCGAGCTCCTCCAACTCGATCTCGCGCGCCAGCACCTGGCGCTTCCATTCCTGGTGCGCCGGTTCGTCGGCATGGAATTCCGGCATCACCTCTTTCGCGAACAGCTCCAGGCTTTCGCAGATATGCTGATGCGCGTTCTTCCCCGCCTGGTTCAGCAGGATCACCTGGTCGATGTTCGACGTGCGGAAGCGCCGCAGCTTCCTCCGAATGGTTTCCGGCGAACCGATCAGGCCGCCTGACAACGCGCGCGCCGCCGCTTCGGGGTTCTCGCGCTTCCACTTGTTGTATTCGTCCCACATGTTGACGGTGTAGGGATCCGGCCGCTTGCGTCCCGAGCTGGAACCGTAAAAGCGCAGCGCGAACTGGAAGAACGTCGCACCGTCCGCGCGCCGGCGGGCTTCCTCGTCGGTCTCGGCGCACATGAAGTAGCTGACCAGGGCGATGTTCGGATTGGTCTGGTAGTCGGCCAGCTTGTCCTGCTGCTTCACGAAGGCGTTGTAGTATGCGTGCACCCAGGCATGCGCGGCATCCGCGCTGAGGAACTGGAAGCCGAGTGCGCCGAGGCCGCGACGACCCGCCATCTCGATCGTTTCGAGCTGCGAGCAGGCGACCCACAGCGGAGGATGCGGCTTCTGCACCGGCTTCGGCAGAACGTTGCGCATCGGCATCTTGTGCCACTTGGTGTCGAGCTCGACGCCCTTGTCCTGGAACATCGGAATGATGCAGCGGATGGCGTCTTCCCAGATCTCGCGCTTGGTCTCCATGTCGCGACCGAAGCCGCCGAGTTCGGTGATCGATGCGGATTCGCCGGTGCCCATTTCGACGCGGCCGTTGGACACCAGGTCGAGACAGGCGATGCGCTCGGCGACGCGCTGCGGCGGGTTGGTGGTGAGCTGGACGATGCCGTGGCCAAGCCGGATGTTCCTGGTGCGCTGGCTGGCGGCGCCGAGGAAGACTTCGGGTGCGGGCGAGTGGGAATATTCCTCGAGGAAATGGTGCTCGACCTCCCAGGCGTAGTCGTAGCCGAGCCGGTCGGCCAGTTCCACCTGGGTGAGCGCGTTCTGGTAGAGCTGCCTCTCGTCGTCCACGCCCCACGGGCGCGGCAATTGCAGCTCGTAGAAAATGCCGAATTTCATCGTCGCTTCCCCTGACCTACTGGCGAGTATCCCGCCGGAGGCAGGGCAGGGTGTCAAGGCTGACAGGCAGTCGCGTGCATCGGCACGTCGTGCGGCGTTATCCGTGCGGCTGGCCCGTGCCGTTCGCGGCGTGCGAGCCACGGCATGGATAGCTCGCCATGAAGTAGCGCATCACGCCTTCCGCTGCGGGCGCATCGTCATAGCGCTGGTTGGAGCGATCCCAGCTCACAAGGGATTGCAGCGCCTCCATGCTCTGCACGATCGTCGGCAACGCGCCGGACGATTGCCAACGCGCCAGCCTGGGGCCGGTTGCACCGGTGCGCCGCGTTTTCTGTCCGAACGGAAGCGGCGCTACCATGGTTGCAGCCTTGGGAGGGACCGCTGCGATGCACATCCGCATAGTGTTTGCTGCCGTGCTGCTCGCCGGCGCCGCGACACCGGGCCTTGCCGCACCCGCCTGCACGGTGAACGCGCTGAATGCGCTGAACGTGCCGAACCTGACGGTCGCTCAGGCAGCGCCGGCGGCGGCGAGCGCCACCGCCCCGGCCTATTGCGATGTGAAGGGAACCGTCGTCACCCAGGGTGAAAATGCGCCGGACGGCTCGGCGCGGTTTGTCCTCCAGTTGCCCGACGCCTGGCGGCAGCGGTTCTTCTTCATGGGCGTCGGCGGCAACGCCGGTGGCCTGTCGCCGTCGGTGAATGCCGTCGACCGCGCCGCGTCACTCGGCAAGGGCTACGTGACGGCGGTGACCGACACCGGGCATGTCGGCAACGGCACCGATGCGACCTGGGTGCGCACGCCTGACGGCAAGCCCGACGCGGCGAAGGTCACCGACTTCTTCCATCGCGCGGCACACGATGTAACCGTCGCCGGCAAGCAGTTGGCGCAGGCGTTCTATGGCGCTCCGGTACAGCATGCGTATTTCGACGGATGCTCGACCGGCGGCCGCATGGCGATGATGGAAGCCGAGCGCTATCCCGGCGATTTCGACGGCATCATCGCCGGCGACCCGAACATGGATTACCACGCCGGCCTGCTGCGCTTCGTGGTACAGAAGGCAGCCTTCGCGTCGGCCGCATCCTACCTCTCGCCCGATACGCTCCGCGCGGTGGATAAGGCGGTGACCGCGCTCTGTGACATGCTCGACGGCGCGTCGGACGGACTGATCCAGGATCCGGCGCGCTGCCCGGTATCCGCGGAGGAACTGATCTGCCATGCCGGCCAGACTGCCGACTGCATCAGCGTCGATCAGGCACGCGTGCTGCATGCGTATATTGGCGGTGCGCACGATCGGCACGGTCACCTGCTGTATCCCGGCATGCCGATCAGCAATCTTTCGGGTCCGCGCGGCATCAGTTTCTGGACCACCGGCGAGACCGCACCCGACCTGGCGCACAGCGATGCGCCGTGGGGGACCGAGGCCAAGGCGCCGCGCGGCTGGGTGTTCGCGCGCCAGGCGTTGACCTCCTGGCTGGGGCTGGACACGCCGATGGCGAAGCTCGATGTCGATCCGCGCACCGGCATGGTGGGCGATGCGCTGGTCGCGGTGGCCGATCGCACGTTCCGGGATGGCGAAACCAAGGATTCCGCGAAGCTGCTGGCGTTCATCCGCCAGGGCCGCAAGCTGATCATCTACCATGGCAGCAGTGATCCGGCGCTGTCGCCGTATCGTTCGATCGCGTTCTACCAGGATCTCGCAGCGCGACTGCACGGCATCGACAAGGCACAGGCCAGCGTGCGGCTGTTCCTGGTGCCCGGCATGCAGCATTGCAGCGGCGGCCCGGGTCCGGATGTGTTCGACACGCTGTCGGCATTGGAGGCCTGGGTGGAGCAGGGAAAGGCGCCGGATGCGATCCCTGCGGCGACGAAGCCCGACAGTGCCGCGCCGCACAGAATGCCGCTGTGTCCGTATCCGCGGCAGGCGCGCTACCAGGGCAGCGGTGCGATGACCGAGGCGGCGAACTGGCGCTGCATGTCGGCACGCTAGGATGATGGTATCGCTGCGCTCAACCCCTACGGTCCCACAGTCACGGTCCCACGGTCGCGGTCCACCATTATGGTCTGTTCGTAGGATGGGTTTGAGCGCAGCGATACCCATCATCGCGCCTCCGCGAAATGCGCGGTGTCTTCCGGCCGCGGGCGCCAGTTCGCGTTGCTCGGCCAGTCCCTGGTGCGCGTCGAGAAATCCGCGCCGTAGCGCACGCGGAACAGGATCGTGCGGGCCGGGCCGTTGGTGTACTCGTGCAGCTCGCCGGCCGGATGTACGACGAACGCGCCAGGCGTGATGTCCACCGTGCCGTCGGGCGTGCGCATCACGCCGCCGCCCTGGACGCAGAAATAGATCTCGGTGGCATTCGGATGCAGGTGGTTGGGACTGGTCTGTCCCGGCTCCCAGCAGGCGATCGTCACATCGCCTTCGCCGATGCGGCCAAGCACCTTCTCCACGTGCTTCGCCGGATCCCACAGCTGTTCCTTGCCGACATCGAAAACCTGCATCGCTGTCTCCCTTATGCCCGCGGGTGCGCCTTGCGCCAGACCTCCATCAGCCGCGCCGTGTCCACTGCGGTGTAGCGCTGGGTGGTGGACAGGCTGGCATGGCCCAGCAGGTCCTGGATCGAGCGCAGGTCCGCCCCGCCGGCCAACAGGTGCGTCGCGAACGAATGCCGCAGCGCGTGTGGCGTGGCGTGCTCCGGCAGGCCGTTCAGCCGGCGGAATTCGCGCAGCGTGCGCTGGGCCACCGCCGGGTCCAGGCGCTTGCCGCGCGCACCGAGAAACAGCGGACTGTCGGGCTGGCGATCCGGGTGCAGCGCGAGCCAGGCGGCGACCGCCTCGCGCACCGCCGCCAGCACCGGCACGATGCGCTCCTTGGAGCCCTTGCCGACCACCCGCAGCATCGCGTCCGCCCCGGGCATCGGCGCGTCGCGCACATCGAGCGCCAGCGCCTCGGCGATGCGCAGGCCACAGCCGTAGAGCAGGGTGAACAGCGCCGTGTCGCGTGCCTGGATCGCCGCGGTGTCCGACATCTCGGCGATGCTGTCGGTCACCTCGCGCGCCTGCCCGGTGGCCAGCGCACGCGGCACCGGCGGTTTGCTGCGCGGCGTCGCGATGAGCTTGAGGGCCGGGTTGTCCACGCCGTGGCGGCGGGCCAGGAAGCGGAAGAAGCTGCGCACGGCCGACAGGCGGCGCGCCCTTGTGGCATTGCCGGCACCGTCCGCCGCGCCCGCGGCGAGCCAGGCACGCAGGTCGGCCTGCCGCAGGGCGGCCAGGGCCGCGAGATCGGGTTCGGCGCCGAGATGCCGGGTCAGGAAGCCCAGGAAGCCGGCGATGTCGGCGCCATAGGCTTCGACCGTGAGCGGCGAGGCGCGCCGCTCCTGGCCGAGCCAAGCGAGGAAGGCGATCCGGGATGCCTCGCCGGTCATCGGTTCTTCGCCGTCACCCCCGCGAAGGCGGGGACGCAGGCGTGCCAAGGCCGATGCCGGTTGGCCTGAATCCCCGCCGGCGCGGGAACGACGGCATGGGCGGGGCTGACGTGGCTCACCGCCCGAGCGCGGCGGCGACGGCGCGGCCGAGGAATGCCAGCGGACCGACCCCCTGGGCCGGGTCCAGCACGTGCCGATCGCGCGCCAGCAGCGCCAGGAACGCGGGCGGACCCTCGCCCGGCACGCGCACCAGCGCATCGTGGCGCGCCAGGCCGGCCGCCTCGGCGTGCAGCATGCGGGCGTCGGACGGCGCATCGCGGAACACCACCTGGCGTCCGTCCAGCAGCCGGGCGACGGACCCGTCAGGCAGGCGCCTTGCGCCCGGAAGGTCCGCCTCGACGCAGAGATGCGCGGCGTCCACCGCCAGGATACCGGGCATTTCGCCGCTCACGCAGTCGGCCGGGTCGCTCGACCGGAACAGCGCCAGCACCGCGTCCTGTACCCGGCACGCCAGGCCGGCAGTGGCGCGGCCGGCGGCCAGCAGGCCGTCGGCCCGCGCGCGCTGGGCGCGGACCATCGCCGCCATGTGGTCGGCCAGGCCCTCGCCATGCACCCGCACCGGCGGCGACAGCACGCCGTACAGTTCGGGGTGTTCGGCCAGCCAGGCGGGATTGGCGCGCAGGAACGCCTCGACGAATGCCGCGCTTGGCTCGTCTGCCTCCCCCGCCGGCAGGCCCAACGGATCAGGCAATCTGCTGGCCGGTCTTGGCCCAGTCGGCGAGGAACGCCGCCAGGCCCTTGTCGGTCAACGGATGATTGAACAACTGCCGCAGGATGGCCGGCGGCACCGTGGCGACATGGGCGCCGATCTTGGCGGCCTCCACCACGTGCATCGGATTGCGCACCGACGCCACCAGCACCTCGGTCTTGAACGCCGCGTAATTGCGGAAGATCGTGACGATGTCCGAAATCAGCGCCATGCCGTTCTCGCCGACATCGTCCAGCCGGCCGATGAACGGACTGACGAAGGTGGCGCCGGCCTTGGCTGCCAGGATCGCCTGCGCAGCCGAAAAGCACAGCGTCACGTTCACCATCGCGCCATCGTCGGTCAGATGGCGACAGGCGCGCAGCCCGTCGGGCGTCAGCGGCACTTTCACCGTGATGTTCTTGGCGATCGCCCGCAGCACGCGGGCCTCGGCCATCATGCCGTCGAACTCCGTGGAGGCGACCTCGGCGCTGACCGGGCCGGGCACGGTGGCGCAGATCTCCGCCAGCACATCCTGGAACTTGCGTCCGGACTTGGCCATCAGCGAGGGATTGGTGGTCACGCCGTCGAGCAAGCCGCTGGCGGCGAGTGACTTGATCTCCTTGGTGTCCGCGGTATCGACGAAGAACTTCATGTCATCGCTCCGATGTGCGGCTGCGCCTGGGTGCCAGGCGGAACTCCGTGTAGAGCATATAGGATGCAGGGTAGCGACCGGAAGCGAACCTCGTATGACGTGACGCGGGTCCCCGTCATGCTCCCATACCCGTTTCCGGGTCCTTTCGACTATCGCGTGCCGCCCGAACTGGATCCCCAACCCGGCGACGTGGTGCTGGTGCCGCTGAACCGGCGCGAAGAGATCGGCGTGGTGTGGGATGGCGCCGCCGATGAGGGGGTGCCGGACGGCAAGCTGAAGCCGATTGCCGGGGTGATCGACACGCCGCCGATGCGGCCGGCGCTGCGGCAGTTCATCGACTGGGTGGCGAGCTACACGCTGGCGCCGCCGGGTGAGGTGATGGCGATGGCGCTGCGGGTGGTGACGCCGGGGATCACCCCGCATACCACCGGCTGGCGGCGCGCCGAGCCGCTGGCCGAGGCGCGTATCACCGAGGCGCGGCAGAAGGTGCTGGACGCGCTGGCGGAACACGAGCCGCGTGCCACCGGCGAGCTGGCGCGGCTGGCCGGCGTGGGGGGCGCCGTGGTGCGCGGCATGGCCGATGCCGGGCTGCTGGTGCCCGCCGTGCTGCCGTTGGCGCCGCCGTTCGCCCTGCCCGATCCGGAGCATCCCGGCGAGGTGCTGGCGCCGGACCAGTTTGCCGCCGCCGCCTCGCTGCGGGCGGCGGTGTCGGCGCGGGCGTTTTCCGTGACGCTGTTGGACGGCGTCACCGGCTCCGGCAAGACAGAGACATACCTGGAGGCGGTGGCGGAATGCCTGCGCCAGGGGCGCCAGGCGCTGGTGCTGCTGCCCGAGATCGCGTTGTCGTCGCAATGGCTGGAGCGGTTCGAGCGCCGCTTCGGTGTGGCGCCGGCGATCTGGCATTCCGACCTGACTTCGCGGGTGCGGCGGGTCACCTGGCGGGCGGTGGCCGAGGGGGCGGCGCCGGTGGTGGTCGGCGCCCGGTCGGCGCTATTCCTGCCGTTTCCCGACCTCGGCCTGGTGGTGATCGACGAGGAGCACGAGACCGCATTCAAGCAGGAGGAGGGCGTGGTCTACCACGCCCGCGACATGGCGGTGGTGCGGGCGCGGTTCTGTGCCGCGCCGGCGGTGCTGGTGTCCGCCACGCCGTCGCTGGAGACGCTGGCGAATGTTGAGGCGGGGCGCTACGGCCGGCTGACGCTGCCGACGCGGCATGGCGGGGCGGCGCTGCCTCAGGTTGCGGCGATCGACATGCGGGCCTCGCCGCCGGAGCGGGGGCGGTTCCTGGCGCCGCGGCTGGTGGCGGCGATCCGGGAAACGCTGGCGCGCGGGGAGCAGGCGATGCTGTTCCTCAATCGCCGGGGCTATGCGCCGCTGACATTGTGCCGGCATTGCGGCCACCGCATGCAGTGCCCGAACTGCACCGCGTGGCTGGTGGAGCACCGGGTCCGCCGCGCCTTGCAGTGCCACCATTGCGGCCACTCGGTGCCGCTGCCGGAGGAGTGCCCGGCCTGCGGTGCGGCCAACAGCCTGGTGCCGGTGGGCCCCGGCGTGGAGCGCATCACCGAGGAGGCGGCCTTGCTGTTCCCGGACGCCAGGCGGCTGGTAATGGCGAGCGACACGATGACCGGCCCCGATGCGGCGGCCGCGGCGGCGCATGCCATCGAGGCGCGCACGGTGGATTTGATCATCGGCACCCAGATCGTCGCCAAGGGCTGGCACTTTCCGCATCTGACGCTGGTGGGGGTGGTGGACGCCGATTTGGGGCTGGCCGGGGGCGACCTGCGGGCGGCGGAACGGACGGTGCAGTTGCTGCACCAGGTGGCCGGGCGGGCAGGGCGCGCCGAGGCGCCGGGGCGGGTGCTGCTGCAGACGTTCTCGCCCGAGCATCCGGTGATGCAGGCGCTGGTGGAGGGCGACCTGGCGGCATTCATGGCGCGCGAGGCGGCGCAGCGTCGGCCGGGCCATTGGCCGCCGTACGGGCGGTTGGCGGCGCTGATCGTGTCCGCCGATACCGCCGCGGTGGCCGATGGGCTGGCGCGGGATCTGGGACGCGCGGCACCGCATGCGGCGGGAGTGGAGGTGCTGGGTCCGGCGCCGGCTCCCTTGTCGGTGCTGCGCGGGCGGCACCGGCGGCGGCTGCTGCTGAAGACGCGGCGCGATGTGGCGGTGCAGCCGATCCTGCGCGAGTGGCTGGGGAAGGTGGCGGTGGGGCGGGGTGCGCGCGTGGAGGTGGATGTGGACCCGGTGTCGTTTCTGTAGCCCGATTTGAGTAAGACCGTCTCCCAGTGACCGCGACTCATCGCTCCGTCATGGCCGGGCGTGTCCCGGCCATCCGCGCCTTCTGTACCGGCGTCGGCCAAAAGACGTGGGTGGCCGGGCCAGGCCCGGCCATGACAGTCGGGCGGCGTCCTCGCAACCCGGGATAATGCGACTGCAAGACCGCAGTCAGAGGCCGCTTGCTTTCTGTTCCTCCGCGCGCAAGAGACGGTAGATGTTCAGACCAATGGAGTGCGCGCTGCCTGGGTCCAACGTGAGTGGTTGCAGTCGGTTGTGCCACGAGCTGCCGTAGAGATCGTCGCGCAGCGGGCCAGTGACAAATACACCTCCCTCGTTATGTTGCAGAACCTCTGCCAATGCGCGCGGCATGCGCGATGCGATCCTGAATCCCTCACCATAGAGAAAGGATCGGAACATGCTGATCTTGCCGCGATGCAAACTGATTGTGATGGCATGATCGGCGTACTCGTCCCGCCTTATCATCTCCCATTCGCAGGCTAACTGCTCGGCAGCGGCCATCAGCATGGCTGTGTCGGGGAAGGTCAGGCAGTAAGAATCACCAAAGCCAAAGTGGATCGTACCCCCGAGATCACGGGCCGCCTTGCGGACGATTCCGTCAAGTGCATCGAGCAAACGCTCCACCGCGGGGCTGGCCATGCTTTCTGAAAGGCGCGCGAAACCGCGAATATCCGAAACCAGGACGTAGGCGTTTGCGACGATGTTGGTGCGATGTCGTTGCTCGATGCGGTATACTGGGACCGGCTCGGCGAAACCCTGCAGGGTGAAGCTATCGACCAGTCCCGTTTGAATTTCAGCTGAAACCAACGCGAGCCGGGCGGCGACGGTGAGATAGATCTCATCCGGAGGGGTGATGTCTTCAATACGCACCATGAGTGCGAGCAAATCGGCGATCAGGTTCCCTTGATGGAATGCCACGTCACCCAGGCCGATCACGTTGCGCATCGCGATCCGGTTATCGCCCCTATTTACCTGCGCTGCCCTAAGGGCGTCCTGCATATCGATCGCTGATTTGGCGGCACCTGTAACGCTTGGAAATTGGAGCCAATAACCATCTCCGGCGAACTTTACGATTTCACCGCCGTGATCGGCTGCGTGGCGCGCAACGATATTGCGATGGTCTACCAGAAGAGCCTGCAGGTCGGCCGTAAGCAGCCTGCGGAACCTTGGCGTGGAGCCGGCGATGTCGGTCTTCATAAGGACCGTGGTTCGCAGCGCGGACATTCCAAGGAATATGCGCGCGTTTGCGCGACCAGACCAGACCGGTATCTGCCCGAACGGCTGCAGCGCGCGATATCCCGGCGTGTTGACCTCTTCCAACGCCCAGCAGACCCGCGGATCGCGCACCAGGCCGCGAACGAACCGCGGGACCCAGTTGAATGTCGTAATGGTGATCATGTCGTCGTGCTGCAGATCCTGTTGCGGTTCGCCCGCCTGCCGCAGCGGTTTGCCGGCGCACGCACGCCCAGGACGCGCGCGCCATCGCGATTCCGACACCCAGCGCCGTCCATTCACCGAAGTTTGTGGTGGTCCTGGTGAGCGACCGTCCGCACCTGTCCCGTATGCCAAACGACATCCAGGAAGGCCTGAGCCGCGCCGAACGCCAGGAGGTGGAGGAACGCACAGCGCCGCGCTCGCCGGTGATCTACGAGGTCGTCCGCCAGCAGGGCGAGGAGGAACTCGAACGCCCCGACGCTTCGCTATTCTGGTCCGGCATCGCGGCGGGGTTCGCGATCATGGCCTCGGTCGCGGCACAGGGCGCGATCCGCCAGAAACTGCCGCCGGGCATGCCGTGGCGCGAGGTGGTCGCCGATCTCGGCTACAGCGTCGGCTTCCTCATCGTCATCCTCGGCCGCATGCAACTGTTCACCGAGCAGACCATCGTCACGGTGCTGCCGGTCATGGCCGAGCCGGGCTGGGGCAAACTGCGCGGCACGGCGCGGCTCTGGGTCATCGTGTTCGTCGCCAACATGATCGGCACCTGCGCGGTGGCATTCCTCAACGTGCACACTCGCCTGGTCAGCCCGGAACTGCTCGCGTCGATGCTCGAGGTATCCGGCCATCTGCTGCACAAGACGCCGATGGATATGCTGGCCGAGGCGGTGCCGGCCGGCTTCATCATCGCGTCGGTCGCGTGGAGCCGCGCTGCGATCAACAACGGCGAATTCTGGATCGTGCTGACGCTGACCTACGCCATCGCACTGTGCGGCTTCACTCACGTGGTCGCCGGCAGTGCAGAGACCTTCCTGCTGCTGTTCGCCGGCCAGGTTGGGACGGCACAGGCACTGGGAGGGATCATTCTACCCGCGCTGATCGGCAACATCATCGGCGGGACCGGCCTGTTCGCATTGCTGGCGCACGCGCAGGTTCACCAGGAGCTGTGAGCACGGCATGACCGCGATGCCCTCTCGGTTTCTCCGGTCCAAGCCAATGCGCTACGGCGCGTGCTGCGAGATGCTATTATTCAAACGCGGAGGTGGGCAGAGGTTCCGCGAAGCGCCGCGGAGCAGGCAATCATACGCTTCGCGCTGCCGGTCGGCCGCCGGTTCATGCAGCCTCCGCGGTGCTTCGCGCAGGCTCCGCTCCACTCCGCGAGGAATCAAGAAGCTGCCGCCACAATGCGCTGGCCGATCACCGTTGCCCACCGCCGATACCCACCACCGCTGCCGCTCTCCGCTTCCGCAGCACGTGCACCCCCAGCAGCGCCGACACGATGACCACCGCCGACAGGTATGTCGTCAGCGTGCCCAGCGCGTACAGTACCGGCGTGGTGATGTTCGTCGTCATGCCGAAGATCTCCAGCGGCAGCGTGTTGCTGCTGCCGGCGGTCAGCAGAGTGCGGGCGAACTCGTCGTAGGACAGCGTGAAGCCGAACAGCGCGATGCCCACCACGCCGGGCGCGATGATCGGCAGCACCACGTGGCGGAACACCTGGAACGGGCTGGCGCCGAGGTCGCGTGCGGCTTCCTCCCAGCGCTTGTCGAAGCGATTGAGCACCGCGAACATGATCAGCAGCCCGAACGGCAGCGTCCACGTCAACTGCGCGCCGAACGCTGAGCTGTACCAATCGGGATCCCAGCCGGCCAAGCTGAACAACAGGCCGATGCCGAGGCTCACCAGGATCGACGGTGTGATCAGGCTTGCCACCGTCAGCGTGAACAACACGCCGGCACCGCGGAACCGTCGCCGGAACGCCAGCCCGGCGGCCACGGAGATCACCACCGTCGCCGCCATCACCATCAGCCCGAGCAGCACCGAGCGTTGCAGCGAACCACCGAAATCGCCGACCGCCTGGCGCTCGAACAGGTTCTCGAACCAGTGCAGCGATACGCCGTTCATCGGGAAGGTCAGGCCGCCGTCGGGGCCCTGGAACGCCAGGATCATGATGGTCAATGTCGGGCCGTAGAGGAACAGCACGAACAGCGCGAAGAACACGCCCAGCACGATGCGCGCAGTGCGGCCGGGCATCGGCTAGAGCTCCTTGCGCACGTCGACCACGCGTACGATGGCGGCGACCATCAGCAGCACCACGGCCAGCAGCACCACGGCGTTCGCCGCGGCGGCGGGATATTGCAACAGCGACACCTCGTTGCTGATCATCAGGCCCACCGAGGCACTTTGCCCGCCGCTCATCAGCCGCACGGTGATGAAGTCGCCCATCACCAGCGTGACGACGAAAATCGAGCCGATGGCGATGCCGGGCTTGCTCAGCGGGATGATGACCTCGGTCAGCACACGCCAGGGACGCGCGCCGCCGTCGATCGCGGCCTCGATCAGGCGGCGGTCGATGCGCACCATGGTGTTGAAGATCGGCGCCACCATGAACAGCGTGTAGAGGTGCACGAACGCCAGCACCACGGCGAAGTCGGAGAACAGCAGGAACTCCAGCGGCGCGCGGATCACGCCGAGGCGCAGCAGGGTCGAGTTCAGCAGTCCGTTGCGGCCAAGGAACGGCACCCAGGAGATCATGCGGATGATGTTGGAGGTGAGGAACGGCACCGTGCAGACCAGGAACCACGTCGTCTGCCAGGTGCGGCTTTGCACCACGAAGGTCAGGAAGTAGGCGACCCAGAAGCCGATGAACAGCGTCAGAGCCCAGACGATGACGGTGAACTTCAGCGTTTCCAGGTAAGTCCACCACGTGGTCGCGGAGAACAGCACGTCGCTATAGTTGGTGAGCACGAAGCCGGGGATGATCTGCACGCTGTCATAGTCGAAGAAGCTGAC
>DATAPW010000389.1:0-35678 GCA_036265005.1 Acetobacteraceae bacterium | reverse complement strand
GCCACCTCCATGGCCTGCGCCATCAGCGCGTCGTGCGGCACCAGCCATTGCGCGAGGCCGATGCGATACGCCTCCTCCGCCTTCAGCGGAAAGCCGAACGCCATGCGCATCGCCAGGCCCTTGCCGACCCAGCGTGCCAGGCGCACTGCACCGCCCTGCGCCGGAATGATGCCGAGGCCGCTCTGCGGCAGCCGCCATTCGGCGCGATCGGACGCGACGATCATGTCGCAGCAATAGGTGACGATGCAGCCGATGCCGACTGCATAGCCGTTCACCGCGGCAATGATCGGCTTGGCGAAATCGGTCAGCATCGGCATTGGATGCGTGCGGCGTCGGTTCGGCAGGTCCTGGATGAACGCGGCGACTGAGTCCATCGTGTGGGTGCGCGGGTTCTTCAGGTCGGCGCCGGCACTGAACGCGCCACCCTTGTCGTCACCGGTGAGGATGACGCAACGAATATCCGGATCGGCCTCCAGCTCGGGCAGGCGCTGGCGCAGGCCGGTCTGGAATTCCTCGCACCAGGCGTTGCGCGCCTCGGGACGGCTCAAGGTCAGGACTGCCACGGCACCACGGCGTTCGCACAGCAGGGGCATCGCAGCATCCTTCCTTATGGTTGGTGTATCGACGCTACCAGCGCAGCGGTTCTCGCGTCACGACGACCTGGCCGGCGGTGGTCAGCTTGATCACATTGACCGTCCGGGCAAGCTCGGGGGAGCCGGAGTAGTACGCCGGCACGGCCCCGTTGCCGACACGCACCGGTCGATCCCAGTGACCCAGCGCGAGGTAGTCTGCTTCGGTGGCGGCAATCGCATCGTCGCTGAACAGCCAGGACGGGCGCAGCGGCGTGGCGAGATTTTCCGGCGGCTCGTAATGCCCGTGCGCAATCGCGACCTGCCAGCGCGTGGAGCGTGGCCGCGGCCCACGCAGCGGCGCCATGTTTTCGTAGTCCAGATGCGCGTGGCCCCAGATCTCCAGATCATGCGCCGGGAACGCCACGGCCTCGTCATGCGTGATGCTCAGCACCGAGACGTTGGGAATGCTGCCGTAGCCGCCGCGGACGAACACGCAATCCGGCAATGCCGGGTCGTGGTTGCCAGGAAGGATGACGATGGGGATGCCGGCATCGGCCAGCAGGCGCCCGGCGCGGTCGATCACCGGCGCCGGGACGCGGTTGTTGTCGAACGTGTCGCCGGCGAGCAGCACGACATCGGCCTGGCAGTCGCGTGCGCGGGCCAGCACGGCGGCCAGTCCGGCGGTGCCGTCGCCGTCATGGGCGTGGGCGATGCGGTCGTCATCGACATGCAGGTCGGAACTGTGGACCAGGACGATGTCCACGGGGGACGGCTGATGTGGGGGCATGGGTGCGTATCGTAAGGGACGGTGCCGAACGGGCAAGAGCCGCTATGGCCTTCGCGTTGCCAACAGCGCCGATAGTCCCAGCAGCAGCCATCCGAGCATCAGCAGCGTGCCGCCGATCGGCGCCGTTACCCCAAGACGCACACCGCCGATCCCCAGTGCGTAGACCGCTCCGCAGAACAGCACGATCCCCACTGCAAACGCGGCTCCTGCCCAGTCAGCAAGCTTTCCGCCGCGCGGCGCCCACAGCCCGCACGCCAGCAGCGCCAGCGCGTGCCAGCCCTGCATCTCGATGCCGCTGCGCACCATCGCCAACGCGGCCGGGTCCAGGCCGCCCAGGCCATGCGCTGCCACCGCCGCCATCGCCACCGCGGTCAACCCGGCCAGCGCGCCCAATCCGATCCAAACCCGTTGCATGCCGACAACCCTGTTCCACCTCGCCCTCGCTGCCTATACCATCGACCGCCATGCCACGCGGCGACCTGTATCCCGAGATCGGCCCCTTCGAGACCGGCTACCTGCCGCTGTCGGCTAACCACGTCATGTACTGGGAGCAGGTGGGCAATCCGCGTGGCCGCCCGGTGCTGTTCCTGCATGGCGGGCCAGGCGCCGGTGCCGGCGCCGTGCATCGCCGCTTCTTCGACCCGGATTTCTGGCGGGTCATCATCTTCGACCAGCGCGGCGCGGGACGGTCGCGGCCTCTCGGCGGCCTGGACAACAACACCACCCAGGACCTCGTGTCAGACATCGAAACGCTGCGCCGCCATCTCGGCCTGGAGCGCTGGCTGCTGTTCGGCGGCTCCTGGGGCTCCACGCTGGCGCTGGCCTACGCGCAGGCGCATCCGGACCGCGTCATGGGCTGCGTGCTGCGTGGGGTTTTCCTCGGACGTCCGGACGAGGTGGATTGGTTCCTGCATGGCCTCGCCGCGATTTTTCCCGACGCGCACGCCAACTTCGTCAGTTTCCTGCCCGCGGAGGAACGCGGCGAGATCCTCGACAGCTATCTGAAGCGGCTGACGGATCCGGATCCGTCAGTCCATCTGCCGGCCGCCCGCGCCTGGTCGATTTATGAGGGTTCGTGCAGCACCCTGCTGCCCAGCCCCGAGACTGTCAGTTCGTTCGCGCAGGACCGCACGGCGCTGGGATTGGCGCGTATCGAGGCCTACTACTTCGCCCACGGCCTGTTCCTGCCCCCGGGAGGCCTGCTCGGCGCCATGGGCCGCATTGGGCATATTCCTGCGGAGATCGTGCAGGGTCGCTACGACATGATCTGCCCGGCACGCACTGCGTTCGAACTCGCCGCCGCCTGGCCATCGGCGCGGCTGTCGATCGTGCCGGACGCCGGGCATTCGGCCCTCGAGCCAGGCATCCGCCGCGCCCTGGTGGCGGCGGTCGAGCGTTTCCGCCACGGGAGATAACAGCATGAAGGTCGCGGTGATCGGGCTCGGCACCATGGGCATGGGCGCGGCCCTGAACCTGGTGCGCAAGGGACACCAGGTGACCGGCTGCGATGTGCGCGAGACGGCGCGCGCCGAACTGGTCACGGCCGGCGGCGCTGCGGCGGCGAGTGCCGCCGATTTGCCGGCGGATACCGAGGCGGTCGTGGTGTTCGTGGTGAATGCGGCGCAGACCGAGGAGGTGCTGTTCGGTGCACAGGGCTGCCTGGGGAAGTTGGCGAAGGGCACGGTGATCCTGTGCTGTGCCACGGTGGCTCCCGAGGCGGCCCGCGTCCTGGATGCGAAGATCGAGGCGGCCGGGTTCCTGATGCTGGATGCGCCGGTGTCCGGTGGCAAGGCCGGCGCGCATGGCGGGACGATGACGGTGATGGCGTCCGGTTCGGATGCGTCCTTCACCAAGGCGCAGCCGGTGCTGGATGCGATCTCGACCAAGGTCTGGCGGCTGGGCGACAAGGCGGGCATCGGCAGCACCGTGAAGATGGTCAACCAGTTGCTCGCCGGCGTGCACATTGCCACCGCTGCCGAGGCGCTGGCGTTGGGCATCCGCGCGGGCGCCGATCCGCGCACGCTGTTCGAAGTGATCTCGTCGTCTGCCGGCAGTTCCTGGATGTGGCAGAACCGCGTGCCGCACATCCTGGACGGCGACGACACGCCGCTGTCCGCGGTGAACATCTTCGTCAAGGACCTCGGCATCGTGCTGGACCAGGCACGCGCGCTGACCTTCCCGCTGCCGCTGGCTGCTGCCGCGCATCAGTTGTTCCTCGCCGCCGCCGCGCATGGCGAGGGCGCAAAGGACGATGCGTTCGTGATCCGGGTGTGGCAGGCGCTGGCGGGGATCGCATTGCCGGAAAAACCCGGGCCGGCCTGAACCGTGTCGGCTCGCGCGATCCGCGTCGGCGTGCCGTCGCGACGATGTCCAGGCGCCCCTCGTGCCGCGGCTTCCGGTAATTGCTGAGGCGTGGAGCTCAGCGACATCCTGATGATGATGATCAGTCAGCCGGGGGCTGGATTTGCTGGTGCAAGGGATCTGTTCGCGAACGGCTTGACATCACGTACGCGCCAAACCTTGCGACCGTTGAACAGTTGAGCGCGAGGGAAGCTACCTTGCTGCACCATCATGTCGATCATGTCGCGCGTTGCGGTGATGTGGAACCGGCCGAACTGCTCGTAGGTAAGGTAGTCCACCATCGTATCGGGCGGCCAGACCAGGGCGTCGATCTGCTTCTTGGCGAGGCTCTCATGCTGCATCAGGGCCGAAGCGACGCGCTCGATTGTCGCCCGGTGCCGCCGCACCAAGTTCCGGGACTGCGCTCGCATGCGCCCGATGTCGTGCCCGCCTCCTTCTCGCACGAGCTTCTCCAACATGCGCTGAGCCTGATAGCGGTCGTCGCTGTCGCTGCGGCGGCACTCTCCGAGAATTTCCGCCTCAGCCTCGGCGCCCGCTTGTACCGTCTTGATCCGGCAGCGCAGGACAGATGCAAAGCAGTGGCTGGAGCGGGGGCACACGCCTTCGTCCAACCATGCTTCGAAGATCGACTCCGGTCCGACTGTAATCGAATACCCAGCGATCACATTACCAGCGCCGTCGATCTCGGGCTTGATCGAGGCGCTTCCGCAAAGCATGCCGAGTACTCGGCCAATCGCAGCGTGCCCAGCCTCATGGATGGCAGTGTGCCAGCGATCGGGATGCTTCACGGCTGAGCATGATATGCCGATAGCCGCATGCGCTGAACCGCAACACATGTAACCACGTCCCGGCGATGGCGCCGATGCCGATAAGGCAACCGGTGGTGTGGCGATCGGCCCCCTGTTCTATGTGGCTTCATTACCCTCATGGTATGCGGCAAGGGATTCGCCGAGGGTCATGTCATAGGCGGCACTTCTGGGTGGCGCGCTACGCGCTGGCGAAGGGTTGGTGCCGAATTCGTCGGCGCGGTGCTGATTGCGGACGGAACCCATCGTCTGCTGTTTTGGTTCGGTCCGAGGCCACGTGGCAAAACGGCGCACTCCGCCAGCCGTCTTGCACCGCCTCCCGAGCCTCGTCATTCTCTGTACCATGTCCGCTCCGCCGCAACCCTCCGCACGCCTCGACTACCAGGCCAGCATCGATCGTCCGCGCCTCGCGTTGCCGGACGGCAAGCGCGTCGCGGTGTTCATCGTGGTGAATGTCGAGCACTGGGACATCGGCCGCGCCATGCCGCGCCAGGTGCTGACGGCGCCGCAAGGTGCGTCGGTAATTCCCGACCTGCCGAACTGGGCCTGGCACGAATACGGCATGCGCGTCGGCTTCTGGCGCCTCAAGGCGGCGCTGGACGCGCATGGCATTGCGCCGTCGATGACGATCAATGGCACCGTGCCCGCCGCCTATCCGCGCGTCTCCCAGACGGCGCGCGATGCAGGCTGGGAGTTCATGGGCCACGGCTTCCAGCAGATCGCGACGCATCTTGTCGACGACCAGCGCGCGATGATCCGTGACACGATCGGCGCGTTGCGCGCGGCGTCGGGCCACGACATCGCCGGCTGGCTCGCGCCCGGCCTCACCGAGACGCTGGAGACGCCGGACCTGCTGGCGGAGGCTGGCATCCGCTATTGCGCCGACTGGGTGGTGGACGACCTGCCGTGCTCGATCCGCACGTCGCACGGCCCGCTGCTGACCATGCCGTACAGCGTGGAGCTCAACGACATCCCGATGATGATGATCCAGCACCATCGGGCCGAGGAACTGTTCGCTCGCACGGTGGCGCAGTTCGATCGCCTGTACGCCGAAGCCGAGACGCAGGGCGCCAAGGTGATGGGGCTTGCGGTACACCCCTACATCAGCGGCGTGCCGCATCGCATCGGCTGGTTCGAGCAGGCTCTCGGTTATATGGCGGCGAAGCCCGGCACGCTGTTCTGGCAGGGGCGGCAGATCATGGACTGGTATCTGCAGGCAACGGCATGAACCGGGGCAGCATGAGCCGCGGCGCACGCCACCTGGCTCATCCTGCCGTGGTGCCGGAAGTGCGGCGTTGCTTGCGTCGATAAGACTGCTACTCAGTCCGTCGGCGGTCGGTCCAACCATTCAACTGGAGCACCCAGCGCCGCGGCTTCATCCTCAACCCACCGCTTTGCCTCGCTGGGTGAGGAGCAGGATTGGGTCGCCGGCGCGCGTCGAGACCTGGTAGCCGCGGCCACGAAGGCTGCCTCGACTTCATCGCCATCACGCGGCTCAATCCACGCGAGAAGCCTGTCCCGCTCTGGCATTGGGATTAATTCTCCCCTTGGTGCAATGCGGCAGCGTCGACCTTTGGCGCGCTTGTATAGACCTATGATGCTGTCATTGAAAAGCAATAGGCGAAGTCAATGGGCGAGACAAATAAGAGAAGGCGCGCCCGGTCGGGGAGACGCGGACGCGCCTGAAGTGGGATTGGGTGTCTGCCATCGGAGGATGGCCACTCACTGCGCACCGGAATAGGTCGGGTGACAAATGACAACTGCGAGATTGGAGGGCATACAGCGGCTGGACGGCCCTCGGCCGCCGTCAGATCATGGGCCGTCAGATCAAGGACTGGCATCTGAGGGCAACGGCATGAACTGGGGCGCCATGAGCCGCGCCGAACGCGACGCGGCGTACAACAATCCGGCTGCGGTGCCGGAAAGTGCGGTGTTGCTCGCGGCCTGGCGGGAGGCGTCGGCGGCATTCCGCGCCGCGCATGCCGACCACCTCGACCAGCGCTATGGACCGCGCGAGCGCAACACCTGGGACCTGTTCCCGGCGGCCAATCCCAAGGCGCCGTGCCTGGTGTTCATCCACGGCGGCTACTGGCAGCGCAACAGCAAGGACATGTTCACCAACCTGATCGCCGGTCCCTGTGCGATGGGCTGGGCGGCGGCGCTGCCCGGCTACACGCTGGCGCCCGACGCAACGCTGGTCGAGATCACCGCGGAAATCCACACGGCGCTGGACTGGCTCGCGGAACACGGCCCGTCGCATGGCATTGCCGGTCCTATCGTCGTGTCCGGCTGGTCCGCCGGCGGTCATCTGACGGCGATGTCGCTCGGTCATCGCAGCGTGGTCGCCGGCCTGGCAATATCGGGCGTGTTCGAGCTGGGGCCGATCCGCGACACCTACCTTAACGAGAAGCTGCGACTGACGGACGAGGAGATTGCGGAGCAGTCGCCGCTGCGCCTGCCGGTTGTGAACAAGATGCTGGCAATCACCTACGGCACAGCGGAACTGCCGCCGCTGGTTTCGGACAGCCGTGACCTGCACGCACGGCGGTCGGCCGCGCACGCGCCAGGGCCGTTGCTGCCGGTGGCCGGCGCGAACCACTTCACCATCATGCACGCTCTGCGCGATGCCGATGGCTTGCTGACGCGGCAATTGCCGTTGCTGCTTACAGCCTAGCCTCGATGGCGGCGGCGATGCTGAACAGCCGTGCATCGCCCATGGTTTCACCCATCAGCATCAAACCGACCGGCGCCTCGCCCTCGCTGTGGCAGGGCAGACTGATCGAGCAGCGGTCGAGGAAGTTGCCGACCGCGGTGTTGCGCAGGATGAGCATGTTGATACGATTGTAATCGCGTTCGTCATCCAGCTCGGCGATGCGCGGCGCCACGATCGGGACGGTCGGCATGATCAGTGCATCAAACCCGCGTGTGGCGGCGTCGAAGCTCGCAACGATATGCTGCCGGGCATTGACCAGGTTGACGTAATCCACCGCCGTCATCTTCTCGCCGCGTTCGATGCGCATGCGGATGCGCGGGTCGTAGAGCGAGCCCTTCTCGGCGAGCAGGGTGCGGTGCCAGGCATAGGCTTCGGATGCGGCGAAGCCGCCTCTCGCATTCACCGGACCGATTGCGTCGAATTCGGCAAACCGTCGCCGCACGATGCTTGCGCCGGCGCGCGACAACGCAGCCAGGGCGCGGTCGAATGCCGCACTCACCGTTGCATCCAGCCCGTCGAGCATGAAGTTTTCCGGCATCGCCAGACGCAGGCCAGCCAGTTCGGTTGCCGCGGGCAGCGCGGGGGCCTCGCCGGCCAGCAATGCATCGATCACCGCGCAACAGGCGACACTCGGCGCGAGCGGTCCCACGGAATCGAGGCTGGGCGCCAGTGGCAGCACGCCGGAAATCGGCACGCGCCGAGCCGTCGGCTTGTAGCCGACAATGCCGCAGAACGCCGCAGGGATGCGACAGGAGCCGCCGGTATCCGTGCCCAGGCCGGCTACCGCCATGCCATCGGAGATCGACACTGCGGTGCCCGAGGAACTGCCCCCCGGGATGCGCGCCGCGGCGCGATCCCACGGTGAGCGCGGTGTACCGTAATGCGGATTTATACCGAGACCCGAGAAGGCAAACTCCGTCATGTTGGTGCGACCCATCGGCACGAAGCCGGCGGCGAGCATGCGCTGTACCACTGGGGCGTTCGTCGTGGCCGGGAGCGCGTCGGCCAGTGCGCGCGAGCCTGCGGGCGTTGGCTCGCCAGCGATGTCGAACAGATCCTTCAGGCTGATCGGGATGCCGGCGTAGCGACCGGGAGCGCGGCCGACGCGGCGCAACGCGTCCATTGCATCGGCCATCGCGCGGGCCTGTTCGGCATGCACCTTGATGAACGCGCGCGCGCCTTCACCCGCCGGATCGGCAATGCGCGCCAGGCATTGCTCCACCAACGCGCGGCTGGTGGTGCTGCCGTCGGCCAGGGCCTGGGCGTGTTGCTCGATCGTGCGCATCATTCCGTCTCCGCAGGGGCGGACGGAGGATGCACCAATCGATCCGCACTGTCATTGCGAGGGAGGTCGGGCTTTCGCGTGTCTGTATCGATGCGCTATGGCCGCTGGTCCGCCGGTGTGTAGTCGATGGTGACGAAGCCGCCACCCTGGAAACGCTGCGCCACCGGATCAAGCGGATTCGGCTGCGCCAGAATCTCTGCCGCGTAGTCCTCGGCATTTTGCGTCGGCTGGTAGCCAAGCTGCGCCGCCGCCGCGTTGTTCCAGTAGCTGCGCGTGTTGGCGGAAACCCCCCAGACCGTCATATAGCCGATGTCCGGCACGGTGATGCAGCGGTGCATCAATTGCACCATATCATCATAGCCCAGCCACGTGCTGAGATGGCGGAATTCGGTGGGCTTCTCGATCGCGGTGCCGATCCGCACGGAGATCCCTTCGATGCCGTGCTTGTCCCAGTACATCCGGGTCATCGCCTCGCCCCACACCTTGCTCAACCCGTAGAAGCCGTCCGGTCGGAGGTCGCAGTCCAGGTCGAGCCTGCTCTCGACGCTGTGCATGCCGACGGCGTGGTTGGAACTGGCGAATACGATGCGCCTGACGCGGTGGCGCCGCGCGCCCTCGTAGATCGCATGCAGGCCGCGCAGGTTGTTCTCGATGACCTCAGGCAGCGGCCGCTCGACGCTGGTCGCGGCCATATGGATCAGCACATCGACACCGGCGAGCAACTGATCCACGAAGGCGGTATCGCGCAGGTCGCCGTGACACACCTCCTCGTCCGGAGCAACCGGCGTGAGGGCGCGCCTGCCGCCGGCGGACCGCAGGCCGAAGCCAAGTTTGAGCAAGGCGGGCCGGAGTACCTGTCCGATGTTCCCACTGGCTCCTGACAATGCCACTTTGGTCATGCATGTTCTCCGCCGCCGACAGCCGGCTGCCCCAATGGAGCACGTCCGGCCATCGGAGCCTAACCGTCAACAGGTTGAGCGATCGTGAAAAGCTGCGGACACCATTCTCTGAAGGATGCTCGATGACTGACCGACCCAAATTGCCTGTGTTGCTCACCGGTGCCTCCGGCAATCTCGGCCGCGCGCTGACCAGATGGTTCGCGGCCGAGGGCTGGGCCTTGCGGCTGACCGACATCGCACCATTCCCCGATGCCGTGCCGGCGGGCGCCAGTTTCACCAAGGCCGACCTGAACGATGGCGTGACGATCATGCGGTTGGCGGAAGGCTGCGGCGCGATCGTGCATCTCGGCGGCGTGTCGGTGGAACGCCCGTTCGAGGAGGTGCTGGGACCGAACATCCGCGGCCTGTACCACATCTACGAAGCAGCCCGGCGCGAGAAGGCGCGGGTGATCTTCGCCTCGTCCAACCATTCGATCGGCTTCCACGAGCGCACCGAGACCATTGCCGCCGACACTCAGTTCCTGCCTGACGGGTTCTATGGATTGTCGAAGGCGTATGGCGAGCTGATGGGGCGATTGTACTGGTTCAAGCACGGCGTCGAGAGCGTATTCCTGCGCATCGGTTCGGCGTTCCCCGAGCCAACCAATGCCCGCATGCTGGCGACATGGCTGTCCTATCAGGATCTGTCGCGGCTGGTGTCGCGTTGCGTGCTCACGGAAAAGGTCGGCTGCAGCGTGATCTGGGGAGCCTCCAACAACCAGCGCATGACCTGGTGGAGGGACGATGCGCGCGGCAGGCTCGGGTGGCAGCCGATCGACAGCGCCGATCCGTTCGCCGGCCAGCTTGGCGGCAAGGTCAGCGGCGACCCGGTGGAGGAGCGCTACATGGGTGGTGCATTCTGTTCGCTGGATTATTCGCGCGACGCGCCGGCACCACCGAAGCTGTTCGGATTGAGGAGTGATCGCGATGCCTGAGGGCCGCCTGTATATCGGCAACCGCCGTTATTCGTCCTGGTCGATGCGTGGCTGGCTGGCAGTGAAGCTTGCAGGCCTCGACGTCGAGGAAGTGCTGATCCATTTCAGTCGCCCCGGCCCTACCGAGGAGATCACCAGGCTGTCGCCCAACGGCCTGGTGCCTTACCTCGAGCATCGTGGAGCGCGCGTCTGGGAATCGCTTGCGGTGTGCGAGTACTGCGCCGAGATCGCGCCAGCCCTATGGCCGGCGGATCGCGTGGCACGGGCCCATGCGCGTGCCATCGCCGCGGAGATGCATGCCGGGTTCACCGGACTGCGTCAGGCGATGTGGATGAACCTCGGGCGGGATTTCTCCGGACGCGGCCGCACGCCGGAGGCGCTGGCGGATGTTTCCCGGATCGAGGCGATGTGGGCGGAGACGCGCCGGCGTTTCGGTAGCGGCGGTGCGTTCCTGTTCGGTGCCGACTTCACCGCTGCGGACGTTATGTACGCACCCGTGGTGACCCGCCTGCTGACCTGGCAACCCGAGATCACCGCCGAGACGCGTGCCTATCGCGATGCGGTGCGCGCCCATCCTCTGGTCGCTGCATGGTATGACGGTGCCGCCGCCGAACCGGCGGAATGGAACCTGCCGGATTACGAAAACCCGCAATGACCGCGGTGGCGCTCGACCATGTCGGCGTCGTCACGCGCGATCTCGCAGCGCTTGCCGAACGATATGAGCGCCTTGGATTCACGCTCTCGCCGCTCGCCCGCCAGGCTGATGGCCGTATCGGCAACCGCTGCGCGATCATGCGCCGGGGCTATATCGAATTGCTGGCGGTGGTCGATCCAACTGCAGTCAGTGCCACGCTGGAACGCTTCCTCGCACGCTATGCCGGGGTCCATATCCTGGCATTCGGTTTTGCGGACGAAAATGCGGAGCTGGCAAGGCTGCGTCGCGCTGGTGTCGAGGCACCCCATGTCCATCGGTTCGACCGTCCGATCGACGACCGGCATCCGGATGGCGCGCGCGCCCGTTTCGCCCTGATTCAAGTGCCGGAGCAGCCGGAGGGACTCATCAATCTGGTGCGTCACCTGACGCCCGAGGCGTTGTGGCAGGAGCGGTTCCTACGCCATCCCAACAAGGCAACGGCTTTGGCCGAGGTGATGATTGCCGTTGATGATCCAGCGACAACGGCGGCACGGTTTTCGCGGCTGGTCGGCTGTCCCGTGGTGCCGGATCCGATGGGTGGTTTTGCGCTTGATCTGGCCCATGGTCGTGTTCGCCTGATGAACTGTCCGCCATCCGTTGCAGCGGCGCCGCGCATCGTCAGCCTGACAGTGCGCACGTCGGATCGCAACAAGGCCATCGGCCGCAGGCTGGTCGCGCAAGGCATTGCACATTGTCGCGAGGTGGACGCGCTGCTGGTCGATCAGGCTGCGGCCGGCGGCGTAGCAATCTGCTTCCGTCCCGCGCCCTGATCCCCCGCAGGCGGCGCATGACTGCCTGCAATCGGCGGGGGCTTTCTGCCGGCAGGTGGCTGGTCTAGGGTCCGGCCGCCATGAGCTCGCCATCCGATCCCGCCACCAGCCAACCCGGCGGTACACGTCCCCCTGGTATGATCTATGGCATCATTGGCCTGCTGGTCGCGCTGCTGTTGCTGGGCACCGGCGCCTTCATATGGATGAGCAGCGGCGGCACGGCGTCCCTGGTCGGGGGACCGTTCACGCTGCAGGACGGCAGCGGCAAGCAGGTCACCGACCGCGACTTTCGCGGCAAGTACATGCTGGTCTATTTCGGCTACACCTTCTGTCCCGATGTCTGCCCCACCACGCTGAACGAAGTGGCCGACGCGCTTGACCATCTTGGTCCCAAGGCTGACAGGCTTCAGCCGATCTTCATCACGGTCGATCCGAAGCGTGACACGCCAGCCGTCGTCAAGCAGTACACGGCGGCATTCACGCCCCGGCTGGTTGGCCTGACCGGTACTCCGGAGCAGGTTGCCGAGGTGGCGAAGGAATATCGCGTCTATTACGCCGAGCACCGCACCGGTCCGGGACCGAACGACTACTCGATGGACCACAGCTCGATCCTGTACCTGATGGGGCCCGACGGGAAATTCATCGCCCCGATCAGGGCCGATGAGAACGGCGCCGACATGGCGAACGACCTCAGCAAGCTGATGTCCTGAGCGGCGCAAAGCAGATTCAGCGACCGGAATTTCGGTCATTGCCTGCAACACGCGATGGGTATCGCTTCGCTCAACCCATCCTATGCCAGCACGACGCTGCCCCGGTCATGTAGTTCAGGACAGGTGCGGTGCGATAGCCTGCAGCAGAGCCTCGACCTGCCTCGTCCAGGCAAGCTGCGCCATAGCGGCCGCACCCCGCGCGCCCAGCGCCGCAGCCTGGGCCCTGTCACGCCACAGGGTCTCCAACGCCTCGACCATCTCATCGACGCTGCTTTCGCCCCAACCCTCGGTGCCGGTATCCGCGAGATGCACTGGTCTTTGCTGGCGCAACGGCAACGCTGCGTCGTGTTGAAGCAGGTCCAGGTGGCCGGTGTTCGCCGACAGGATCGTCGGTACACTGCAGGCCATGCACTCCATTGCCACCAGGTTGGTGCCGCCCTCGCAGCGGTTTGCGAACAGCGCCGCATCGGCCTCACGAAGCACATGTGGCATGGCGATATTCGGGGTGGGCCCGACATCCACGATTGCATCGGCTGGAATACCGTTCGCCACCGCCCAGCCGATCACATCGATGGTGCCGTCCTGCACGCGCGGGGGCGGTTGAACGGCAGCATGCGCCACAGCTTCGGCGGCGAGGCCAGGCCAGGGAGAATGCCAGGCGGTGAGCAACAGCGCCTCGGGATGGCGACCATGGAAGGCACGGAACGCTGCCAGCACCAGATCCTGGCCCTTGCGGATTTCGAGCTTGCCACCCGAGAAAATGACAAATCGTCCAGGAAACAGTCCGGCGCGAGGAGCCGGGTGGAACAGGCTGCTATCGACGCCCTGGATCACCGTTGCTGCAGCGATACCGTTTTCCCTCAGGATCGCTTCCGCCCAACCCGATCCGGTGACGACAATCGGAAAGTGCGTGGCGGCTTCGCGTGACTGTGCAGTGATGGTCGTGTTGTGGAAGAAGATGATGCCAATGTCCGGCTGTCCGGACAGCACGCGCTGGTGCGCGATGGTGTCGATGGAGAAGGTTTCGTCCAGCGGGTGCAAAACCGGCGCATCGAGGGCCACCCAGCGGGAGGGCAACGCGGCCAATGCCTCCCACAGGCCGCGCGACTCATCGGCGACGCGCGTCAGGCGCTTGGTACGCAGTGGGTCCAGCACAATGTCGCCCGGACCAAAGGGCAGCGCGGCCAGTGGGATGAAGCCAGGGTGGTTCGCGAGAGCCAGCGCAAGGTTCACCCCATAGACGCCCCAGCCGAAGAAGCACGACAGCTGCCAGGCGATCACCAGCGGTGACCGTCCATCGGGCCGTGCCAGCGGAAGGGGGATTTCCATGCTCATCGGTTGGGGTCTCTCTTGCCGCAACACGGATGCCGGGCGCAACGTCCGTGACCGGCCCGTAGCAACTTCTCACTGGCACACATGGACTACACGTTCCGTTTCACCCCGGTGTTCAGCAGGGTTGACCAGCTTCTCGACGGGCTGGTGGTCACACTCTGGATCACCGCGCTGGCCATTGCTGCCGGCTTCGCGCTCGGGGTGCTCGGTGCGCTGGTGGCGCGCTCGCAGCGCGTTTGGGCGCGGCGCATCGTGCATTGCTACGTCGAGGTGGTCCGCAACACGCCGTTGCTGGCGCAGCTGTTCTTCGTCTATTTCGGCCTGCCTGGGATCGGATTGCGGCTCGATGCGTTCGTCGCGGCGATCATCACGCTGGTGGTCAACCTTGGCGCCTACACGACCGAAATCGTCCGCGGCGGCATCGACTCCGTGCCGCGCGGCCAGATCGATGCCGGCACCGCACTTGGCCTGACGCCGGTGCAGGTGTTCTTCCTGATCGTGCTGAAACCCGCGTTGCAGACAATGTTTCCGGCACTTACCAGCCAGTTCACGCTGCTGATGCTGTCCACCAGCATCCTGAGCCAGATCGGCGTGACCGACCTGTTCCATATGGCGAGCCTTATCGACAGCACGACCTATCGCAGCTTCGAGGTCTATACGGTGGTTTGCGGCTTCTACCTGGCGTTGGCGCTGGCATTCCGCCTGCTGTTCGCGCTGATCTATTTTCTGGTCTTCGCCAGATCCGCGCCGATGCGTCGAAGCCGGGATGCGCCGCTGCATCCGGAACCCATCGTCGTGACACCCTGATGTTCCGCCAGTTCGGTCTCAACGAATTCCTCATGCTGGCAAGCGGCCTGGAATGGACCGCGGGGCTGACCGCACTGGCCTTTGCCGGAAGCTTTGCGCTCGGGTTGCTGCTGCTCATGCTGCGCATCGCGCGGCTGGTGCCGCTGCGCGCGGTGGCGATGGCGTGGATCAATGCGGTGCAGGGAACGCCGCTGCTTGGCCACCTGTTCGTGGTGTTCTTCGGCCTTGCCCTGTTCGGTTGGGATGTGCCGCGCTGGGCTGCGGCGATGACCGCTTTGTCGGTCTATGGCAGCGCGTTCCTCGCGGATATCTGGCGTGGCGCGGTGCAGGCGATCCCGTCTGGTCAGTGGGAAGCCTCTGCCGCGCTGGGCCTGACGCGCTGGCGGCAGTTGCGGCTTGTGGTGCTGCCGCAGGCCTTCACCATCGCCATTCCGCCGACCGTGGGATTCCTGGTACAGCTCATCAAGAATACATCGCTCGCCTCGGTGATCGGCGTGGTGGAGTTGAGCCGCGAGGCGCAGTTGGTCAACGGCGCCACCTTCGCGCCGTTTATCGTCTATGCCTGCGTGTGCGCACTTTATTTCGTGTTATGCTATCCGCTCACTGCCTTGAGTCGCCGGTTGGAGGCACGGCTTGCGCCGGCCCGCTGAACTGGCGCCACTGTCCGGGGGGATTACCAATGAGACGTCTGCTGGTTGCGATGCTGCTGCTTGCGCTGGCCGTCGCGCCGGCGCGTGCCGACCTGAAGGACATACTCGACAAGGGGGTGATCCGGATCGGCACGCAGATGGACAACCCGCCCTTCGGCTATATGGGTCCGGACGGCAAGGCAGCGGGCTTCGATGTCGAGCTAGGCCAGATGATCGGCAAGGCACTTGGCGTGAGGGTGCAACTCGAGCAGATCATCGGTGCCAACCGCATTCCCTATCTGCTCACCAACAAGATCGATCTGGTGATCTCAGCGATGGGTGCGACGCCGGAGCGCGCGACGCAGGTGATGTTCACCACGCCATATGCCGCGCTTTATATCGCAGTGTACGGACCCAAGGGCACCAAGGTAGCCGGGCCGGACGATCTCGGTTCGTTGCGTATCGCGGCGACCAAGGGCACGACGCAGGACGTCACTCTCACGCAGTTGGCGCCCAAGGCGAACATCGTGCGCTTCGAGGACGATGCGACGTCGAACACCGCATATCTCTCTGGCCAGACCGATCTCTGGGCGACGCTGAACACGATCGCCATCGATCTGTCGAAGAAGAACCCTCAGCGCGACACAGAGCTGAAATTCAAATTGCGGAATTCACCGGCGCATATGGCGATGCGTCAGGGCGACTTCCAACTGCTGCGCTGGATGGATACCTTCATCTTCTTCATCAAGGGCAATGGCGAGCTGAACCGGCTGCATCAGACCTGGCTGGGTGAGCCGATGGGCGACGTCCCCGTGCTGTAGGCGGCAGCAGGCTGGACAGCGGCCTCAGTGATGCCAGCCGCCGCCGCCGCCGTGCCAGCCGCCGCCGTGCCAGCCCCATCCGCCGCCCCAGCCCCACCCTCCGCCGAAACCGATTGCGAGTGACGGGCCGTAATAGCCGGAATAGGCATAGGGGTACGGATACGGGTAGGCCGGATATGCTGCGTATGCCGGGTAGCCGGGATAGGGATAACCGCCAGCATAACCAGTGGGGGGGCCCTGCACGGTGTCGCCGTGTGCGTAGATGCACTGGGTGTAGCTGACATCGTAGGCCTGCTGGACGTTGCCGTATGAGGCGGCAGCCGCATTGGCGCCCACCGCGCTGCCGGCGACCAGACCCGTGGCGGCGCCGATTGCGGCTCCGGCGCCCACCGCTCCACCCAGCGAGCCGATCGCCGCGCCCGCGGCCGCGCCCAGGGCGGTGCCGACAACGGCGCTGCCGACACCGCTCTGGGTGGCCGCGGCGGCCGGCGGCACACCGCCGGTCTGCTGCCAGGCATATTGGCGGCAGGCGATGTCGTCCTGCTGGAAGGCTTCGAAGCTCTTGTCCTTGCCCGGCATCGCCATGACCGACGGCCCGGGTGGAGGTGCCACGGTGCATGCGCCCAAAGCCAACGCGGTGGCGGGAAACAGCAGTGTCATGGTGCGGCGCATGGAGTGGTTCCTTGTGGCGGTCGCGTGCAGTCCTGGCCATCCTACAGCAGATTTGCGCCGCTATGGTCCAACCATTGACTTGCCCGATTGGCGGGCCAGCTAATTTCGTGGCTGGCAGAAGACCGGGGCGGCCGCGGGCAATCTACTGCGCAGTCTGCCGGTGAATGAGTTCCGGCCTGACGATGGGCGGCGTCAAGGGTTGGCCGGCAGTCCGCCTGGTTCATCGGCCAAATCTTCGCCTGCTTGATCCAGGTCAATGTGGCGTGCGCAGCATTGCGGTATGGGGCGGACAAATGGACAGCCAGACCTCCTGCACGCCGCACGTCCGCCCTCGACCACACGACAAGTATCTTCGGCTGATCGACGCTGCGCAGAAGTTCTCGCCGGTCATCACGGCGATCGCCCACCCGTGTGACGAAGTTTCGCTCGAGGGGGCAGTGGAGGCGCGCAAACTTCGCCTGATCGCGCCGATCCTTGTGGGGCCGCCGGCGCGAATTCATGAGGTGGCCGCGCGCCATGGCATCGACATCGCCGGGATGCAGATCATCGAGGCTGTCCACAGTCACGACTCCGCCGCCAAGGCGGTGGCCCTGGTACAGGCAGGCAAGGCTGAAGCCCTGATGAAGGGCAGCCTGCACACGGACGAATTGATGTGCGCCGTGGTGGCGCGTGACGCCGGGATCCGCACCGAGCGGCGCATCAGCCATTGCTTCGTGATGGACGTACCGGGCCATGCCGACCCGCTGATCATCACCGATGCCGCGGTGAACATCGCACCGACGCTCGCGGACAAGATCGACATTGTTCAGAATGCAATCGACCTGGCACACGCCGTGGGGTTTCCCGAGGTCCGCGTCGCGATCCTGTCGGCGATGGAGACGGTGAATCCGAAGGTGCCATCGACGATTGAGGCGGCGGCGCTGTGCAAGATGGCCGATCGCGGTCAGATCACCGGCGCTCTGCTCGATGGCCCGTTGGCACTCGACAATGCAATCAGTCCCGAGGCGGCGTCGGTCAAGCACATCGTCTCGCCGGTGGCAGGCAGAGCCAACCTGCTGGTGGTACCGGATCTCGAGGCCGGCAATATGCTGGCCAAGAGCCTGTCGTTCCTGGCGGGCGCGGATTCGGCCGGCATCGTGCTGGGTGCACGCGTGCCGATCATGCTGACCAGCCGAGCCGATACACTGATGGCACGGCTCGCCTCGTGTGCGATTGCCTCGCTGGTGGCTGCCGCGCGGCGCGGCTGATCGGCGGTTACGCCTTTCTCGAGGCCCTGGTCAGGCGTTTCGCGGTCCGCAGCAGAAGCTGGCGGTCTTCCGGCGTGCACTCGCGAAACAGCCGCAACATGGCGAGTTCATCGCCGCGCTGCACCTGGCCAGGCGCAAATTTGTCGCGCCCGTACATCAGGTGCTCGACGCCGACGCCCAATGCGGCGGCGACGCGCGTCAGGTTGGTCGTGACCTGGCCGGCGCGGCCGGTCTCCCATTGTGCTACGGCGCTGCGCGACACCCCGACTGCGGCGGCCAATTGATCCTGCGTCCAGTCCTGGTCTTCCCGCGCTGCGCGGATGCGGGCGCCGATCTCTCGTGGATGGGTCATTGCGCCACCTTACGTCAGCTTGGCTAACAGCGCCAGAGCGGTCGTGAACGACCTCCAGCCGTCCGCAGCGCAGCGTTTTGTTATTTTTATTGACAATAATGGTCGTGATAACTAACTTGCCCGACGTTCGCATTTCGTTCGGGAGACCGCCATGCCCCTGAAGTTCAGCTGGACCGAGGCGCAGGATGCTCAGATCAGGCGCCTGCGGATCGAAGGGGCCACCTGGGACGCGATCGCCGCCGTGCTCGGTCTGGCGCGCTGGACGGTGATCGAGCGCGGCCGCCGCATTGGTGCGCAACGCCCGCCGCACGAGTTTGTGGCACCCCCCGAGGATCTCGCCCGAGATCCGCTGCCGGCCGGCCACCCGCGCAGCTGGGGCGTCCTGACCGCCGGCACCGTCCTGCAGGACGTGCCGTATCCGTTGCCGATCTTCCCTCGCTAAGTCGCTCTCCAAAGGAATCCCTGATGCACACGGCTCCTGCCGCAGACGCGCGGCCGTTAGACGCCGAATCGCTGATCGGTCGGCTGGAGGAAGCCGGTGCCGCGCTGCTGGCGCTGCCGGGAACCGGTTGGTCGACCAAGCTGCGCGGTTCGTCGCTGGAGATCGTGCGGGCGGCCGTCGACGGCTACGGCTGGACCACCAACCGCATCCGTCCGCCAGTCCCGTCAGCCGCGGCGATTACGCGCATGGACGAGGCGATGACCTGGATCTCGTTGATTCCGCTCGACCGCTATGTGCTGCGGCGGATCGTCGGCGCCCGCAGCCTGGTGCACCCGATCACCGGTCGGCATTTGTTTCCCTGGCGCCGGCTCGCGACCGCACTTGGGGCTGACCATAAGGCGATACAGCGTTGGCACGCGCAGGGGATCGACCTGATTGTCGCCGCCCTTAATCGGGGCCCTTAATTGGGGCGACAGGCACGATTGCCGAGTCCAGACATAGACAAAATAGAATACAAGTCTATATATAGATCATGACAGTGACCCCGGCACCGACGCCTGGACCAGATCGAAGGGCGTTATCGCCCCCGGCGTTGCGCTCGTTCTTTCGGCTTGCCGAGCTTTGGAAGCTGAGCGTGGCCGAGCAGATGACCCTGTTGGGAGTCACCGCGAGATCGACCTTCTTCCAATGGAAAAAGAATACCAACGTCGAACTGCCGAAGGACACGCTCGAGCGGATTTCCTACCTGCTCGGCATCTACAAGGCACTGCAGATTCTCCTGCCGGACCCGCAGGCCGCGGATGCCTGGGTGCGGCAGCCGAACCAGGCGCCGCTGTTCGCCGGCCGCTCGGCGCTTGATCGGATGCTGTCGGGCCATGTGGCGGATCTGTTTGTCGTGCGACGCTATCTTGACGCACAGCGCGGCGGATGGGCGTGAGCATTCCGCTGCGGCGGACCGTCTGGCAACCGTGCTGGCGCATTGTCCCGAGCAGGTTCCCGCCGATCGATCTGTTCGAGCGGATTGCCGACCCCGCCGATTGGGACGCGTTGATCGCGCTCGAATCGCTGACCAACGATCGCATCAGGGATGCGGTGGGCGATATCACGCTGGTCCCGGTGGCGGAGCGGATCAACGGGCCCGGCGCGTCGGTCATCATGGCAGCCTTCACCCATCCCAATCCGGACGGCAGCCGCTTCACCGATGGCAGTTTCGGCGTGTTCTATGCCGGCGCCGACCTGTCGACCGCGATCGCCGAGACGAAGCATCACCGGGCGCGCTTCATGCAGGCGACCAGCCAGCCGCGCATGGAACTGGACATGCGGGTCTACGCCGTGGACCTGGATGGCGAGATGCATGACATTTGCGGCCTGCGCGAGGCGCTGCCGCTGGTTTATCATCCGGACGATTACCTCGCCGGCCAGGCGTTGGCAGCGCGGCTGCGTGCCGACGGCTCATACGGAATCGTCTATGACAGCGTGCGGCATGACGGAGGCGCCTGCGCCGCGGTGTTCCGGCCGCGCTGCCTAAGCAACCCGCGGCAGGAACGGCACCTCTGCTACGTTTGGGACGGGCGCACGATCGCGCTGGTTTACGAGAAGCGGATGATGTGAGCCGCGCGGAGGCGGCGGAATGTGCTGCGCTTTTCCGCCCTACGGGTGCTTGTGGATCGGGTCCACCCAATAGACCGCCTCCGGCTTCTCCACCGGCTCGATGTCCAGGTTCACCACCACGGCCTCGTTGTCGCTGCGCACCAGCACGCATTCCAGCGTTTCGTCCGAGCTGGCGTTGATCTCCTGGTGGGGCACGTAGGGCGGCACGAAGATGAAATCCCCCGCCTCGGCTTCG
This sequence comes from Acetobacteraceae bacterium, assembly GCA_036265005.1. GTDB lineage: Bacteria > Pseudomonadota > Alphaproteobacteria > Acetobacterales > Acetobacteraceae > JAMXLO01. The sequence continues at coordinate 14,959 of DATAPW010000389.1, read as the reverse complement.
GCCACGAATTCCAGGTGTTCGCCCCAACGCATGCGGGCTTTGCCGCGTACCACGTAGATCACGCTCTCCAGCGCACCGTGATGGTGGGCGCCGGTCTTGGCATTGGCGTGGATGTGCACCGTGCCGGCCCAGATCTTCTGCGCCCCGACCCGCGCGGCATTGATCGCCGCGGCGCGATTCATGCCTGGTGTCTGCGGTGTATTGGTGTCGAGCTGGTTGCCCTTGATCACCCGCACGCCGTTGAGCCGCCAGTCCACCGTGCCGGGCGCCGGTGGCTCGTGATGATGATCGTGATGGTGGTCCTGGGTCATCGCCCTGCTTCCTTCGGCTGGTCTCTCCCTACTATCGGTATCGTCGGGCGGGAAGGGAAGGCGGTGGACGGATTTGTCGTGCATGACGTGGCAGCCGAGGTCGTGGTGCGGATCAGGCGCGCCATGCCTGAACTGTCGCCGGAGACGGAAGCGGCAGTGGAGCGATTATGGCAGGCCGCCAGCCACCGGGTCGCAGCCGGTGGGGCAGGGCGGCTGTTCAACGGGCGGGTGTTCAGCATCGACGCCATCACGCCGCACTTGGTCACCGGCCATCTGACCGAGTTCCGCCGCATCGTCGCGCAGATGGAGCAGCCGGAGCTGTTTCCTGTTCTCGGCGTCCGGCCGCTCGCGGTTTGCGGGGTACTGCATTGCGCCGGGGGCGTGGTGGTAGGGCGGCGGCATCGGGGGGCGATCTACCAGGCCGGCATGTGGCAACTGGCTCCGGCGGGCAGCGTGGATGCCGGTGCCGTGCGCGAGGATGGCGTGATCGATCTGCGGCGCCAGTTGTTGGCAGAGTTGCAGGAAGAACTGGGATTGTCTCCGGACATGGTGGGCGAGCCGAGACCACTTTGCATCATGGAACATCCGGGCAGCCACGTGGCGGATTTCGGCCTGGCCTTGACCTCGGACCTGACTGCGGAAGCGGTGCTCGCAGTGCACCGGGTGGGGGGCAATGCGGAGTATCAGGAACTGCTCGTGGTGCCTGATGACCGGCTGGAGGCGTTCCTGGCCGAAGCCGGAGAGACCCTGGTGCCGCCGGCGCGGGAGTTCCTGGTCCGTGCCGGCCTGACCCATCGGGAGCCGAGTCGTCCTCCTGATTCGCCTGCCTGATTCGTCCCCGATTCGACCCTACCGATTCGAGTCGTTGACTCCTGGCGCTAGCTGAGAACAAATAACGAACATAGCCATGCGCCCGCCATTCTACATCACTGAACGTCCTGCCGCCGACGAATCCCGGGGTTTCTCCGAGCCTCGGGGTTCTGTCCGCACCGGCCGGCTCAGCCGGCCGCCGGCCTTGCCGGCCCATCTGGCCGTCCTGCGAGACCAGTTGCGACCGGCACAGTCACCTGGTGGCTGCTTGCCGTTCAACGATCCGCGGGTGGATGCCTGCCTGCCCGGCGGAGGCCTGCCGTTGGGCCAGTTGCATGAGATTGGCGCGGCCGGGCTGGAGGCGGAAACCGCCGCGCTGCCCACAGCCTTCATTGCCCTCCTGCTGACCCGCATCGCCCCGGGCAGGCCGGTGTTCTGGATCGCCCCTTGCAGCGACCTGCATCCGCCCGGGCTGCTGTCTTACGGCTTCGATCCCAACCGGCTGGTCCTGGTCCGGCCGGCCAAGGATATCGACACGCTCGCCGCCATGGAGGTTGCACTGCGGGAAGGCGTCGCCGCTGCGGTGGTAGGGGAGGTGGGACAGCTGGACCGCACCGCATCGCGCCGGCTGCAGCTTGCCTGCCTGCGTCACGGCACCACCGGCTTCGCGCTGCGCCGCTGGCCATACGGACACAAGACTGCCGATCGGGAGGCCAATGTTGCCGTCACCCGTTGGCATTTTACCCCGGTGCCGAGTGTAAAAGACGGCAAGGAACCGGGCCGGCCGCGTTGGCATGTGGCATTGACCCATGCCCGCGGCGGCAGGCTGGGAGATTGGATCATGGAGGCTTCGGATGACGCGACGCATCCTCTCCGTGTGGTTGCCGCACTGGCCGATCACGCGCCTGACCCGCAGCGCCTCCGTCTCGCCGGATAGGCCGCTGGTCACCGTCGAGACCACGCGCGGTGTCCGCCATCTGGTTGCGGTGGGCGTGGCTGGCGAGGCGCAGGGACTGCGATCCGGCCAGACGCTGACCGATGCCCGTGCCGTCTGCCCGGCGCTGATCCCCGTCGATGCCGACCCGGTGGCCGATGAGGCGGCCCTGGCCAGCCTGGCCACCTGGTGCGAGCGCTACACGCCACTGGCCGCGCCGGATCCGCCGGATGGGCTGTGGCTGGATATCTCCGGCTGCACCGCGGTGTTCGCCACCGAGGCGGCATTGGCGGGGGATCTCGCCGGCCGCCTGGAGCGGCATGGCATTCCCTGCCGCCTGGCGGTTGCCGGCACCACCGGGGCTGCCTGGGCTCTGGCACATACGGGGACGGATCGGAGCATTCTGCCGCCGGGACAGGAGGGGGCGGCCCTGGCCGATCTGCCGGTCACCAGTCTGCGGCTCGATGCCGGCACGGTGACCGGATTGCGCCGCCTGGGCCTGCGCACGGTGCAGGACCTGCTGCGCATTCCGCGTGCGCAGGTCACGCCCCGCTTCGGCGCATTGCCGGTGCTGCGGCTGGACCAGGCGCTGGGGGCGATGGAGGAAGCCATCGATTGGCCGCGTCCGCCGATCGAGTGGCATGAGCGCCTGGTATTCGTCGAGCCGATCGGTACGCCGGAGGACCTGGCACGCGCATTGTCGCAGTTGGCCGAACGATTGTGCCGACGCCTGGGGGAGCAGGGCAAAGGCGGCCAGCGCTTCGTCGCGCGGTTCTTCCGGGTGGACGAAGCCGTGCCGCAGATCGCGGTGACCACGGCGCTGCCGGTGCGCGACGCCGGCTACCTGGGCAAACTGCTGCACGACAAGCTGGACACTGTCGATCCAGGCTTCGGCATCGAGGTGATCGCCCTGGAGGCGGAAACCGTGGCGCCGTTGCAGGCCCCGCAGGCCCAGCTTACCGATCTGGCGGCGTCCGATATCACCAGCTCGCTGGCCGGCGTGGTCGATACCCTGGCCAACCGCCTCGGATCGGACCGGGTGTCGCGCGTCGCCCCGCACGCCAGCCATGTGCCGGAACGCGCGGTGAAGCGTGTCCCGCCGCTGCCGGTCAGGCAACCATCCTGGACGGCCGACCCTGCTGCTCCACGACCCATCCGCCTGTTGCGCCGGCCGGAAGAGATCGAGGTGATCGCTCTGGTGCCCGACGATCCGCCTGTCCGGTTCCGCTGGCGTGGCGTGTCGCATCGTGTGCGTGCCGCCGCCGGCCCGGAGCGGATTGCCGCGGAGTGGTGGCGCAAGCGATCGGACAAGCGACCGGAAACCGACCTGATCCGGGACTATTACCGGGTGGAGGATTCCGATGGCGCCCGATTCTGGATTTTTCGCGCCGGCCTGCATGCCGAGGACCGGATGCCACGGTGGTACCTGCATGGTCTGTTTGGGTGAGCGGCCACTAACATCGATGGGCGATCATACTAACCTGTCGGCAACGACCTTTACCCGTCATGGCCAGGCTTGGCCCGGCCATGACAGCGGTTGAGACGACGGCCGGTGCTATACGCAGGTTCATACGCCGAACTGCAGGTGGCAAGCGCGTTCTCCTTCCTGCGCGGGGCATCGTCGCCGGAGGAACTCGCCGTCACTGCATCGGCGCTGGGGTTGTCCGCTATCGGCATCACCGATCTCAACAGCGTGGCCGGCGTGGTACGGATGTGGGATGCGGCGAAGGAGGTCGGCATCCGCCTGGTGGTCGGCGCGCGCCTGTCATTCCGCGACGACACACCCGATTTGCTCTGCTACCCGCAGGATCGGGCAGCGTGGGGACGACTGACGCGTCTGCTCACTGTCGGCAAGGATCGCGTGCCGCACGGCGACACCGGCGATGCGGCGAAGGCCACCAACCGCTGCTTCCTGCATTACGCCGATTTGCTGGCACATGGCCAAGGACAGACACTGATTGTCGTTGCGCCGGACCGGCTCGATGCCGGCTTCCGCGACAATGTTCAGCGCCTGCGGTCGGATTTTCGCGGCCACACCTATCTCGCCGCCGGCCGCCGCTATCGCGGCGATGATGCGAGGCGCCTGCGTGCACTGGCCGAGTTGCCGTTGCCGATGGTGGCGACCAACGACGTCCTCTATCACCTGCCTGACCGACGTCCGTTGCAGGACGTGATGACCTGTATCCGGCTCGGCTGCCGCATTGATCAGGCGGGTCTTGCTCTGCAACCCAATGCCGAGCGCCATTTGAAAACCCCAAAGGAAATGGCTCGGCTGTTCGGCGACTGTCCCGGTGCAGTGCTGCGCACGCAGGACATAGTCGAGCGCTGCGGCTTTTCCCTCGAGGAGTTGGCCTACGAATATCCCGACGAACCCATCCCGCCTGGCCTGACGCCCGACGAGTACCTGGCCGACCTGACCTGGCAAGGCGCGGCAGTACGCTATCCCGAGGGGATTCCGACGCAGATCCGCGACACCATCGAGAAGGAGCTGCGCATCATCGCGCAGCTCAACTACGCACCGTATTTCCTGACGGTGCATGACATCGTGCGCTATGCCGTCGCCAACGATATCCTCTGCCAGGGCCGCGGTTCGGCAGCCAATTCCGCGGTGTGCTATTGCCTGCACATCACGGCTGTCGATCCGGCGCAGATCAGCCTGCTGTTTGAGCGATTCATTTCCACCGAACGCCGCGAGCCGCCCGATATCGACGTGGATTTCGAGCACGAACGGCGCGAGGAAGTCATCCAGTACATCTATCGCCGCTATGGCCGCGAACGTGCGGGCATTGCCGCCACGGTCATCCACTATCGGCCGAAACGGGCAATCCGCGAGGTGGGCAAGGTGATGGGATTGTCGGAGGACGCCACGGCAGCGTTGTCCGCGCAGTCATGGCATGCAGGGGAAGAGCTCTGGTCGGATGATTGCCTGCGGGAGATCGGCCTCGATCCGACGAGTTTCATTGTCCGCCGGTCGATCGAACTGGCACGCCAACTGGTCGGACTGCCGCGGCATCTGTCGCAGCATGTCGGCGGTTTCGTGCTGACGCGAGGCCGGCTGGATGAGACGGTGCCGATCGGCAAGGCCGCGATGGACCAGCGCACCTTCATCGAATGGGACAAGGACGACATCGACAAACTCGGCATCATGAAGGTCGATGTGCTGGCGCTCGGGATGCTGACCTGTATCAGGAAGGCATTCGAGATACTGGGGCTCAAAAATCTGGCTGAGGTACCGACGGAGGACCCGGCGGTCTACGACATGCTGTGTCGGGGAGATTCGATCGGCGTGTTCCAGGTGGAATCCCGCGCGCAGATCAACATGCTGCCGCGTCTTCGGCCGCGCACATTCTACGATCTGGTGATCGAGGTGGCGATCGTGCGTCCCGGACCGATCCAGGGCGATATGGTGCATCCCTATCTGCGCCGGCGCCAGGGGCTGGAAAAACCGGACCTGCCGTCGCCTGCTCCGGAATGCGGTGCGGCGAATGAGCTGGAACAGGTGTTGGGCAGGACCCTGGGTGTGCCGCTGTTCCAGGAGCAGGCGATGCGCATCGCCATCGACGCAGCGAAGTTCACGCCGGAGGAAGCCAATCAGTTGCGTCGCTCCATGGCGACGTTCCGCAACGCCGGCACGATCCATCGCTTCTTCGCCAAGATGGTCGATGGCATGGTGGCGCGCGGCTACACGCAGGACTTCGCCGAACGCTGCTTCCACCAGATCGAGGGCTTCGGTACCTACGGTTTCCCGGAAAGCCACGCCGCCAGCTTCGCGCTGCTGGTCTATGTTTCGGCCTGGTTGAAATGCCACCACCCGGCGGTGTTCGCCTGTGCGCTGCTGAATTCGCAGCCGATGGGGTTTTATGTGCCGGCGCAGATCGTACGCGATGCGCGCGAGCATGGGGTGGAGGTTCGCGCCATCGATGTGGCCGCCAGCGAATGGGACTGCACGATCGAGGACGGTGCGCTGCGTCTGGGTTTCCGCCTGATCATCGGATTTTCGGGTGAATGGGCGGAACAGTTGATCAAGCTACGGGAGGGGGAGATCAGGGCGGGTTTTGCTGATCTGGTCCGTATCGGCCTGCCCCGGGCCGCCCTCGTGCTGCTGGCGGAAGCCGATGCGATGCGCAGCCTCAAACTCGATCGGCGCGCTGCTCTGTGGCAGGTACGGGGGTTGTCGGACATCACGGAACTGCCCCTGTTTGCCCACCAGCCGGTTGCGATCCATCATATTCCATTGCCCGTCATGACGAAGGGCGAGCACGTCATCACCGACTACCAGACCGCCGGTCTGTCACTGAAGTCGCATCCGATGCGCTTCCTGCGCACGCTGTTCACCGCAGATGGCGTGGTGAGTTGCGCCCAGGCGGCGGTCCAAACCGATGGCACCCGACTCTGCGTCGCCGGCGTGGTGCTGGTGCGTCAGCGGCCGGGCAACGGCAACGTCGTGTTCTGCACGATCGAGGATGAGACCGGCATCGCCAATATTGTGATCTGGTCGAGCCTGCTGGACCGGTTCCGCCGTGCTGTGCTGGGCAGCAGCCTGATGCAGGTGACCGGGCGCCTGCAGCGCAGCCCGGAAGGTATCATCCATGTCATCGCCGACCGACTGGATGACCGCAGTGCCATGATGGCGCGGATCACCGAGACGCCGGCTACACCGACCGCAGACCTGAAGCCGCGGCGGAGCCCAGGCCATCCCCGTCAGGAGCGGGTCTTCCCCCGCTCCCGGGACTTCCACTGAGCAAACCGCCCGGACCTGTGAACTGGCTCACACCCTGAAGATCAAAAGGCGGCGAACATGAGTCAACTACGTGCTTTTCCGGGGACCGACAATGGACCATGTCCTGACCGAACATGGGTTACGGCTGACTTATCTGCGCAATCCGCACGCCATCGATGAGCTCGGCCAGGATCGTATCCTCGACGACCTGGCGGATGACACAGCCGATGGGAATCCGCTTCCGTGGCTCACCCGCTATCGATTGACCGATTACGACCATCTGGTCCTAGTCGCCGATCGATCCAGCGGTCGCTATCTGGGGTTCCTTGCCGCCAGCAACGGCGCCACAACCCGGGAAGACTTCCTGCTTCTGGAAACCGCTTTTGTCACCACCGTCGCCCGTGGCCAGAATCTGATGCGGCGCATGATCGCCCTCGCCATGCTGCGCATCGGCGGAATGGGGCCGGTGCCGTCGGTCATTGCTGCCAGCACGCGTAATCCGCATTGTTGCCGGATCATGCGGGACATTGCGCGACGTTTCACCAACGCGGCGTTCTTTCCCAATCCCGACAGCGTCGCGATCAACTTCCACACCGCCACACTCGCGCAACGCATCGTCCGTGAGATCGGCCCCAACTATCGGCTTCAGGCAAGCACCGGGACAATCCGGGGTCCTGCGGCGGCGATCAGCGGAGGTTTTCATCGCCAACTCTCGACCGACCCGCAGATCGACAGCCTGTTTAGCCAGCGAATGCAACCTGCCAGGCGGATGCTGGCCATACTCGACCTCCGCCGTGGCGACGAAGCGACCATTCTCGACGATGCGCGACGACTGTATCGATCGAAGTGACAGGCGCCAGTCGTTCAGGAGGCGATGGCGAGCGCCTGGTACGGTAACCGGCACAGGCGTCGAGCCCAACCGAGGCCAAAGACCCTCCAGGTCGGCAATGTAGCCATGAACGCGAGCCGCTGAGCCAGAAACTCGGCGCTCAGCGCAGCAATGCCATCGGGTCGTGCGGCGACCTGATCGATCATTGCCAGGGTTTGCGGCCCGATCACGCCATCCTGCTCCACACCGGCGGCCTGCTGCAGCCAGCGTACCGCTCGGCCATTCCCATTGTTGATCGCAGCGTCGAATGCGAGCAGCGCCAGGGCAGGCGGCAGTCGATCGCCCTCGATCCGGTCCCAATAGTCGCGCCGGTAAATTTCCTTGGCCGCGTCGAGCGTGATACCGGCGATATCCAACTCGGGGTACGCTGCAGCGCTGATGCCGAATTTGGTGCCGCGACACAGCCCGGCACCGATCGCGCCACCGGTCCAGTTGCCAGGATCAGCCGCATTGTCGGTGAAGCCGCCCTCGTGACAGGCCACAAGGTCGAACATCCGATCGAAATTGCTCATGGGGTTCAGCCAGTACTGTCGCTGAGAGGAATCGGTGCTGCCGTGGCTGCGAGAGGGAAATCCACCTTCCAACCGCTGCCGAGATCGCCGGCGATGTCCCATCCGACCGGTGGCATCAGCGACGAAAAGTTGTCGGTGACAGCATTGCCTCGTCCGATCGTGGTATTGCCATACGGGTAATACAGGCCGCACGCGGCGCTCGGGTTCTGCAACGGCCTGGCAAGGGTCAATTGCAGATGCGTGGCGTCGATGCGTGTGCAGCCGATGGCGGTGACCATGACGCCCGGATTTGCAGTCGAACCACCATCCATCACGCTGAATCCAGCGCCACTGGATGCCTGCAATGGTACAATCAGGTCGCTGCCCGCGTCATGGTGAATGGTCAGCTGGAGAGTCGCATTGTCCTGGCGATAGGCATGGACGATCTTGGGTCCACCCGACGCAGGCAATCCGGATGGAATGGCGCTGAACGCATCACCCCATCCGGCAGCCAGGACGGCGCGTGCCACCACCGGCACCGCGAGGCGAGCGAAGCGCTGATTGTCCGCCCCATCGCGGTGGGGTGCATCGCCGCCAGTTGCAAGACCGGTTGTCGGATTCCAGGACGATCCCCGGGCATTGCTGTCTGCCGTCTGTGGATTGCCGATGACCACGTTCTGCGCGGGGTCTGCAGACAGCAGCGCGACAACTTCCCGATGCATCTGCATACCGCCCGGCATGCCGTAGGGTATGGCATTCCACCAGATCAACGGCAGACTGGCAGCCGATCGGCCAAGCATGCCGCGCTCGAGCGACAGGAAGCGTTCTGCGGCGCCCATGAAGGTGGATTTTTCGCTGTAGTCTCGCAGGCTGTCCGTCTCGCTCCATGGCCAGACGAGAGCACATATATCGCCCTGGTCCTCAGGCTTCAGCGCAGCGATCGCTGTCTGTGTTGCCAGACCATCGGCGCCGAGTTGCCAGGTGGACGGGTTGGAGCCGTCACCGGGCTGATTGACGAAACTCGCAGCGTAGATTCCGTTAACCGCGGTGTACAGGCCATGCCCACTGATCATGGTATAGCTGCCGGGCGCTCCTGTCGTGGCCAGCACGTTGCCGGCCAATGCTCCGAGATGCCACGCCACACCTTGCGCGAGCAGTGCCGCCGCGCCGTCATTGAGCGCATAGTTGACGGCATTCGACTGGCCATTGATCACCAGCAGCACGCCACGGCGGTTACCTCGAATCCAGCGCGTCCCGCACTGCAGCAAGGTCGTGATGTCCACGTCTGACAGTGCCCGCTCCCAGGTGGCGGCCTCGTGAAACCAGCACTGCGCGCCGCCAAGATAAGTCGTGTCGTGCAGCAGGGTCATCGGCGAAGCATTGTTCGACGGCAGTGGATTGCCCACCCCCGACGCTACTTGTGTATCATCCAGCCACACATCGACACCCAGGCCCGAGCGGTTCCGCAGGATGATCGAGTGGGTATGACGACGCGTCAGTGACGCGGTCAAAGCTGTCTGACAGTTACTGCCGGGGAAGAGGAGCAACCTGCCCTGCCCCGTCGCGCCGTCAGCCTGAAGCACCGGTACGCTGCCACTGGCCAGCAGGGTGATTGGACTGGCATCGCGACCGGAATTCTGCCGCCAGTTCGGGCGGGACCAGACAATATAGCGAGTCCAATTTGCTCCGGCCTGGAACGGGACCTTGGCAATCTGAAAGCCCTGGTCCAAATCAAGTGCTGGAGCAAATGTTCCCGAACCTCCACTCACGCGTCCAGCTCCGCCGTACAGGCCGGACAGTCTCGGAGTCATCGCCGGCGGCCCAGCTGCCGTCGCGAAGGAATAGGACGTCAATGCAACGCCGTTGCCGGATTTGTCGATGAGCCCGGAAACCGGATTGTTCCAACTGGACACCGGCGCACCTGTCGGGTTGCGTGCTGCGGATAGATCGCCGGCATCCCACCATCCAGACAGGTTGGCGATGGCGTTTGGAAAGGGACCGCTGAATGAGGCTGGGCCGGCATTGGCCGGGGTGCTCCGGAGCGGCTGCCAAAGAGCCACCCGGCCAATACCGATGCCCATAGGCCGGCCAGGTGCAACCAGCGCGACGCTCATTTCAGGTCACCGTGAACCCGGCCAGCGATGGCGTCGGAGTGCTGCCATCCAGCCCTTCCACCCAGGCATACCAGGTGCCGGCGGAAGGCGGCGTTGGGACATAAGCACCCCAGAAATCAGAGTTGACATAAGTCGCGACAGTCCAACTCGTGGGTCGCACCGTGGTCGAGTTCGAAAATCCGAACTGAACGGGTGCGCTGCCTGGGTTGATGTGTGCATTCACTCCGAGCGATCCGGCACCATGCGGGTAGCTGCCTGACGGCGTCGTCTGCCACGTGATGGAAATAACCGCGCCTGGCACTGCCATCGTGGTCGCGCTGGCCACGACCGACGGCAGGCCGGCGCCACCGCCATTCACCGCATACACCTGAAAGTCATACGCCGTTCCGGCAGCGAGTCCGGTCACCGATGCACTGGTAACGACGATCCCTGTTGCCGAGGTTAACCAAATGGTTGCGCCGGTGACGCGATATTGAGTGGTATAGCTGCTGACGGCACCGCCGGAACTCGGCGCCGACCAATTCAGTACTAAACTACTTGTCGTCGGACTGCCCGCGCTCAGGCCAGTAACCTGTCCCGGCGAAGCCGGAGACGTTCCACCGCCGCTGCTGCTGCCTGCCAGTGACGCAAAAACGACATTGCCGCCGGAATAGCTGACACCGCGCAACGCGGCGGCCTGGCCACTCGGCAGCATCGACGAGCCGGACGACGTAGTGATGCCGGTGCCGAAGGTGACATTGCCCGAGCTGAGATTCAGCACGTCGCAATAAAACCCGCTTCCGGTATTTATTGGTGCAGGATTGAGCGTGACCGGCTGACTGCACACCAGGATTCTGCCGTTGTGGACCGTGCCGTCCAAGGTCGTGTTGCTGCTGATTTCCACGACCTGCAGTCTGTATGACGGCAATTTCGACGCGAGCCATGACCAGACCACCGCAAAGCTCTGCCGCAGCATGGTGTTGCTGCCTTGTGCCACCCATAATGTATCGCCGTCCGCGGCTGCGATGGCGGATTGCGCCAGATCGATCGTCAGGCCATCCAGCAAGTTCGCGTAGCTGACCACATGATCGGTGCCGCCCTGGCTGATGGCCACCATGTCGTTGGCAGCAACCGTGCTGACCGGCGTTAGGCTCGTGATGCTGTAGGCACTCGGTTCGCCCGACGAACCACTATCGGTTACGCTCGCGGAGATGGTGCCTGTTGTGCTGATGCTGATGTTGGGCCCCGCCGTGAACAGCCCGCGGAGCAACGACAGCGGCAGCAGCTTCGCACTGCCCGCACTGTTCAGGACTGCCTGATCCGTTGGGATCAACGAAGTCTCCTGCGGATAGTTCCCTGCGTCAGCGCCCGCCAAGGCCAGCGTGCCAGCGTTCAACAACAGGCCGGCACCGACGGTGAGCGGTTCCGGACCGCCAGGACCGAGACTGGCGCGACCAAGCAGCACTCCGGATTCAATGATGATCGCCGGCTGCATGCTCGCCAGAAGGGTGCCGACGCTTACCGAATGGGTTGCTCCATCCTGGCTGAGCGGAACCTCATCCGATGGAGTGACCTGGGCGGTAGAAGGCAATTGCGAGATCGTCGGCATCGCTTCATCCTAGCAGCGAATCACGTACGCACTTTGACCAGCGGAATCACGCCAGCACCTGGGCGCCGCTGCAGACCGAGATCCAACGGCCGCCGTCGTAAAATACCTCCACTCCCGATCCCGCTCCGGCGCCTTCGGCTGGCTTCCGGCCGTTGCTCGCGAAGGCAGTCGCTCCAGCCCCGGGCCCGGCTGGCAGCGACGCGACGGTGTACGAGGGCAGCACCGGAGGACCGGTGAAATGGGGATTAACCGAGTTGGTGCGAAACAGGTCGTGCCACGTGGATGCAGCGTCCGAGATGATGTGATAGCGATCATTCTGTCGCAGTACGACCGGACCATTGTCGATCGCGTCGCCTCCCACGGGCGCAATCGTCACCGGTGCAGTTCCCAGCACAGTGAATGTGAAGCCGGTGCCGGCGGCGACAGCGCTCGCCGGAGGAAGGGTGATGGTGTAGGGCGAACCACCGCCAACCAGAAAGATCAAATTGCCTGACAGCCAACTCTCAAGCGTCGCATTGGCGGTAAAGACGTTCATCCAACCGACCGTGATGCCCTTCCCGATAGGAAAGGACAATGTGCCCTGGTTCCAACGCAGCGTGTTCGTGCTGCTGTCGTAGGAGAGCCGGCAGGTATTGGTGGCCTCAAATGCGATCGCTTGCCCAGCGGCCATGCGGATGGCGGCGGCGCCCGGCATCTGCTCGGCACTGGTGGTGTCCAGCACTGAAATCGAGAATGGGATATTGACGTTGAAGACCCGATAGGCGTGTCCGGTGGATCCTCCACCCAGATAGATCCCGATAACTGTGGAGATCTCCACAGGCGCACCCGAAGCATTTGCCTGGCCTACGACCAGTGATTGAATCTGGCGCCGGTTGGCATCATCCGGACCGTTGCCGAACCAGTCCATCTCAATGGTCAGGGAAGCGGCGGCCCAACTGGATGGTTGGCCGGTCGTGTCGCGATATTCGAAGCACGCGCACCAGAGATTCGGTTGTGGCAACGGCTTGCCCGACGCATCGGTACCGATGTTCTGCCGGATGGTCTGCACGTAGCGCGCGACGTGTTCGGCAGTACTGCTGGCGGTTGGTGTCTGCGAGCCGCACCATAGCAGCCTGTCGACCGCACCCCAGACGAAGTTATTGGGGCTGTTATAGATGATCGTATCGGTGCGCGTGTTGGCGATGACGGCGCCCCCAGTCGGGCCGCCAGTATGGTTGACGATGTAGGACGTGTGGAGAACGGCATAATCATCGGGCTGGGAGCCGCTCTGAGAAAACTCAGCACTTTGCATGCTGTTACCGACAACGGTCCCGGGCAGAAAGTTGCTTGCTGGTCCGTTGCCCCCCGGTATCCCATCGGCAAGCGAAGTGCCATCGGGCAACGCCGTGCCATCGACGATCCACTTGACCCGTTTCGACGTAGGTATTCCCCAGTTGTTGGGGTTCTGCATGACCGTAACGCCATTCGGGACGTAGATCACCGAACCGGCGGCCGCTGCCTGATATGCGGCCTTGAATGCGGCGGTATCGTCCGCAACACCGTTGAATTGTGCGTTGTAGGGGGAGGAGCGCACATTGAGTTCACCGGTCGCGCCGCCGCCGCCACCACCACCGCCGGCGGCGGCATCCACGTAGCGTTTGGTTGCGGCCTGCAACGGAGAAGCGGGATCCCCGGCCAGCGTCAGTGCCCCGGTGAGCGTTGCGCCGCTGAGCGGCACAGCGGAGGCAACCTGGCCATCGACGTACTGCTTCGTTGCCGCCTGTAATGGAGCGCTGGGGTTCGAGGGAAGTGCCAACGCACCAGTCAAAGTTCCGCCGCTGATCGGCAGAGACACAGCAGACTGGACATCGACGTAGTGCTTTGTTGCGGCCTGGGACGACAGCGTGGGATCGGCGGCCAGCGTCAGAGCGCCGGTCAGCGTGCCGCCCGACTTGGGCAATGAATTCGCGACCTGGCCGTCGACGTATTCCTTGGTCGCCGCCTGCAAGGGTGCGGTCGGGTCGGCAGCCAGTATCAGGGCGCCGGTGAGCGTGTCGCCGCTGCGTGAAATGCGTCCATCCACGTATTGCTTTGTTGCTGCCTGCATCGATACGGACGGATCCGCCGCCAGGATCAGCGAGCCGGTGAGTGTGTCGCCGCCGCGCGAGACGCGCGTGTCCACGTACTGTTTAGTTGCTGCCTGCAGCGATCCGGCGGGATCGGCAGCCAACATAAGTGCCCCGGTGAGTGTGCCGCCGGCCTTCGGTACGGCAGACGCCACCTGTCCATCGACATATTGCTTGGTGGCAGCCTGCAATGCCGTGGTGGGATCGGCGACCAGGGTCAACGCGCCTGACAATGCGCCGCCAGCTTTTGGCAGTGCTGTCATTACCTGAGTGTCGGTATATCGCTTTGTGGCAGCCTGCAAGGCCAAAGATGGATCAGTGGCCAGCGTCAGAGCGCCGGTCAACGTTCCGCCTGCGAGCGACAGTGTGTTAGCCGCCAGATCGCCAAGCCTGGTCGGCGACTTTCCCCCGGTCGGTGTGACAAGGAGCTGTGTCGCGTCGATGTTCGCTACTGACGCGAGGCCACTCATGAATTGGCCGTAAGTGACGGCTGCGTTGGTCCCTCCCTGCCCGAGTGGTACCGAGTCACCGCTTCCCGGCACGGTGCCGGCCGGCAGGGATGCAACAATAAAAGGTGTCGCGCTGGCGGAGAGTGTGCCGTTGTTTAGGCTGAGATTATTCCCGACGGCGACCTGCTCCGGGCTGCCTGTGCCGGCGGTCTGGCGGCCGAGTAGTGTCCCGCCGCTAATCGCAACCTGTGACTGGACACCCGCCAGGACCTGCGCTCGGGTAATCTTGCGTGCAATGCCGCTTTGGCTGACCAGAAGCTCATCGCTATCCGACGCAGCCGTGGCAGGTGCGAGCTGATCGATTGTTGGCATGATCGAGACGAACTCCCGCGCGCGCAGCGGTGTTCCTGCGCGGGCTGTAATGGATACAGGTCAGAGGTAGCGAACGGTACGCCGCGAAAGCGGAATGGATGTCACGGAGACGTCAAAACGGGATTGCCATTCTGATCGGTAAGGACAACACCGGCATTCGTGACCAGTGCGTTGGG
>DATAPW010000388.1:0-39779 GCA_036265005.1 Acetobacteraceae bacterium | reverse complement strand
CGATCTCCAGGCGGTCACGCTGGGCAGGGCCGAGTGGCGCCAGGATCGATTTCGCCAACTCGTCGGAAAGCCCGTCATACGCGGCGAACTCGGCCTGCCCCTTGCGGGTCAGTCGCACGTGACGCCGGCGGCCGTCGCCTGCCTGCTGACGAACCCGGACGAGGCCCTGCGATTCCAGCGACCGCAGCAGACGGCTGAGATAGCCGGAATCCAGTCCAAGCCGGCTGCGCAGCGCACGCATGTCCGCGCCCTGCAGGCCGGTTTCGTAGATCACCCTCGCCTCCCCCAACGGGCGGCCCCGCTGCAGGTAGCTGTCCTGCAACGCACCGACGCGCTGCGTCACGACGCGGTTGAAGCGGCGAACCTGCTGGACCTGGCCGGAATCCATTGCCTGACTTTAGTCAGATAAATGCCCGACGCAAGTCAACCGGATGCCGGCCATGACAGCGGAACTCATGGATCCCGCATGGGGGCGCCTTGCCATGCATGATTGACTCAGGGTCGCCGCTGCCCATCGTGCAATCCCAACCCGGGCAACCCACCCGTCAGGAGCCCATATGCCGACTTACCAAGGCGCGTGTTTCTGCGGCGCGATCACCATCGAGGCCACCGGCGCGCCCTTTGTCATGGGCTACTGCCACTGCCGGTCCTGCCGCTCCTGGTCGGCCGGTCCGGTGAACGCCCTGACGCTGTGGCGCGAGAACGAGGTGCGGGTCACCGGGGGTGGCGAGCATCTCGCCAGCTTCGCCAGGACGGACCGCAGCCATCGCCAGTTCTGCCGGCTCTGCGGGGGCCATGTGATGACGCGGCACCCGCGCGGCGGCCACATAGACGTGTACGCCGCAACCATCCCCGACCTGGCGTTTGTTCCGACCCTGCACGCGCATTACCAGGAAACCGTCCTGCCGATGCGGGACGGGCTGCCCAAGTTCCGGGACGTGCCCGCCGAGTTCGGCGGCTCAGGCGAGGTCATGGCGGAATAGCCGGCACATGCCGCCGCGTGGCATTTGACACAGGCAGGCGGCAGTGGCATGGGCGCGCGCTCTTTACACAGGGCGGCCCCCACCAGGGGGTCGGCAACGCACACGAGGCACTGAATGGTGAATCAAGATCTCGGCACCAAGCGCGTCTGCGTCGCCTGCGGCGCCCGCTTCTACGACCTGACCAAGGCCCCTGCAGTCTGCCCGAAATGCGGCACCGAGCAGCCGATCGAGCAGCCTCGCCCGCGCCGCACCGGCGGCAACGTGGCGGAGGAAAAGCGTCCGAAGAAGCCAGTCCCGGCGCCGGGCCTGGAGGAAGCCGACATCGAGGTCGAGGGCGTCGAGGAAGAGGCCGAGGAAGACATCATCGAGGATGCCGGCGACCTCGAGGACGACGCGGACGCGATCGGCCCGGAGATCGAGGTGGAACCCGACTCGGACGAGACCGAGCGCTAGCGCCTACACCGGCGTGCCGTCCTTGCGGCTGTAGCCCCAGGTGCCGTCCGGCCGCATCACGGCGGCCAGGTCGTCGTTCGGGTAGACCACCGAGTCGCCGGGGCCACGATCGCCGATCTCCAGGATCACCACATCGGCGTCGGTTCGGTTCTCCAGATGATGCGGTGAGCCGCCGGCGGGGAACCCCGCGCACATGCCGGGCGACAGCCGAGTCTCGCCGGCGTCGGTGATCAACGTCGGCGTGCCTTCCAGCACGTAGACGAACTCATCCTGCCGGCCGTGCGCATGGTGCAGCGCGGACCAGGCGCCGGGCGCCAGGCGGGTATGGTTCACGCCGAACACCGTGAGGCCGAACACATCGCCGAGGGGCCGCTTGTCGCGACCCTCGACACGGGCGCGGAGATCGGCCGGATAGCCGGAGGCGCGAGCGCGTGGCGGCACATCGGCAGGATGGATCGCGGCGGGACGGGCAGGATCGGACATGGCGGCTGGCCTCCCTGGTGATGGCGCCGCCAGCGTTCACCGCCAGCCGCGCAGGCGCAAGAGCAGCGCGAGCGCGGCATCATAGGGAATCGCCGGCACCTCCCGCAGACGCCAGTACCAGCGCTGCCAGGGGTTCTCCGCCGGCGGTGGCGGCGGGCAGGCCTGTGCCGGCACGCCGGCAATGCGCAGCAGCAGTTGGCAGCGCGGCAGGTGGTAGCCGCTGGTCGCGACGCGCACCGGCGCGTCGGGGCAGTGCGCACGCAGCAGCCGTACCACCGCACGCACCGAGGACAAGGTGTCGGTGCCGGTTTCCTCCAGCAGGATCCGGCTGGGGAGCACGCCCTTTGCGGCGAGCAGCGTTGCCATCACCGACGCCTCGGACGGGCCGTAGCGCCCTACGCCGCCGGTCGGCACGAACAGCGGGTTGGCGCAGCGCGCACCGAACGATGCGGCGGCATCGGCGCGGCGTCGCAAGGTGCCGCTTGGCCGTCCGCCCGGGCGCACCGCCGCGCCGAAGATGACGATGACCGCATCGGCTGGCATCTGGAGGCCAGGACGCAGGCAAGTCTTTGACTCGGATTGCCCGGATGTCGCGCGCATGCCCCCGCCGTCATGGCCGGCGGAAGCCGGCCGACCTCGTGCAGTTTCTCACATCACCCCTTGCATGCGACGCGGACACGGAGTTTCACCGGGTGCACACAAAGTTCCACACCCGGCGCTTCGCGCATAGACACGCGCATAGACATATTGCGCGGCCATTTTCCTGCCTGTGTGAAACCCTGTGTGCACTTTGCGAAACTTTGTGTCCGACTTGCCTTGCTTGCTTGCCGCGCTGCGCATGCAACTCGGATCGCGATGGCAGGTGCGCAACGCGAGCCAGGTTGCTGCTGGTCGCTACTTTCAACTTCGGCGCACGTTCCAGAAGATCGGGAAGCCTTCCGGCACGCCGGTGATGTTCTTCTGGAATGCCGTCGGCGTCTGCGCCAGGCCGAGTGGATAGAACGGCGCGTTCTCGAAGGCCAGAAGCTGCATCTCCACGCCGATCTTCTTCTGCGCCGCGAGGTCAGGCGCGTTGAACCAGGCGTCGCGCAGCGCCTCCATCTTCGGATCGTCCGGCCAGCCGAACCAGGCGCCCTTGCCGTTGCCGCGCAGCGGCAAATGGCTCGCGGGCGTGAACCAGTCGAGCCCGGAGAACCCGGTGCAGAACATATTCCAGCCGCCTTCGGCCGGCGGCTTGGTCAGCGCACGCCGCTGCACCACCATGCCCCAGTCGGTCGCCTGGTAGTCGACGTTCACGCCGACCCGCTTCAGCATGTCCACCGCGACGTCGCTCAGCGACTTCAGGATCGCCTGGTCGGTGCCGACCATGAACACCACTTTCTCGCCCTGGTAGCCGGCAACCTCCAGTGCCTTCTTCACCGCCGCGTAGTCACGCTTGCCGGTCACCGCCTCCATGCCGGCATCGCTCGCCAGGGGCGACAGCGCCGGGAAGAAGCCGTTCGGCACCGACCACAGCGAGGTATCCTCGCCATTCGCCGCGATCATGAACTCCTTCTGGTCGATCGCGCCCATCAGCGCGCGCCGCACCGCCGGCTTGTCGAACGGCGGATACAGGTGGTTGGGCCGCAGCAGGTACGGCGTGCCGGTGGGATCGGTGACCACGACCGTGATGTTGTTCTTCTTCAACAGCGGCAGCAGGTCGGCGGTGGGGTTTTCCCACCAGTCCATCTCACCGGCCTGCATCGAGGCGGCCTTGGTCGCGGGGTCGGGCTGCACGTGCCATTCGACGCGGTCGAAATGCACCACCTTCGGGCCCGAGGTAAAGCTGGCCTCGCCATTCTCCCGCGGTTTGTACTGGTCGAACCGCTCATACACGAACAGCGAGCCCTGCACGCGTTCATCGGCCTTGAAGCGGAACGGACCGCTGCCGACCACTTCGGTGAACTGCTTGAACGGATCGGCTTCCGCGATGTGCTGCGGCATCATCGCGCACATGTTCGAGGCACCGTGGCATAGCGCATCCGGCAGCAGCGCGAATGGCTGCTTCAGACGGAACACGATGGTCTTGTCGTCGGGCGCCGAGATTTCGTCGGTGCGTGCCACCAGCGCCTGGCCGAATGCATCCCGGGCGCCCCAGCGCTTGATCGAGGCCGCGCAGTCGCGTGCCAGCACTTTGTCGCCGCTGTGGAACAGCAGGCCGTCACGAAGCGTCAGTTTCCAGGTCTTGCCGTCGTTCTCGATGGTATGGCCCGCCACCATCTGCGGCGTGGCCTTGAAATTGTCCTTCTGGCCGGCCTGCCCGTACAGCGTGTCGAACACCATGTAGCCGTGGTTGCGCGTCACATAGGCCGTGGTCCATACCGGATCGAGGATCGCCAGGTCCGACTGAGGAATGAATTTCAGCAGTCGCTGGTTCTCGGCCCGCACTACCGCAGGCAGTGCAAGCGACGTGGCCGAAGCCGCGAGGAACGTACGTCTCCGCATTGCAGTCTCCCAGTTTTGTTGTTGCTTCCTCCCGGATTGCAGCGATGGTGGCGTGGGAGTATCGGCTTTGTCCATGGTTTCCCGCAGCAGGATGATCCCATGAAGGCGCTGACCGAGGCCGCAGTGCGGCAATATCGCGATCTGGGCTACTGCGCGCCGGTCGCCGCGCTCGCCACGGCCGAGGCCGGCGAACTGCGCCGCAGGCTGGAAGCGTTCGAGGCCGGCGCCGGTCCGCTGTCAGGCAAGCTGCGGCACAAGCCGCATCTGCTGTTCACCTGGCTGAACGACCTGGTGCGGCATCCGCGGGTGCTCGATGCGGTGGAGGACATCATCGGTCCCGACATCCTGTGCTGGGGCACCTCGTTCTTCATCAAGGAGCGGAAGAATCCCGGCTTCGTATCGTGGCACCAGGATTCCACCTATTGGGGACTGGAGCCGCCGGACATCATCACCGCCTGGGTCGCCTTCACCGACAGCAATGCGGCCAATGGCGCGATGCGGGTAATGCCCGGCACGCACAAAATGGACCAGGTGCCGCACCGCGACACCTTCGCCGCGGCGAACCTGCTGTCGCGCGGCCAGGAGATTTCTGTCGACGTGGACGAGAGCCAGGCGGCGATGCTGGAACTCGCCGCCGGCGAGATGTCGCTGCACCATGTGCGGCTGATCCACGGATCGGATCCCAATCCGTCGGATGACCGGCGCATCGGTTTCGCGATCCGCTACATCCCGACCTATGTGCGCCAGGTTGCCGGCACCCACGACAGCGCGACGCTGGTGCGCGGCGAGGATCGCTATCACCACTTCGAGGAAGAGCAGCGTCCGCTGGCCGACATGTCGGACGAAGCGGTGGCCTATCACGCAGCGATCACCGGCGCGCACGCGGACATCCTGATGCGCGGCACCGGCAAGGAGATGCGCGCGTAGTGATGTTGTGGCGGCCGACCGAATGACCCTGTCATCGCGAGGAGCGCAGCGACAAGGCAATCGCCTTCCAGTCGTGCGCGCACAAACCTGACGGGGATTGCCGCGTCGCTGCGCTCCTCGCAGTGACAGTTGAATCCTGGCCACGTGGGTGCACCAACCTGCATCTGGCATAGCGCTTGCTTCGACCGGCTTGCCTCAGCAAGATTGCCGCGGGTCGCCCGACGACCGCTCCCCGTGCCGTCCTCGTGCCTGGATATTCCGGCTGCACTCATTCATGGGAGGTCACGATGCGCCTTGCCCGCCGCTCCGCCCTCGCCTTGCTCGGTTCATCCGCACTCGCCGGGCTGATCGGTCCGGCACGTGCCGACAAGAAATCCGTCACCATCGGCATTTCCCTGCCGCTGACCGGCGCCAGCGCCGAGGATGCGACCACGATCCTGCATGGCGCGGTGCTGGCGATCGAGGAAGCCAATGCCAAGGGCGGTCCCGGCGGCTACGAGGTGAAGATCCTGAGCCTCGACGATGGCACCGCGACCGCGGGACAGTACGATCCCGCGCAGGCGGCGACCAACGCGCGCAAGATGGTGGTCGATCCCTCCGTGGTTGCCGCCGTCGGGCCGATGGCCAGCGGCAGCGGCAAGGCGATGGCGCCGCTGCTCAGCCAGGGCAACCTGGCGACGGTGACGCCAAGTTCGACCAACCCCGACCTCACCGACCCAAAATACGCCGCGCAATATCGCCCGGCGGGCAAGGCCATCTACTTCCGCACCGTGACGACCGATGCCTACCAAGGCCCCAACATGGCCAATTTCATGGCAGACACGCTCAAGGTGAAGTCGGTCTTCGTGGTGGACGACAGCGGTGCGTATGGCGTCGGCCTGGCCGATGCATTCCAGGCGCAGGCCGCCAAGCGCGGCATGACCGTGCTGGGCCGTGATCGCGTCGATCCGCTGGTGACCGACTATCGCCCGCTGCTGACCAAGATCCACAATCTCGGCGCCGATGCGATGTATTGCGGGTCGAGCGCGCTGGCGGGGGTCAAGCTGGTCAAGCAGAGCTACGAGATCATGCCCGGCATGATCAAGGCGGGCGGCGACGGGATGCACCAGCAGGCGATCCTGTCGGCCGGCGGGTTCCCCGCGGCGGAGGGCTGGTACAGCACGATCGCCGCGCCGCACATGCTGGACGATGCGAAGCTGACCGCATGGGTGGCCAGCTTCCAGAAGCGCTGGGGCCTGGCGCCATCGGACTATGCGATAACCTCGTACGATGCGGCGCTGGTGATCCTCGCGGCGATCGAGGCGGTGGCGAAATCCAGCAAGACGGTGGACCGTGCCAGCGTGCGCGACGCCATCCAGGCCGGCAAGGTGGAGACGCTGCAGGGCACCCTGTCGTTCGATGAGAACGGCGACCTGGCGGATCATGTGGTCAGTGTCTTCCAGGTGAAGAACGACACCGCCTTTCCGTCGAACGACGTGGTGCACCAGTTCAAGTATATCGGCGTGGCGCCGGCGGGCAGCAGCTGAGGGATTGCCGCCGGGGTCGAATGGCGGCCGTCGGTCGCCCGGCAACGCCTTCACCATCGCTCCACCGCCTACACCACGGCTCCCCTTGTCACCCTCGCGAAGGCGAGGGTCCAAGAGTTTTGGGCGGTCTGCGACCTTGACCGCCCGGATGCTCGCCGGCGCGAGCATGACGGGGGCCGTTCCGCATCACCTGGCAGCCAGCAGCAGCCGGTTGATCCGCTCCAGCGTGGTGAATGTCGCGCGCCACGCGCGCGCGAATGCCTCGGCTCCCGTGCCGCGTTCGGCGAGTGCCGCGGCAATTTCGCGCACTGAACGTCGGCCATCCACCAGGCGCAGGATCGCCGGCGCCAGTGCCGGCAATGCCAGCGGCACGCGCAGCCCATCGAGCACCAGCGTGATCGTGCCATCGGGCTGGATCCCGCCGGCAATCTCCGCGCCGGACAACTCGCGCGTCACCGGAACCGCATCCTCCGCCATGAAGTCGGCGCGCTCCGCCGGTTGATCCGCCCGCGCGCAATACACGATATGCGCACTGACATTGCCCGCCAGCGCCTCGGCCAGTGCGGCGCGGTCCAGTGGCAGCAGCGCCTCGACGCGGGCGCGCAAGCGCGGATCGGGCAGCAGCAGAACCGGATCGTAGCGCACCGGTTCGACCCAGCACGTCACCGCCAGCCCCTCGCCCGCCAGCATCGCGTGCAGTTCGCGCACGGTAAACGCCCGGTCGCGCGGGTTCAGCAGCAGGTCGTACAACCCGGCATCGCCGCCATTCACATGGTCGTCGAGGAACCCGTTCCGCCGCAGCCAAGCGGTTTCCGGCAGATGCCGCATCACGCGCTTTGCCACGTCGAGCCGCGCCGTGGGCGTCTCGTCCGCTGGCGCCAGCGTGCGCAGCGCGTCCTGCAGCATGTAGACGCCGGTGCGGCCGTGCGGCGCATACACCATCAGCCCGAGCCCGCCGCCCGGCGCCAGCACCGACAGCAGCGCGCGCAGGCCTTCCGCCGGATCCGGCAGATGGTGCAGCACGCCGCAGCAATCGATGTAGTCGAACGGCCCCAGCCCCGACCCCGGCAGTTCCAGCAGCGAACGCTGCTGCCAGACGATATTGGTCAGCCCGCGCGCGGCCGCGCGCGCCTGGGCGATCTTCAGCGCCGCGGCGGAGCGGTCGAGCCACGTCACCGTCCCTGCCCTGCCCTCGCGCGCCATCTGCTGCGCCAGCATGATCGTCGCGTCGCCGGTGCCGCCGCCGGCGATCAGCGCGTGCAGCGGTCGCGATGCCGGCCGCTGCGCGCCGAACACCCAGTAATCCACCTCGCGCAGGTGTCCCGGGCTGCCGACGATCAGCCGCTTGGCCTCGTCGCGCGGATCGCGCCGCGGATACGGATACGCTTCGTACTGCGCCGCCAGCCTGGCGTCGGTTGCATCGCTCATGCCACCGGCATAGACCGCCGGCATGGCTGAAGCCAGATCACGCGGCTATTTCGGCATCGGCGTCGAGGGGGTGTCGAAGTCGGCCAATGTCGGCGCACTGCTGCGCACCGCGCACGCGTTCGGCGCGTCGTTCTGCTTCATCGTCGGCGCCGGGTTCGATGCTCGCGCCGGACGCCTGGCCGACACCGCCGATACGCCGGAGCATGTGCCGCTGTGGCGCTTCCCCGACATCGCGACGCTGCAACTGCCGCAGGGCTGCGTGCTGGTCGGCGTCGAATTGCTGGAGGCCGCCGCCGACCTGCCGTCGTTCCGCCATCCGCTGAATGCCGCCTACGTGCTCGGGCCGGAGCGGTCCGGCCTGTCGCCTGCGATGCTGCAGCACTGCCGCCACGTGGTGCGCATCCCGACGCGCTTCGCGCTCAATCTGGCGGTGGCCGGGGCGCTGGTGCTGTACGACCGGCTGCTGCAGCACGGCCGCTTTGCCGACCGCCCGGTGAGCAGCCTGGCGTCGCCGGAGCCTGCCCAGGCGCCGCGCCACGGCACCCCGCGGTTTCGCCGGACGGTGCCGGATTGGGTCGCGCAGGAGCGCGCCGCGGCGACGAAGAAGCCGTCGGGCTGATCGCCGGCGAGCCCCCACGTCTCAAGCAATCGCGGTGGAAGACGCTGCGCAACCGCTTGTGGCGTCGGCTCGAGCGCCGTATCTCTGCCGCCATGCGCCTCGTTCCTCTCTTGCCGTACCTGATCATCCTCGCGTGCGTCGGCCCTGCCTGGGCGCAGGCGCAGCGTACTGCCGCACCGGCCAAGCCGGCCCCGGCGACCGGTCCCAAGGAACTTGGGAAATTCGACGACTGGATCGCCGCCACGCATCCGGAATCCGGCCAGACCGTGTGCTACGCGTTCGTCCGCGCGAGCCGCTCGACGCCGACGCTGCCCGGGCGCGGCGACGTCGTCCTGACGGTGACGGAACGCCCCGGCGGGCGCGACGCGGTGGCGATCACGGCCGGCTTCAACTATGCGCCCGCCGCCGCGGTGACGGTGCAGGTCGCCACCAGCGGCCTGGACTTCTACACATCGAAAGGCGACGCGTTCGCACGCGACGGCAAGGCTGTCGTCGCCGCCTTCCAGAAGGGCGAGCAGGCACTCGCGCGCTCGCCTGGCCCGCGCGACGGCCAGGTGGTGGTGGACACGTTCAGCCTGCACGGATTCTCCGCCGCCTATGCGGCGATCAACAAGGCCTGCCCGGCGCCGCGCTGATGGCAACCGTCAATCTGGACCTGACCGAGGCCGAGCGGACGCGGATCCTCGCCAAGTCGGCGCTGTTCGATCCGCCGCCGGTGCAGCTCGCCGATGGGCGGCGCGACCTGGTGGGGCTGTCGCGCACCGAGCTTGCCGAGGAGATGGCGGCGATCGGCGAACAGGCATTCCGCGCCAAGCAGCTCTGGCACTGGATCTATCATCGCGGCGAGACCGATTTTTCCCGCATGTCGTCGATCGCGCGGCCGCTGCAGCAAAAGTTGGCGGAGCGTTTCGTGGTCGGCCGTCCCGAGGCGGCACTGGTGCAGACCAGCGAGGACGCGACCCGGAAATTCCTGTTCCGATTCCGTGACGGCCAGGAAGCCGAGACGGTCTACATCCCGGATCCGGCCCTGGACCGCGGCGCGGTGTGCATTTCCTCGCAGGTCGGCTGCACGCTGTCCTGCCGCTTCTGCCATACCGGAACGCAGCGGCTGACCCGCAACCTCGGAGCGGCGGAAATCGTCGGCCAGTTCATGGCGGCGCGCGATGCCTACGACGAATGGCCGAGCCCGGTGGGCGAGACGCCGCGGCTGCTGTCCACCATCGTGCTGATGGGGATGGGCGAGCCGCTGTACAACTACGCCAACGTCGCCAAAGCGATGACCATCGCGATGGACAACGAGGGCATCGCGCTGTCGCGCCGGCGCATCACGCTGTCCACCTCGGGCGTGGTGCCGATGATGGATCGCGCCGGCGCGGAGCTGGGGGTGAACCTCGCGGTGTCGCTGCATGCGGTGCGCGATGCGCTGCGCGACGAACTGGTGCCGCTGAACCGCAAGTACCCGATCGCCGAGTTGATCGCGGCGTGCCGGCGATATCCGGGTGCGTCGAACGCGCGGCGCATCACGTTCGAATACGTCATGCTGAAGGGCGTGAACGACAGCCTGGGGGATGCGCGCGAACTGGTGCGGCTGATTGCCGGCATTCCTGCCAAGGTGAACCTGATCCCGTTCAATCCCTGGCCCGGCAGTCCGTTCGAAACCAGCAGCAACAGCGCGATCGACCGCTTCGCGCAAATCGTCATGGATGCGGGGTTTTCCTCACCGGTACGGGCGCCGCGCGGGCGCGACATCCTGGCGGCGTGCGGGCAGCTACGGACCGAGAACCAGAAGGTGCGGGTTGGCGGATAGGGTGTTTGCGTTTCACTGCGTCATGCTCGCGCAGTATCCAGACGGCTGATTTGGATGCTGCCTGAGCTTTCGTGACCCTTCGCCTTCGCCGTCGATGGCCGCCTTGGGCACAGATGCGCCTTTGCCCTACCAGTGCAGGACTGGTGGGTTGACGAATAACTGAGGGGCTGAGGGACACTGCACCACGGGGCAGATGACCGGCGCGGCCATGTTGTCCCTGGCGGTTGCCGGGATCAGGAGATGCAGCATGATGGATCGGATGCCCTTTGAGGCCCTCGTCGTGTCGCCGCTTTGGCAGATAACCCTGGTGGACGTCGCCGGGATCATCGTCTGGCTGCTGATCCCGAGCTGGCGCTGCAACATACGACTGGTGGTCCAGATCGCATTCTTTGCGGTCATGACCGCGATTCTCATCGGCAACAACCTGACGCCCTTCAGCTCGGAAGCGCCCGGAGTCCAGGGCGCCACGACGCCGCTCGTCATTGCTGCCAAGCTCCTGTGGTGGACCCATCTGGCGTGGGCAATCATCGGCTTCGTGCGCATCTACCTGGTGCTCGAGGAACGCCCCCGCGAGGCTCGCCTGCTACAGGATGTCGTGGTCGGCGTGGTCTATCTCGGCGTGGCGTTGTCCATCCTGGCCTTTGTCTTCGGCATTCCGATCGGCACATTGGTCGCCACATCCGGCGTGGTCGCCATCATTCTCGGTCTGGCACTGCAGAACACCTTGAGCGATGTGTTCTCCGGCATCGCGTTGACGCTTGGCCGACCGTACGTCATCGGTGACTGGATCGCTCTCAGCGATGGGATCGAGGGACGCGTCGTGGAAAGCAACTGGCGCTCGACCCAGGTTCTGACCGGCTCCAACAATGTGGTCGTGCTGCCGAACAGCTTCCTCGCACGGCTTTGGCTTACCAACGTCAGCCGTCCCGACGGGACACATTTGCTGACGGTGACGGTGCGCATTGCGCCCACGCGCATGCCTTCCGTTGTCGTGGAGGCGATGCAATCCGTCCTGCTCAGCTGCACGTCCATCCTGGCGGAACCGCCACCGACCGTCGCACTCAAAGGCCTGGATGCGTTGGCCCTCGAGGTCGATCTGCAATTCGCCGTCGCGAGCCTCAGCAAGCGCACACGGGCACGAAACGAAGTGCTCGATCTGGTTTACCGCCACTGCAAATCGGCCGGCCTGCTGCTGGCGATGCCGCCAGAATCCGGCGTGGTCATGACCAATCTGCCCACCGACGAAACTGCTCGGTCGCAGCGCGGCGAGCCCATCGACCTCATCGACGCCATACCGATCTTTGCAACGCTGACGCGCGACGAGAAGCTGTCGCTCGCCGAGGCGACATCGACACGCGAATTTCGCCAGGGCGACGTGATCGTCCGACAGGGAGACATCCTGTCCACGCTGATGATGATCAGGGCCGGCGTCATCGTCATGCGCAGCGACGGCGAGGAGATTGGCCGACTGGCACCCGGCGACTTCTTTGGCGAGACGGGGCTGCTCGCTGGGATGGGTGAAGCCTGTACGCTGGAGGCGCTGACCCGTGTGACCACCTACGAGATCGACCAGAACGCTTTCGCTCCGCTGCTCGTGGATCGCCCGACCATGGCGGAGGACCTGGCCCTGCGCTTATCCAGGCGCTCGCTCCCGGCCCGAGCGGCTGAACCGCAAGGTCACCGACAGGAGCGTCACGCGCACGTCTTCCTCAAGGCCATCCAGCGAATCTTCCACGACAGGCCACCCGATGACCTGTCATCCCACCTGCTCAGGCACTGATCCGCGGCTGGCTGCCACCGCCATTTGGATCTTTTGTCCGGCAAGGTTCGCGACCGCTTCTCAGGCAACCTGAAGACACGCGCAAAATGTTCAAGAAGCAGCGGTGCCGGGATTGGCTAATGCGGCGCGTGCGCAATCCCATTGCAATCGACTGCCGCCTTCCGAACATCCGCTGACCCATTTTGGACGCCCAGGAGCGCCTTCCGGGGGAACCGCGCACCTAACGGACGAGAAAGGTTGGACCATGAAGATTCTGATCATTGGGGGCACCGGCCTGATTGGCTCAAAGACCGCCATCAATCTGCGTCAGGGTGGCCACGATGTGGTCGCCGCCTCGCCTAATACAGGTGTCAACACCATCACCGGCGAAGGCCTCAAGGAAGCCTTGGTCGGCGTGCAGGTGGTGATCGACCTCGCCAACTCGCCCTCCTTCGAGGACAAGGCGGTGTTGGAGTTCTTCGAGACCTCGGGCCGCAACCTGCTCGCAGCGGAAGCCGCAGCCGGCAGCCGGCACCACGTTGCGCTCTCCATCGTCGGCATCGACCGGGCGCCCGACATTGGCTACTTCCGCGCCAAGGTCGCCCAGGAGAGGCTGATCAAGGCATCCGGCATTCCCTACACGATCATCCGTTCGACGCAGTTCATGGAGTTCCTGGGTGGCATCGCCGCTTCCGGCGCGGAGGGCGACAAGGTGAGGATTCCGACCGGCCTGTTCCAGCCGATCGCGGCGGACGATGTTGCTGCCAGCGTCGCCGATGCGGCACTCGCGAAGCCGGCGAACGGCATCGTCGAGATTGCCGGCCCGGAACGCGCGCCGTTCAACGAGTTCGTGGCCCGCTATCTAAGAGCCGTCGGCGACGCGCGCGAGGTCGTGGGAGACCCTGAGGCCCGCTATTTCGGCGGCCCTGTCGAGGAACGCTCGCTCGTTCCTCTCGGCACAGCCCGGCTCGGTCCTACGCGCCTCGAGGACTGGCTCAAGCACTCCGCACGCCACGCCTAGCGCCTGGGAGATGTCGACCATGAGCAAAACAGCGCGGGCCCTGCTGCTGGCCAGCATTTCATTCATCGCAGTCCCGGCATTTGCGAGCCCGGAGGCGGTCGTCACACCACTTGTCACGAAGGACCTCCCGGAATTCAAAGGCAAGGAAGGCGTGATGATCCTGGTCGAGTATCCCCCGGGAGCTTCGGACCCGATCCATCGCCACAACGCGCACGCCTTCGTTTACGTGCTCGAGGGATCAATCGTGATGCAGCTTCGAAATGCTGCAGAGGTCACGCTGTCACCCGGCCAGACCTATTACGAGGGACCCAACGACGTCCACATCGTGGGCAGGAATGCAAGCAACACCCAGCCCGCCAGGTTTGTCGTCTTCCTTGTCAAGAACAAGGGCGCGCCGATCCTCGAACCGGTGAAGTAAGGCGAACCAGAGAAGCGGACTGAAACCGACGGGAAGCGGGCCGCATTGGCGCACCGGGTTCATCGTGCCGCCGCGGTGCAATCGGCACGCGGCGCCGGGTCGGTGACGAAATGCAGCAGGCACGGACCGAACCGTCGGGCGAAATCGGGACTGCCGCCGCCGCCATGGCCGCTGATCCCCTCCGGCTGGTCGATCACCAGCGCCGCGGCGACATGCGGCGGCAGCAAGTCGCGCGGCATCGCAACGCGACCCGGCATGTCTCGCACGTAGATGTCGCCTTTGAACTGCACCACGGCGACGCGCGCACCGGGTGAGCGGATGGCGCCCAGGATGCGCGACAGGTCAGCCTCCTGGGTTGCCTGGCCGCTGAAGCTGGCCGGCGAGACGGCAACCACGGCGTCGGCGAGGCCCGGCGTATCGAGCACCTGCAGGCTGTTCCAGGCGCCGCGCGACTGGCCGCCGACAACCACCATGCGCCAGCCCTTCCGGCGCAGCGTCGGAAGCACCTGACGCAGCCACTCGGCCGCCTCGTCCACGTAGTCGGCAGACGGCTGGCGCGTGAAGCGGACCACGTCGAACCCGGCATTGTTGAACGCGCGCAGATAGGCCTGCGGCTGCTCGACCCGCAAATCCTGTCCCTGGCCGGATTTGCCGTGGCCCCAGACGAAGACCCCACGAGCCGACTGCGGCCCATGCCAGATGAAGCGAGGGTCCGGTACCAGGGCGAAGTCGCG
This sequence comes from Acetobacteraceae bacterium, assembly GCA_036265005.1. Classification (GTDB taxonomy): domain Bacteria; phylum Pseudomonadota; class Alphaproteobacteria; order Acetobacterales; family Acetobacteraceae; genus JAMXLO01. Next base: position 25,137 of record DATAPW010000388.1, on the reverse strand, counting down.
GCTCTCGAGCAGCGGTCCGGGCACCGCCGGCAACGCCACCGGCGGCCGGCCGGACCACACGACCTGAAGGTCCTCGGCATAGATCGCGCAATCCGAGGCACCCTTGGCTGCGCAGGATTTCAATGCCCTGGCGCGCGCGTCCTCGATCGTCGCGCCGCCGCCGGACCAGCCGTACGCACCATTGGGCGCGACGGCAAAGGCACGCGGCAGGTTAACCAGCATGAAGTCGCCATAGCTCGCGCGGGCCGCCGGCGTCAGGTAGGGCACCGCAGCGACATCCAGCACGGGTATGGCGAGGTCAGCGGCCCTGGCGGCAGCGCCGCCAAGCCCGGCGATGATCACCAGCATGAATGCCAAACGCATCATCCGCGGCACTCCGGTTCGCCAGCGAACCGAGGATGCCCGCCGGCCGGTGCTTGCGCAATGGCCACGCCGGGGGCTACTTCGGCGGCGCCTGCGATACCATGCCCAAGGAAAACCGCCCATGCGCGTGAAGGATGTGAAGAAGGTCGTGCTCGCCTATTCGGGAGGGCTCGATACCAGCGTGATCCTGCGTTGGCTGCAGGTGACGTATCGCTGCGAGGTGGTCACCTTCACCGCCGATCTCGGCCAGGGCGAGGAACTCGGACCGGCCCGGCAGAAGGCGGAGATGTTCGGCGTGAAGGAAATCTTCGTCGATGACCTCCGGGAAACCTTCGTGCGCGATTTCGTCTTCCCGATGTTCCGCGCCAATGCGCTGTACGAGGGCCAGTACCTGCTGGGTACCTCGATCGCGCGGCCGTTGATCGCGCAGCGGCAGATCGAGATCGCCGAACAGGTGGGCGCCGACGCGGTGGCGCACGGCGCCACCGGCAAGGGCAACGACCAGGTGCGCTTCGAGCTCAGCTATTATTCGCTGAAGCCCGACATCAAGATCATCGCACCCTGGCGCGAATGGGAACTGACCAGCCGCACACGGCTGATGGAGTTCGCCGAGCAGAACCAGATCCCGATCAGCCGCGACAAGCGCGGCGAGGCGCCGTTCAGCGTCGATGCCAACCTGCTGCACTCGTCGTCCGAGGGAAAGATCCTGGAGGATCCCGCGGTCGAAGCGGATCCCATCGTCTACCAGCGTACCATCAGCCCGGAAGACGCGCCTGACAAGGCGACGGTGATCAGCGTCGAGTTCGAACGGGGCGATGCCGTCGGCATCGACGGCGTGCGGCTGTCGCCTGCATCGCTGCTGACCCGGCTCAATACGTTCGGGCGCGATAACGGCATCGGCCGGCTGGACATGGTGGAGAACCGCTTCGTCGGCATGAAGAACCGCGGCGTCTACGAGACGCCAGGCGGCACCATCCTGTTCGCCGCGCATCGCGGCATCGAAAGCATCACGCTGGACCGCGAGGCGGCGCACCTCAAGGACAGCCTGATGCCGCGCTACTCTGAGCTGATCTACAACGGCTTCTGGTTCAGCCCGGAGCGGCGGATGCTGCAGGCGCTGATCGACGAGAGCCAGAAGAGCGTGAACGGCAGCGTGCGGCTGAAGCTGTACAAGGGCAATGTATCGGTGATCGGCCGCGAGAGCCCGAACAGCCTGTATTCACAGAATGTCGTCACCTTCGAGGAAGATGCCGGCGCCTACGACCAGTTCGACGCGCAGGGCTTCATCAAGCTGAATGCGCTGCGCCTGCGGCTGGGAGCGATGGCAGGGCGGCGGGGCGGCAGTCTGTAGCAACGGCAGTTTCGCCGACCTGACGGCGCGCAGGAAGTGAACGCGCCGCATCAGGCGGTTGCGTCCGAATTCGGATCCCGGTAGCGGACCAGCCACCGGCCGATCCGGCCGCGCAGACCCGGCATCAGCCCGATCCTGATCAGCAGTGCAGTCGACCTGGCGCGAGCAGACTCGGTTCGCCGCGCGCACGCCTCGGCCTGCGCTATCATGCTCTCGGCATAGTCCGCACGCGCGAGGGCTCGCGCGAGTTCTTCCCTGGTTGAACTGATCTCCTGAGTGGCGCGGTTCGCGATTGCACCATAGGTGACCAGGTTGGCCGCAATGAGCGGCGATCCGTCGAGCGTATCAGTCGTCAATACCAACGTGAGGCCGTGGAGCGAGAGCGCCACAACCTTCCCGGCACGCTTCGGGACTGGAATGCGGTGTTCGCAGCAATAGAGCAGCAGGGCAGCCACAAGATACTGCGCGTTCAATATGGTGGGCTTGGCCGACGACGGTGTCCGCAACTGCACCGTTGCGCAAGGCTCAGCGTCCTCGCCGGTAAGCTCGACCTCTGCGATATCGTTCGCGGTTGCCGCAACGCCTTGCTTCAGGACGAACGCGATGATGGCATTCCGCGCCTCGTCCGGTGTGAATACGATATAGCGGACCTCCATGCTCACGACGCGTCGTCCTTCTGGTCGGCGAGAGGCTCCCGTGGCACGATCGCCCGCAACACGCAGTCCGGGACGCTGCCAATGGCTCCAGTCTACTCACGGCGGTCTTGAGAAAGGGATAATGCGACCGTACTCGGGTCCTGCGACGGCGTAGCGGCCAACGCACCGTACGGTTGGACGGAAAGTTACCCTCAGCGGAGACAGCACGATGCGACGTCGGAACCTGCTTGCGGCGGCAATTGCCACAGCCATCCCACCGGCGGTGCGCGCCGCCCCGGCGCCTGTGGTGCTGGAGCTGTTCACCTCCCAGGGTTGTTCGTCCTGTCCGCCGGCGGATGCTCTGCTGGGCCGGCTGATCAGGCGGCCCGAGGTGATCGCGCTGGCCTGGCACGTAGACTACTGGGACCGTCTGGGCTGGCGTGATCCGTATGCGAGCCGCCAGGCAACCGCGCGCCAGCAGGCCTATGCCCGCCAACTCGGGAGCGAGGTCTTCACCCCTGCCCTCGTGGTGAACGGCAGGAAGGTCGTGGTGGGTTCCGACGAGGCTGCCGTTGCCAGAGCGATGCAGTCCGCCGGCGCGCTGCCGGTGCCGGTGGCGCTGGGCCATGCAGGCGACGGCCTCGCGGTCGATATCGGCGCCGCAGCCGCGCCGGTTCGGGCATTGCGCGTGGTCTATGACCCCGAGCACGCCACCGCAGTCGGAGCCGGCGAGAACGAGGGCGCGAAGCTGCGCGAATTCCGCATCGTGCGCGAGGTCGAGACGCTTGGCGAATGGGACGGCAGCGCTCGCCAGTTCATAACGCAGCCGGCCGGACCCGGCCGGGGCCAGGTCATCCTTGTGCAGTCAGCGGATTTTCGCGTGATCGGCGCGGCGGACCAACCGGCCGGCTGATCAGGGCAGTGCTGCCATCGTGTGGTTGATGAACTCCGGCAGCATCTGCCATTCGGCGATGACGAACCAGCACGCCAGCAGCAGCGCGATCCACACCAGCGGGCCATAATGGACATGGCTGTGGCCGGACCGGCGTTGCCTGTCAGGCTGATGGCTGCGCTGCGACGGACTCATATGCATCCCTCCCAGGAATGCCGATCGACTATGGGGGAAGCTAATTAGGGAATGCGGCAGCTTTTTGCACGCGCTATGAAACATCTGCGGCAGCACGCGGAGCAGCGCTGAGCTTGACGCATAGGTCCGCAGCCGCAACGCTTGCATACTGCCACATGACAGTTACGACAGGAACGACCTTGAGCGAGAACACCATCATCGCACAGCGCAGCGCCACGCAACACGCTGCCTCGCATGCGATTGCACCGCAGGCCGGTGCGGAAACCACGACATTCGCGATCCTCGTGTCGCTCTCGGTGTGCCACCTGCTCAATGACATGAACCAGTCGCTGGTGCCTGCGCTGTATCCGATATTGAAGGATTCCTATCATCTCGATTTCGGCCAGATCGGCCTGATTACCCTGGCGTTCCAGTTGACCGCCTCGATGCTGCAGCCGGTCGTCGGCATGGTTACCGATCGCCGGCCGCAGCCGTTCTCGCTGCCGATCGCAATGGGCTGCAGCCTGATCGGCCTGCTGCTGCTGTCGGTGGCGCACGACTATCCGACGATCTTGCTGGCCGCGGCCTTGGTCGGGCTCGGGTCGTCGGTGTTCCATCCGGAATCGTCACGCGTGGCGCGCATGGCGTCAGGCGGGCGGCACGGTTTCGCGCAGTCGCTGTTCCAGGTTGGCGGCAGCACCGGTTCGGCGATCGGCCCGCTGCTGGCCGCGTTCATCGTCGTGCCGCGCGGCCAGGGCAGCGTCGCCTGGTTCTCCGCCGCTGCACTGCTGGCGATCCTGCTGCTGGCCAATGTGAGCCTGTGGTACAGCCGCAACCTGCGACCGCGCCAGGCGAGCGGCGGCAGCGCGAAAGGCGCGGCCTACGCCGTGCTGTCGCGCAAGAAGGTGCTGGGAGCGATCGCCATCCTGGTGGCGCTGCTGTTCTCGAAGAACGTCTACACGTCCAGCCTGGGCTCGTACTACACCTTCTACCTGATCAATAAATTCGGGCTGTCGGTGCAGAGCGCGCAGATCCATTTGTTCGTGTTCCTTGGATCGGTGGCGGCCGGCACCTTCGCCGGCGGCCCGATCGGCGACCGGTTCGGGCGCAAGCCGGTGATCTGGTTCTCGATCCTCGGCGCGTTCCCGTTCGCACTGATGCTGCCCTACGCCAACCTGTTCTGGACCGGCATCCTCAGCGTTGCGATCGGCCTGATCCTGGCGTCCGCGTTCTCCGCCATCCTGGTGTATGCGCAGGACCTGCTGCCCGGACGTGTCGGCATGGTGGCGGGCATGTTCTTCGGCTTCTCGTTCGGGCTGGGCGGCCTCGGCGCCGCAGCGCTCGGCGAGATCGCCGACTGGACCAGCATCGACACGGTATACCGGCTGTGCTCGTTCCTGCCGCTGATCGGGTTGCTCACCGCGTTCCTGCCGGACATTGAGCGCAGACGGAGTTGAGTGATCTGCCAGGCCACCCAAAATCGTTCCGTTGCTTAGCGGATACGGCTGCGGGCAGCCTGGCAGGCGAGAGGCCTCGAAGTGGCCTACTCGCAGTCCTCGCAGCCGTACTTAACCGCGCCGGAGCCTGACGACGAGGCGGCATCGGCGACAATGACAGTCAGAGGCAAAGCGATCGCCAGCAAGCCCAAGAGAAGCAGAATTCGCACTGGATCCTCCTAAGAGCGGTTGCGCGACCCCGAGGCCGCGTGCTGGCTACTGCGCGGCTGACGACTTTATTCCCGCCTGTGGTTCACATCTCCCGCGCGAAGAATGCCGCTGTCACCGTCGCGCTCAGCACCACCACGAAGCCGCGTACCAGCTGTGGTGGCAGGAACTGGGTGAGCCGGGCGCCGACATAGCCGCCGACCACGCTCCCGGCCAGCATCGCCAGCGTTTCCGGCCAGCGTACCGCACCGGCGGCGATGAACCACAGCACGGCCGCACCGTTGGCCGAACTCACCAGCAGCACCCGGGCCGGCGCCATATGCTTCAGGTTGGCGGAAGCGGTCAGCAGGCTCCAGACCGCCATCATCATCAGCCCGACCGCGCCGCCGAAGTAGCCGCCGTAGATCGAGACCACGAACTGGATCACCGGCAGCGCGGCAGGCCCGATCCGCACGAAGCGGTGCAGCATCAGCCCGGCCCGCGCGCCGAACATGAAGGTCAGCGTGGCGAGCAGCAGCAGGAACGGGATCACCGCATCGAACAGCCGGGGCGGCGTGGCGAGCAGCAGGGCGGCGCCCGTCAGGCCGCCGGCCAGGCTGATCGGCACCATCAGGCGGAGGTTCGGTTCGGCCACGCCGGCAAAGTCCCGGCGATAGGCGTAGGTGCTGGCCAGCGTGCCTGGGAACAGAGCCACGGTTGAGGATGCATTGGCGACCACCGGCGCCAGGCCAGCGGCGACCATGGCCGGAAACGTGACGAACGAGCCGCCGCCGGCGATCGCATTCATCGCTCCGGCCAGCAGCCCGGCTGTGGTGAGCAGGGCGACGTCGGGCATTGGCCAGAGGCTCGCCGGCATCGCTGCGTGGTGCAACCGGCGATGGTTCGGGCGCGGACGAAGTGTTTGATGGAGCAACCTTCTTGAATACTGACTGAACAGTCAGTAAGTAAGGTGGATGAATCGCTCACGCCGCAAGGAAGCCCGCCCAGGCGAGATTGTGGCCGCCGCCCTCGCCTCATTCGCCGAGCGGGGCTACGCCGCCACCAAGCTGGAGGACGTCGCCGCCGCCGCGGGCATCAGCAAGGGCACCATCTACCTCTACTTCCCCACCAAGGAGGACTTGTTCCGCGCCGTGGTGCGCCAGGCCGTGCTGCCGAATGTCGAGGCAGCCGAAACCGACGTCGCCAGCTACGCCGGTTCGTCGGCCGACCTGCTGCGCATGCTGACCCAGCGGTTCCTGAGGCTGCTCGACACCGACCTGACGGCGGTGCCGAAGCTGGTGGTGGCTGAATCGGGCAATTTCCCCGCAATTGCGCAGTTCTACGCCGACGCCGTGCTGCGCCGGGCGTTCCGCCTGATCGAGGGCATCCTGACCCGTGGCATCGAACTCGGCGAATTCCGCCCGATGGACGTGCACGCGACGCTGCCGCTGTTCGCCGGGCCGTTCCTGCTGCTGGCGCTGTGGAAGCACTCGCTGGGCCGCCACACCGACCTGACGTTCGATCCGCGCGCAGTCGCAGAGGCGCATCTCGACGTGCTGCTGCGCGGGCTGGCAGCGGACCAGCCGCCATGAAGCGCCGCCTGATCGCATTGCTGCTGCTGGCGGGCGGTGCCGGCGCGGCCGGCTGGTGGTGGCTCGGCCAGGACTCCGCCACCGACGCGTGGCAGGGTTATGTCGATGCCGAATATGTCCGCGTGTCGCCGACGCTCACCGGCCGCATCGTCAGCCTTGCGGTGAGCCGCGGCAGCCAGGTGGCGGCCGGGGCGAAGCTGTTCGCCCAGGACGATGCCGACGACATCGCGGCGCGCGACGCGGCCGCCGGCAAGCTGGCCGAGGCGGAGGCGCGGCTGACCAACCTGCAGACCGCCAGCCGGGAGACCGAGATCGCCCAGGCGCGCGCGGACCTTGCCGACCTGGTCGCCACCCGCGACCGCATCGCCAGGGATTTGGCGCGCAACGAGGAACTGTTGAAATCCGGCGCCGCCAGCCGGCAGATTGTGGATCAGCAGCGCGCGGACATTGCCTCAGCCACCGCGCGTGCCGCCGCAGCCAGCGCGAAACTGGACCAGATGCAGTCGCCGATGGGGCGGCAGTACGAGATCGCTGCACAAAGCGCCATGGTCGCGCAGGCGCGGGCGGCGCTCGCCCAGGCAGACTGGCAGTTGGACCAGCGCCATGTCGCGGCGCCGGCCGCGGCGCTGGTGGCCGACACCTTTGCCCGACCGGGCGAGACGATCAATGCCGGCGTTCCCGTGGTCTCGCTGCTGCCGCCACAGAACATCCTGGTGCGCTTCTTCGTGCCGGAGACCGAGGTTGCGACGATGCATGTCGGCGACCGGCTGGCGATCGGCTGCGACGGCTGTGCAACCGATCTCACGGCGGCGATCACCTTCATCGCACCACAGCCGGAATACACGCCGCCGGTGATCTACAGCGAATCCAACCGGACCAAGCTGGTCTACCTGGTGGAGGCGCATCCGTCGCCGGAGCAGGCCGTCCAGCTCAAGCCGGGACAGCCGGTCGACGTGCGGCGCGCCGGGCGAGGGACCGGCCGATGACCGGACTCGCCATCGACGTGCACGACCTGCAAAAAAGCTTCGGCGCACGCCGGGTGATCGACAGGCTTACCCTGCAGGTGCCCGAAGGCGAGATCTGCGGCTTCCTCGGCGGCAACGGCAGCGGCAAGACCACCACCATCCGCTTGCTGTGCGGGTTGCTGCGGCCGGATAGTGGTACCGGCACATGCCTCGGGCTCGACCTGCTGCGCGAAGCCCCGCGCATCCGGCTGCAGATCGGCTACATGACCCAGCGGTTCAGCTTCTATGGCGACCTCACCGTTGCCGAGAACCTGGAATTCGTTGCCCGGCTCTACGAGATTCGCGACCGGCGACGAACCATCGCCGAGGTGCTGGAGCGCATCGGGTTGGCCGATCGGGCGAACCAGCTTGCGCAGGAACTGTCCGGCGGATGGAAGCAGCGCATGGCGCTCGCGGCGTGCGTGCTGCATCGGCCACGGCTGCTGCTGCTCGATGAACCGACCGCCGGCGTCGATGCCAAGGCGCGTCGCGAGTTCTGGGACATGATCCACGAGATGGCGGCGGACGGCATGACCGTGCTGGTATCCACGCACTACATGGACGAGGCGGAACGCTGCCAGCGCGTGGTGTATCTCGCCGGCGGCAGGTTGGTGGTGCAGGGTACCGCCGACGAGGTGGTCAGCGCCGCGCACCTGGTGACGTTCGAGGCGACCGGGCCGGGCATCGAACAGGCGGTGCGCCGGTTGCGCCATCTGCCCGGCGTAGAGACCGCCGCGGTGTTCGGCCGCTCGCTGCGCGTCGCCGGCATGAACCGCGACGCCCTGCGCAGCGCGATCGACAGCATCGGCGATACCGGCCTGCACTGGGAGGAAGTCGAGCCGCGGCTGGACGACGTGTTCATCCACATGCTGAACGAGCAGGACACCGAGGCATGAATGGATTCTCCTTCGCGCGCCTGTTCGCCATGCTGCGCAAGGAATCGCTGCAGATGCGGCGCGACCGCGGCACGGTCGGACTGACAGTGATGCTGCCGCTGATGCAGTTGTTCCTGTTCGGCTATGCGATCAATGCCAATCCGCGCCACCTGCCGACCGGGCTCATCACGGCGGAGCATTCCACCTACGAGCGCACGCTGACCACTGCGCTGCAAAACACCGGCTATTTCGACATCCGGCCGATGGCCACCGAGGCCGAGGGTGAGCAGGCGCTGGCGCGCGGCGACGTGCTGTTCGTGTTGAACATCCCGCCCGACTTCTCCCGCCGGATCGATCGCGGCGAGCACCCGCAGGTACTGATGGACGCCGATGCCACCGACCCGACGGCAATCGCCAATGCCACGGCGGCGGTGGTGGCGCTGAACGCCACAGTGCTGAACCGCGACCTGCCGGTGAGCATGCAGGTGCAGCCGTTGCAGCCGCCGTTCCAGGTGGTGCTGCACGCCCGCTACAATCCCGAGCAGGTCACCGCACTGAACATTGTGCCCGGCCTGATCGGCATGATCCTGACGCTGTCCACGCTGGTCATGACGACACTTGCGATCACCCGCGAACGCGAGACCGGCACCATGGAGAACCTGCTGGCGATGCCGGTGCGGCCGGTCGAGGTGATGCTGGGGAAGATTATCCCGTATGTCGGCCTGGCCTATGTGCAGACGCTGCTGATCCTGACGGTGTCGGTGCTGGTGTTCAAAGTGCCGGTGCGCGGCTCGGTGCCGTTGCTGTTGCTGGCGCTCGGGGTGTTCATCGCCTGCAACCTGGCGATGGGCTTCGCATTCTCGACCATGGCGCGGACGCAGATGCAGGCCCAGCAACTGGCGCAGTTCGGCCTGCTGCCGTCGATGATGCTGTCCGGCTTCATGTTCCCGTTCCAGGGCATGCCCGGATGGGCGCGCATCATCGGCGAGGCGGTGCCGCTGACGCATGCGCTGCGGATCTGCCGCGGCATGCTGCTGAAAGGCAACGGCTTGGCTCAGATCTGGCCCGACCTATGGCCGATGGGGGTGTTTGCGATCGTGGTGGGGGTGATTGCCGTCAACATGTACCGCGAGACGCTGGACTGAGGCCCCCTTCCCGGCCCCCGCCTCGCGGGAGAGGCGGGCGGTGCCCTACGTCCCGCATTCGCTACCGCACTGCCCACGGCAGCATCCGCCGCAATGTCGCATCGCGCAGGATGTAATGATGGAACAGCGCCGCCGCGGCGTGTACCCCTGCCAGGATCAGGACGGCATTGGCGGCCAGCGCGTGCCAGTCGCCCACCTCGTTCACCAGGGCGCGGTTGCCGGGATCGTAGGCCGGCACCTTGAACAGATTGAAGATGGTATCGCCACGCACCCAGGCATTGGTGATGCCCAGCGCTACCGTGGTGATCAGCAATGCATACAGCACCCAGTGGGTGACCCGGCCGATGACCTGCAGCAGCCCATGATCGATCGGCGGCAGCTGCCGGTGCCACGTCAGGCGCCAGGTGAGCCGCACCAGCAACACCACGCCCAGTGTCACGCCGAGTGCGATATGGGTCGAGCGGTAATCGATGCGCAGCGCCCCGTTGGGGGCAAAATCCACGGTCTGCCCGATGCTCCACAGGACAACCACCAGCACGACCGTGGCCCAGTGCAGGGCGATGGTCGTAGGGTCATGCCGCAGGCCCTGCGCCCCGGCAGGCTGCTTGACGATCGTGTGCTGCATGCAAGCCTCTAGCTGCTGCCGATCAGGATGCCGGTGGCGAACACCAGCGCGCCGCCAAATGCCACCTGGAATGCGGCGGAAATCGGTGGGGTGTCCATATATTTCCAGCGGATCCAGCTGATCGCCGCGAGTTCAACGATCACCACAGCGACGGCGACGGCCATGGCAGTCCAGAACGACGGGATCAGGAACGGCAGGGTGTGGCCGATGCCCCCGAGCGTGGTCATCGCGCCGGTGATGGCGCCACGCACGATCGGCGCGCCGCGGCCGGTCAGGCTGCCGTTGTCCGACAGCGCCTCGGCGAACGCCATGGAGATGCCGGCGCCGATCGAGGCGGCGAGGCCGACGACGAACGCCTGCCAGGTGTTCTGCGTGGCCAGCGCCGCGGCGAATACCGGCGCCAGGGTGGAGACCGAGCCGTCCATCAGCCCGGCCAGCCCCGGCTGGATCACCCGCAGCACGAACGAGGCCCTGGCGTGCGCGTCCTCGCCGCGGCGGACATTGTCCGGCAGGTTCTCGTCGCGCAACTGGTCGGCGCGGTGTTCGTGCTCCACCTCCGCCTCGGCCAGGTCGCCGAGCAGCTTGCGCACCGAGACGTCCTCGCTGCGCGCCGCGGCGCGGCGGTAGAACTGCTGGGTTTCGGTTTCCATGCTCTCGGCAAGGTTGCGCACCTCGTCGAGGTTCAGCGGATAGATCTGCCAGACCGGCTTGTGGTGGATGAAGCCGCGCACGTCCTGGCGGCGGACCAGCGGGATGTGCTCGCCGAATTTCTCCCGGTATAGCTCGAGCAGGCGATGGCGGTGCTCGCTCTCCTCCTCGGCCATTTCCGTGAACACCTTGGCGCTGCCGGGGTAGTCGGCCCGCAGTCCCTCGGCGATGTCGGTATAGATGCGGTTGTCCTCTTCCTCGTTGGCGATCGCCAGGGCGAGCACTTCGCGTTCGGTCAGGTCCGAAAAATTCCGCATGGCGCGCACATTGGCGAATGGGACAGCAACGTCAAGGTAGCAGCGAAACGATGCAAATGCCTCGCAACAGCAGTGCTCCGGCCGGTATCAGCCGGACAGGGCGGCATCCACAGCACCGCCCAGGCGGTCGACGATCGTGTCGATGTCGGCGGCGGTCGCGATATATGGCGGCGCAACGATGACGTGGTCGCCGTGTTTGCCGTCGAGCGTGCCCCCCATCGGGTAGATCGCCAGGCCGCGCGCCAGCGCCTCGCGCTTCACCCGCTCGTTGATCTTCAGCGCCGGGTCGAACACTTGCCTCGTGGCACGGTCGGTGACGAATTCCAGCGCCCAGAACAGGCCGCGGCCGCGCACGTCGCCGACATGGCGGTGGTTGCCGAAACGCTCGGTCAGGGCGGTTTCCAGGCGCTCACCCACGGCGCGGACGTTCGCCAGCAGGTTGTCCTCGCGGATGATGCGCTGCACCTCCAGCGCCGCGGCACAGGCCACCGGATGCGCCTGGTAGGTGTGGCCGTGCATGAAGCCGCCCGACCCGTTGTTGATCGCGTTGACGATCTTGCCGCCGATCAGCACGCCGCCGATCGGCTGGTAGCCGGAGCCAAGCCCCTTCGCCACCACCTGCAGGTCGGGCGAGATGCCTTCCTGCTCCCAGGCATGCATCGTGCCGGTGCGGCCCATCCCGCACATCACCTCGTCGAGGATCAGCAGCGCGCCATGGCGGTCGCAGATCTCGCGCACGCGCCTGAAGTAGCCCGGCACTGCCGCAACGCATCCGGTGGTGGCGCCGACCACCGGTTCGGCGATGAACGCGATCACCGTCTCGGCGCCGAGGCGCTGGAACTCGGCCTCCAGCTCGTCTGCCAGGCGATCGACGTATTGCGCGTCGGTCTCATCGTCTCGTTTGAAACGATACGGGAAGCAGGGCGACACCAGGCTGAACGCCGGCGCCAGGATCGGTTCGTACAGCGCGCGGCGCATCATGTTGCCGCCGGCGCCGAGAGCACCCAGCGTGTTGCCGTGGTAGCCCTGGCGGCGCGCGATGAAATGGGTGCGCTGCGGCTGGCCGATCTCGACGAAATACTGCCGTGCCAGCTTCAGCGACGCCTCGGTGCCTTCGGAACCGGACGAGCAGAAATAGGCATGCGTCAGGCCGCCGGGTTCGCCGTCCAGCACGATATGCGCGAGGTCCTCGGAGGGCTGGCTGCTGAACGTGCCGGTGTGGGCGTAGGCCATGGCGGCGGCCTGCCTGCCGATGGCGGCGGCGATGCGCTGGTTGCCATGGCCAAGGCACGCCACTGCGGCGCCGCCCGATCCATCGATGATGCGGGTGCCGTCGGCGAGATGGAGGTAGATGCCGTCGCCACCGGTCGCGGTGGGTGGAACGGCGCCGGAGCGATGCAGGACGCGACTGTTCATGGCGAATGATTACCAGAGGGCCCGGCGTTGCGACAGGGGCCAATAGGCCGGGCGGCGTCGGCACACAAGCCGTACACAACGCGCTAAACCGGCTTGCCCTCGCTGCTGCGCCAGGCGTCGCCGAGCAGCGCGTTGCTCGGCTGCTGCGGGTCCACCACCTTGCGCGCCGTCTGGCCTCCGGCGACCGGCAGGCCCTGCGGATCCAGCCTGCCGATCTGCACCAGTACCGATGCCTGGTCCCAGTAGATGTGCTCGTGCGCGACCTTGCCGTCGCGGAACTGCACGATTGCCACCAGAGGCACCTCCACCGTGCGCCCCGTGGGAGCGATGCCAGGCAGCATCTAGTCGATCGTCTCGGTGTGGGTGAAGCGGAAGATCACCTCATCGACCAACTGGTCCACACCGACGGTGCGGCTGACCGGCACCATGGTGGTATCCGGCGGGTTCGCGCCGATGAAGTGGTATTTGTAGAACCGCTTGAGTTGATCGTGGCCGACGCCGCCCGCCATGGTGGGAATGTGATTGACGTACGGCGCCGCCACCATCGTTGCCATCGTCGCATCGACATCGCGGGTTTCGAATTCGTGGCGGCAATGCGCCTCCCAGAGCGCCGCGAGATCATGATCCGGCATGGTCACCTCACTCCGCTGCCGCATTGCGTCCCGGCGTCAGGTGCGCCACCCGCGGCGCCACCTCCTGCATCAGCAGGCGCAGCGAGTTGTGCCAGGCCTCGGGCTGTTCGACGTAATCGAAGCCGAACACCAGCAGCCCGCCGAAGCCGCCGGCCTCGTGGTAGATGCGCTCCAGCTTCTCCGCCACGGTTGCCGGCGAGCCCACCAGCCAGTTGTGCCGCGCGCAGTATTCCGGCGTGACGTCGGAATCCGCCACGTTCGGATCGTGCTTGAGGTATTCGAGGAAACCGAAATTCCCCAGCAGCTGCAGGAAGTATTCCCGCATCATCCGCCCCATCATGCCGCCCACCGACAGGCGCCACGCCTCCTCGTCCGTCTCGGCGACGAACACCTCGCGCACCAGCCGCCAGTCGGCGCGGTTCGGCGTGCGGCCCGACCGCGCTGCGCCGGTCTCCACTGCCTCCCAGTGGCTCGCCACGTAGGCCGGGTTGAGGTTCAGGCTGAGCGGCAGAAAGCCGCGCTCGCCGGCCAGCTTCAGCGTGTCCGAATTCTTCGAGAAGCCGGCGACGCCGATCGGCGGATGCGGTCGCTGCTGCGGGTAGATGTGCGGCTTGAGGAAGCCGAACATCGGTTCCGGCTTCTCCACGGTCCAGAACTTGCCCTGGTGGACGAAATGCGGTTCGTCGCCCCACAGCCGCAGGATGATGTCGAGCGCCTCGCGCGTCATTTCGCGGTTGACGCCGGCAGTGCCGTCCACCTGGAACATCGCCCAGTCGGTCGGCAGCCCGGACGCGGCGACGCCGAAGTTCAGCCGGCCCTCGGACAGGTGGTCGAGCATCGCGACGCGCGCGGCGAGTTCCGCCGGGTGATGGTACGGCAGCAGGAAGCCGCCCGGGCCGATGCGAATGCGCTTGGTCTGCAGCAGCGCCTGGGCGATCAGCAGGTCGGGCGACGGATGCGGCTCCCAAGGCGCGGTGTAGTGCTCGCCGATCCACGCTTCGGCGTAGCCCAGTTCATCGAGCCAGCGCAGCGTCTGCAGGTCCCAGTCATGGCCAGCCTTGAGCCCTCTCTCGGGCGGATGCGAGGGCATGGCGAAATAGCCGAATTCCATGGCGGTTCCTCCTTGGTTGAGTGGACGTGCGGGCACTCACCGGCCGAGCATATTGTCGCGCCCCGTGGCAACGCTACACCGGGCGAATGCCGAGGGCGATGGCGGCAGAATTCTCCGTTGCCAGGCTGGCCCTCGTCCCCACTCACCTGGCCATTACGATTGTGCCAGACATCGGCGGCAGAGGATCTCCGGTCGCGCAGCACCTCCATAGTGTGATCGCCGAGTTGCGGGATGCGCGAGCATACCGGCAGCGGCATGAAGTCGATGTGCGGCGCCGCCCCCAGCATCGACGCGTCGCCACCGCGCGCTGGTCGAACGGGATCGGCGGCCATAGCACGCCCCGCGGCGTCCAGCACGCGGATCCAGTGCTCGCTGGCCTGCTACGTGGTGCGCGCCTCGATCCCGGCATTGATCGCTGATTATTGGACCCTCGCCGGATCGCACAGGTGCACCATTCGTCTGGTCAATGCCGGCTCGTCATGTATCCGGGATAGAACGTAATGGAAGCTGTTCGGCGCGTTGGCGCCCCCGCGAACGAAATCATCGCCAAAATACTCGACCAGCCCTTTATGGTTCTGCCAACCTGCACGGTACAGAAAATCATCCCACCAATCCTGCGGCTTGATATTCTGATGGAGTTCCGTGCCGTCAATGATATCTGAATTGGGCGATACGGACATGATGACCAGGCCACCATGCATGAGATGAGCATCGATGTTCCTCAGTACTGCCGGCAGATCGCATTCTCGGATATGCTCGATGACCTCCCACAATGTGACCACGCCAAATGGGACGGCGCCTTCACGCCCGCCGCCCTGTATTACAAACGGTTTGGTGATGTCGGCAGTAAACAGGAAATCGGGTATCGTAGCCCATTCAGCTCGGAGAGAACGTTGCGAGTAATCGCTCCCCTCAACGCCAACAGCCAGGTAACCTTGTTCGATGAAGCTACGGACCTGTCCCCCGCCCGAGCATCCCAGGTCCAGCACCGCCAACCGATCACTTGGGACCAACGACATGAGCCGCGCATTGAATCGTTCGTTGCGCGAATTATCGTGCGCCGTACCCCATGGCACGAGGTGGTCTGGCGAATCCAGCGCCACCGGATCGTCGGTGATGATATCCATGGCACCGAATTTTTCGTGTAAGCGCGTACGTTGCATGCGAAGCATGGCCAGCTGCGACTGATCGAATGCGGCGGCCAGTCTCGCGCCCGCATCATGGACTTGCGCGAGGAGATCGCGTGCTTCGGCAAGACGTGGAATGATGCTGTCGCTCACCTGCCGGTCGAAATGGCCCCCCAGCATCTCGGCCTGAGATTGCACGCGATCAAGCTTGATATTGATCTCCGCAATGGCGTTTTCCCGACCGATCGCTGCCTCTGAATTCGCGTGGTCACGCACGGCTCGATCAGTCTCTTCAGTGACATGCCGTTCGAGGGAGATGCACAATTCTTCGAGTTTGTGTGGCAGTTGCCAAAGATGGCGCAACTGTTGGGCACGTGCACTCCAACTCGATTGCATTATTCCGTAGCTCCGCTGATCTTCCACCTATGGGTAACAATACCCACTTCTACAGACGCGCGATAGGCCACGCCACGATCCATCATTCCGGCGCAGGCGCGAAATCGAGGAGTTTCCTGTCCGCCCGCGGGAAATTTGCAGTGCCGCAAATGCCCGCTACATCGCGCCGCGGTCGCGCAACTGATCAACCTGCACGGCGGAAAACCGCAGGTCGCGCAGTACGTCTACAGTGTGCCTGCCCAACGCCGGCACGCGCGTGCGCACCTGCAGCGGTGCGCCGTCGATGTGCAGCGCTGACCCCAGCATCGACACATCACCGTGGCCGGATGCGCAATCGTCACCACCGCGCGCTGGTCGGTCGACTGCGGATCGGCGACCACCGCACGCCCGCGGCGTCCTGCACGCGAATCCCGAGCTCGCTGGCCTGCTACGTGGTGCGCGCCTCGATCCCGGCATTGGCCAGGTATCGCTTCCAGTATTTGATCGGGACGGGGTCATCGGTGTCATGCTCCTGGCATGACCGCTCGGTGTGCTCCAAGATGGCAACCCACGCTACATCGTGGTCTTTCTGGCGCGACAGGAACAGCCGCACGGCCTCGTCGGCACGATTGGTGAACAGCCGGGACGGCTCATCGCTGGGGTCAACCGAATACGCCACGCAGTACGCCCAGGCCATTTCCCGGCTGATGAACATATCCTTAACCGAACAGGAAGTCGCTGGCTGCGAGGTGTGCTCCATTGGCAAAGGCGATGCGGGTGTTGTCTGCCAGGGTGACGGTGTTGCCGGCGACCGACGGCGTGCCGCCGCCATACCCATACAGCGCAACGTGGTCGCGACCAGAGGCGAAATCCAGGATGACGTCATTGCCACCGGCATTGCCATGGGTGAAGACGAACAGATTGCTGCCACTGCCGCCTGCCATTGTCGTATCACCGGCACCCGCCACCAGCAGATTGTTCGACGCCGAGCCGCCGGCATTCAGCATCTCATGACCGCCACCACCAACCAATGTGGCAGCACCCTGTGCGGCGCTCCCGTAGTACGACACCGTCGTGCCGTTCGTGCCATACATGATGGTTTTGCCGCCGACGATAGTCGCTGAGCCGCCGACCATCTCTATGGTCCCCGTGCCGCCGAAGATCACGGTGTGACCGGCCGCACCGAACAGCGTGGTTGCGCCACTGCCGCCGACCAGCGTGTTGCTGCCGCCACCATCCACGAACAGGTTCGCGCCGTTCAGGAAGTACAGACCGGAGCCGCCCGCTGCCGCTCCGAAAATGGTCTCGCTGCCGGTCCCGGCCACCACCGTCTCATTGCCCACGGTGGCGATAACGTCCGGTCCCGTCCCGCCAAAGACCACATTGCCGCCCACCATCGTGGAGTTGCCGGGTCCGCCGACCAGCGTGGCGTTGCCGCTGCCGAACATCAGGTTCGACCCACTGCCCCCGACAACGGTGCTGGGGCCGTTCCCCCGGTCGCTGAAGGACAAGTTGCCAGTACCGCCCCAGAACAGGCCGCCAGCGCTCGCTGTGATGGTCTCAGGCCCGCTGCCGCCGATGACGGTGGCCCGACCGCCGGCATACACCAGCGACGCGGCATTGTTGTCGAAGATCAGCGGTGCCCCGCCGCTGCCATTCACCGTGATGCTGCCGGTGCCGCCGCTCAACGTGACGTTGCCAGCAACGACGTCGAGCAGCAGCCAGCCACTGCTGCCGACCACCAATCCATCGCCAATTGCCGTCACCGTATCGAAATTGGCACCCGCGTCCACCGTCCCGGCACTCAACGTCAAGGCTCGGCCGGGCAGCGCCGCGCCCATCCCGGCGGTGGCGTAGCCGAGGGCATTCATCAAGGCGATGTCGGTCGGCGTCAGGGCGTTGACCACCCCGCTGGCGCTGGCGTTGTTGAACGCGTCATTGCCGGCACCGGGACCCCAGTCCCATAGATCGCCGCCGACCGACCGATCATTGAAGTTGTCGAGGCTGGTCGCACCGTTGTTCAGCGAGAAATACGATGCGCCCGACGGTTTCAGGCTGAGCACGCCGTTGGCGATGAATCGATACAGATCGAACGGGGCCGGTGCTCCCACGGCGGGATAGGTACTGCTGCGCCCCATCATCTCGGTGATTTCGTGTTCCACGATGCCGATGAAATCGTACAGTCCTGGTACCGCCCGGCTGTTCGGATCGTAAGCGAACGGCGCGGTGCTGCTGAAGCCGAACCAGCCGTCGATCGCGCTGCTGGTCGTCAGCCCGAGCGCGAGTTCTTCCGCCTTCGACACATAGAAGCTGGCCCCATTGGTCGGATCGTCATTCAGCAGCAACGAGCCGAACGGCAGCGCGGCTTTGACGTTGGCGTATGTATAGCCACTGTCGTACACGGTCACTGAATGACCCAGCGAACCGTCGGTGAACGCTGTCCCATTGACCTCGCCATAGCCGACGTCGAAATTCAGGGTGATGGGGTTGGTGAACAGGTGATCGAACAGATTGACCACGTAGGTGATGGCACCAAAGAACGCCGACGGCGCAGCGTTCGTGCTGCTGTCGTACGTGATGTTGATCTGCACGCATGCCTCCAAATTGGAAAGTTCGCGGACCGTGACGCGTCCGGCGTCAATTGATGTGCTGTTGCGTTGCCGCGTCGTTGTCCCGACAGACCGTCTGCCATATCTCTGAAATTCTGCAGGTCAGCCGCGATCTTCAGGTTCCCGTCAACACCTGCTCGCTGGCCCGGCTGCGCAAGCGATGCGCGAGTTCAGGCAAAGCACGTGTTGCGTCAGGCAACAGTAGCATGACGAGGCAAGGGAATAACGATACTACAAAAGTCGTAGTCTCTGTCGACGAATACTCATTCCTTAGTCTTAGAGACTGTCCGAAAGGCTCATGCCGAGTTGCAAAGCTTTCGGAGCATCATGCGGATTGATGCAAGCCGGAGGAATGCCAGAGCATTGCGGGTGAGACTCTCAAAGTCTTTGGCGAGGCAGCCGCAGCGATTGAGCCAAGCCAAGGTACGCTGAACAACCCAGCGCATTGGGAGCACCACGAAGCCGTTCGCATGGTCTGAAGTTTTTCGATCTCGACCGGGAGCTGCGGGAGGACCTCTGACACAGCCGTGGCGAACCCTCGAGCCGTTCAACCCCGCTCCCGTAACCGATTCAAATGACTCGTGAAGCTTCCGGACGGACACTCAGTGACATGCCGTTCGAGGGAGATGCGCAATGCTTCGAGTTTGTGTGGCAGTTGCCAAATATGGCGCAACTGCTGGGCGTGTGCACTCCATCTCGATTGCACCAGGCCACCATTTGCAGTCCGGCAAATGCCCGCTACACCACGCCGCGCTCGCGCAGCTGATCGACCTGCGCGGCGGAAAACCCCAGCTCGCCCAGTACCTCCACAGTGTGCCCGCCCAAAGCCGGCGCGGGCGTGCGCACCGGCAGCGGCGCGCCGTCGATATGCAGCGCCGACCCCAGCATCGACACGTCGCCATGGCCGGGATGCGCAATCGTCACCACCGCGCGCTGGTCGATCATCTGCGGGTCTGCGAACACCTGGTCCATGTGCATCACCAGCGAACACGGCACGCCGGCTTCGTTCAGCACGCGGATCCAGTGCTCGCTGGTCTGCCGCGTGGTGCGCACCTCGATCTCGGCGTTGATTGCCGCACGGTTCGCAGCGCGCAGGGCGTTGGTGGCGAACTCCGGCCGTTCGCGCAGCACTTCCGCATCGAGCGCGCGCAGCAGCCGCAGGTACATTGCCTCGCCGGCCGGCGCGATGGCGATCTCGCCGTCGGCGGTGCGGAACAGGCCATACGGCGAGCCGATCGGATGATCGTTGCCGGTGCGCTTCGGCAGCCTGCCGGTCGCCAGGAAGTCGGTCGCCATGAAACTGAGGAAACTGACCAGGCCGCCGGTCAGGCTGACCGACGCCGTACCGCCCTGCCCTGTCCACCCCTCGCGCAGCAATCCGGCGACGATGCCGAGAGCGGCATACAGGCCGGCGATCAGGTCGCTCACCGGCGGACCCGAGCGCAGCGGCGGCTGGCCCTCGGTGCCGTTGACGCTCATGAAGCCGCTCATCGCCTGGGCGATGAAATCGAAACTTGGCCGGTCGCGATATGGGCCGGTGGTGCCGAAGCCGGTGATGCTGCCGCGCACCAGCCGCGGATTGAGCTCGCGCAGGCGTTCGTCGGTGAAGCCCATCGCGGGCAGCACGCCTGGCCGATAGTTGTCGATCAGCACGTCGCCGCGCGTGATCAGCCGCGCCAGGATATCGCGCCCCTCGCCGCTGCGCAGGTTCAGCGTGATCGAGCGCTTGTTGCGATTGTAATTGGCGAAATACCAGGACAGCCCGTCCTTCGTCGCCCCCTGGTGGCGGATCGTATCGCCCTCGCCAGGCGTCTCCACCTTGACGACATCGGCGCCGAGGTCGGCGAGCAGCATGGAGCAGAACGGACCGGACAACACGCGGGTCAGATCGACCACGCGGATACCGGCAAGCGGCAGGACTGTGTTCATCGGGACTCCTCAGCGGTCACCATTGCGGGTCAGGCTTCATGTGCCGGCGTTGGCGCGACCAGTCGCCGATACGCCGCTCCGAACCCGATGAGCACCAGGCCGAGGCCAAGGAACGACAACACCCGCCAGAGCCCGACCAGCCCGGCCATGTCCACCAGGAAGACTTTTGCCGTGGCCAGCCCGACGATGGCCAGCGCGGCCAGCCGCAATTGCCGGGCACCAACCCCGATGCCGATTGCCATGACGGCGATGCCGTAGGCCAGCCACGCGCCCGACCAGGCCCATAGTTCGGCGTCCTGCACCGCCACTTCCACCAGGCCGATAGGTCCCGGGTTGAACAAATGCCGCACTTCCAGGGTGATCCAGGCAAAGCCTGCCAGCAGCGCATAGCCTGCCAGCAGGGTCCGTAGCCCGGTCGGGTGACCGGTTGCCGGCTCGCGCAGCGCGACGGCGGCGAGCAGCGCCGGCAGCAGGTAGGCCGGCAACAGCCAGTCGAGCAGTTTCGTGCTCCCCACCGGCAGGTTGGTGACCGCCGGGTTTGCCACGATCAGCAGCGATCCGCCGACAAGCGCCACCGCGCCCTGGATGCGCCAGCACCAGCGCAACACAGGGCGGTCCAGCCTTTCGGCAATGCGCAGCGTGGCAACGGCAAGCACCGCCATCGATCCCACGTGCAAGGCGGCTTCCGCGAACTCCCCCGGCAGCGTGCGCCGTCCGTCGGCGGGCTGGAATCCCTGGTGCACCTCCAGCGCCACCAGCACCGTGACAAACGCCACGCTGCCTGCCTCGAGCACGCCGACCGCCATGTCGTCTGCGCGGCGGCGGAACAGCGTGGCGGCCAGCGCGAAGGCGGCCGCCGGCACCCCGTAGGCGACCAGCAGGTCGTTCGCCACCGGCCATTGGCCGAAGCCGTAATCCAGCACGTACCAGTTCAGCAGCAGGCGGGCGAGCACCAGCACGGCCACCGCCAGCGCGACCTGACGCAATGCCGGCAACTCTGCCTTTGCCTCGACCCACGCCAATGCCGGGAGGAACAGCGAGACCGCGATGGTCAGCCATTGATCGCGCAGCAGCATCGCGCAGCCAAGGGCCAGTGCGGCCACCGCGCCGGCTGCATGAACGCCGGCGCGTGCACGACCGTCCGCTCGCTGCTCGCGTATCGCCGCCACTGCCACGCCGGTCAGGCCGACGGCCAGCAGGATGGCAAAAGCCGCCCAACCGGCATCCAGCCGGAACTCCGCCACGCGCGCATAGCAGATCGCCAGCGCCAGCACCGGGACAGAGGCCGTCAGGCTCGCCCAAGGCAGCGGATGGCTCGACCGCCGCTCGAACCACAGGCCACTGACGGCGAAACAGCCCGACACCAGGGCTGCGGTGGCGAGCAGCGCCTGCACCACGGCGGGCTCCCATTGCCCCGGCGGGACCGCGAGATCCGGCCAGTCGCGCACCTCGACCGACCACGTGGCCAGCAGCAGCAGGAACAGCAGCGCAGCGAGGAACGGCAGCAGGCGCAGGCGTGGCTCGCGTGCCGCCTGCCATATCGTCAGCGGCGCGAACAGCAGCACGCCGATGCGGGCGTCCCAACCCTGGTCCAGCACGGCGAGCAGCAAGCCGGTGGCGCCGAGTGCGGCGCACGGCGCCCAGGCGAGGCGTCGGCCGACGGGATGCTCCAGCGCGGCCCCTGGCAGCAACGCCAGGCTGAGTGCGGCGGCCGCGGGAGCGAACAGCGCCGGTGCCCAGGCCTCGCTGCCCGTCCCGTCGGCGATGGCCAGCAGCATCCAGACCGACCCTGCGATGGTGGCCCCCCAGCCCAACCAGATCCACGCTGCATAGCGCACCACCGCGAGCGCCGTGCCGGTGACGAACAGCAGGTAGCCGAACAGGCCGGGCAAGGAGGGATTGTCGGTCTGCACCAGCGCCGGCGTGACGAAGGCGCCGACCAGCCCGACCGCCGCCACCAACTGGCCGTGGCGCAAGGCGAGCAGCAGGCCGACCAGCGAGGCGGCGGCCATCAGCACGAACCCGGCGAGCGGCGGAATCAGCGCATACAGCACGCCGGCCCCGTAGCTCGCACCGAACAGCACCGCGACGCCACCGCCGGCGAGGCCAGGCGCCGCCTGGTCGGCAATCTCGGGATGCACGGCCTCGCGCCGCCGCAGCCACTCGGCCGCAACGATCAGCGCGCAGCCGAGCAGCCCGGCCAGGACGCAGCGCGGGCCGGGTCCGAGCAGGCCCTGGTCCACCGCGTAGCGCACCAGGAACACGCCGGCGAGCATCAGTGCGGCAGCCCCGAGCCAGACGCCCCAGCGGGTGGTGAGCACGGCCTCCAGATCGCGCGATGGCGCCTCCGGCGCGGCCTGCTTCCACGGCTGATCCGCGGGCTCCGGCGGCGGCGGCGGCGGCGTGGCGATCGGCGCAGCCGCCGGCGGCGACACTGGTTGCGGCGGCTGGTAGCTGTCGGCCAGCGGCTGCGGGTAGGTGTCGGCCAGCGGCTGCGGGTAGGTGTCGGCAATGGTGCGGCGCAACCGCGCGATCTCGGTGCGTGCAGCGAGCGCGAGGAAGAAGCCGACGACGCCAAGAATCCATCCGCCGATCGCGGCCAGTGCCGCGATGACGCCGAACCCGAATTCCATCATGTGCGGTGCATCCGCTGTTGCGCCGGTCTCGTCAAACCATTCGGGAAATGATCACGAATTGGCCGGCGCGCTCCAGCCCTGCGGTGGCGGGTTTGCCTCATCTCGGTGGCGGGGATGCGGATCAGCACCGAGCGGGGCGAAGTTGCGTTGGCGGATCTGCCCGTTGGGGATCGCGTGCAGGTGGTGGCGCTCAGCCCCCTCCCCAACCCTCTCCCACCCCGCGCGAGTGGAGCGGAGCACCGCGTTCAACGCTTCCTGTCCCGCGGCGCGGGGGAGGGTTGGGGGGTCCGCCCTGCCGGTCATCTGGATCGGCCACCGCACCGTGCACCGCACGCGCCACCGGCGACCCACGCAAAGGTCTGGCCCATCCGCATCGCCGCCGGCGCGTTCGGCCCGCACCGGCCGTACAGCGACCCGTTCCTCGCGCATCGATCGCCCGGACACCGGTAGATACGGTCACTGACTACCGGCGACCGTGCGAACTTCGCCGTCGCCGTCGGCCCGATCGCGCTTTATCCCGACTTGCGACGCGCCGGCTACGACCGCAGCCGAAGTGCCTTCGCGACGCCTGCGCCGTAGGCAGGATCGGCTCGCGTGCAGTTGGCGATGTGACGCTCCTGGATCACCCCGGCTGCATCGCCGATCGCACGCGCGGTGTTTTCGAACAGTGCCTGCTGCTGCACCGGCGTCATCAGGCGGAACAGGTTGCCCGGCTGCTCCCAATGGTCATCGTCCACGCGATGGTCCCAGTGCGCTGCCGCACCGTCGATCGGCAGCGGCGGCTCGGCGAAATCGGGCTGGTTGTCCCACAGCCCTGCGCCGTTCGGGTTGTAGCTGGTGGTCCCGCCCAGATTGCCGTCGGTGCGCATCAGGCCATCGCGATGGTAGCTGCGGAACGGGCATCGCGGCGCGTTGACCGGGATGTGGTTGAAGTTGACGCCGAGCCGGTAGCGCTGCGTGTCGCCATACGAGAAGAGGCGGCCCTGCAGCATCTTGTCGGGCGAGAATCCAATCCCGGGCGCGACGTTGGCCGGCGAGAACGCCGCCTGCTCCACTTCCGCAAAGTAGTTGTCCGGATAGCGGTTGAGTTCCATCACGCCGACCTCGATCAACGGATAGTCCTTCTGCGACCAGACCTTGGTGAGATCGAAGGGATTGTGCTTGTGGGTCTTCGCCTGCGCTTCCGTCATCACCTGGATGAACAGCGTCCAGCGCGGAAAGTCGCCTGCCTCGATCGCGTTCAGCAGGTCCCGTCCGTGGCTCTCGCGATCATTGGCAATCAGCGCAGCCGCCTCCGCGTCAGTGAGGTTGGCAATGCCCTGCTGCGTGCGGAAATGGAATTTCACCCACACGCGCTCATTCGCCGCGTTGATCATCGAGAAGGCGTGGCTGCCGAACAAGTGCATGTGGCGGAAGCTTTTGGGGATGCCGCGGTCCGACATCGTGATGGTGACCTGGTGCAGCGCCTCGGGCAGCAGGGTCCAGAAGTCCCAATTATTATCCGCACTGCGAAGTCCGGTACGCGGATCGCGCTTGATCGCATGGTTGAGGTCGGAGAAGCGGAGCGGATCGCGGAAAAAGAACACCGGCGTGTTGTTGCCGACGATATCCCAGTTGCCCTCTTCGGTGTAGAACTTCAGCGCAGTGCCGCGTATATCGCGCTCCGCGTCCGCGGCGCCGCGCTCACCGGCAACGGTGGAAAATCGGGCGAACATCGGCGTCTGCTTGCCGACCGCGCTGAAGATCTTCGCCTTGGTGAAACGCGTGACGTCGCGCGTCACCGTGAAAGTGCCATACGCGCCCCAGCCCTTGGCGTGCATCCGCCGCTCCGGGATCACCTCGCGGTCGAAATGCGCCAGCTTCTCGATCAGCCAGATATCCTGGAGCAAAGCGGGGCCGCGGGGACCGGCGGTTTCGATGTTGAGATTGTCGACCACGGGCGCGCCTGCGGCATGGTTCATCGGCGGGTTCGCCTTCGTCATGATCAACTCCTTGGCGTTGATGAAAGGGCGATGGTCGCAAATGCCGGTGCTCGTCC
>DATAPW010000387.1:0-2465 GCA_036265005.1 Acetobacteraceae bacterium | reverse complement strand
ATTGGGGCCATGTGCGGTCGCTATGCATCCTTCCTGCCTGCCGAAGCCATCGCGCGTATCTTCGGCGCCGTGAACCCATCGCCGAACCTGGCGCCCTCGTGGAACGTCGCGTCAATGGTAAGCGCGCAATTAACAGCACATAGTATGTTGCGACGAGATGGAACAGAGATGGTGTCCACCATCAACGAAGTGGACACTACGGATGAGCAATCCCTCAAACCCTTTGAGACTTGAAGTCGTTGGCGTGTTGCGGAACGGCCGGCGCCGGTATGATCCGGCCAGCAAACGACGACTGGTCGAGGCCTGCCTGCAGCCTGGTGTATCCCTGGCCGGCGTGGCGCTGCGGCACGGCGTGAACGCGAACCTGCTGCGCAAATGGGTCGCTGAGCAGCAGCGACAGCAAAGGAATGGCGTGGCCGCGGGCGCGATCGACCGTGCGACGGAAGTGTTCGTGCCGGTTGTCGAGCTGTGTGGTGTGGCTGGTCCGCCGGAACCGCCAGCTCCGCCTCCGATCCAGCACCATGTGCCCCCGGCAAAGGCGGCGCGCCACACGGATCCGGCTGCGCCAAGGTTGACGGTGGAGATGCCCAACGGCGTCAGGTTGCGGCTTGAGTGCAGCGGGCAGGACGTGGAGCTGGTGTCGGCGATGATCGTAACTCTGGGACGCTGCGATGTTCCGGCTGGCGGCTGATGTCCAGGTTTACCTGCATCGCGAGGCGATCGACTTCCGGATTGGCATCAACGGCCTTGCGATCCTGGTCGAACAGGCGATGCATCTGGATCCGTTCGGCCGGGCAGTGTTCGGCTTCTGTAACCGGCGCCGCGACCGAATCCGGCTGTTGTTCTACGACCGCTCGGGGTTCTGGCTGATGATGAAGCGGCTCGAGGCGGATCGCTTCGCCTGGCCGCGTGGAGAGCGGCAGACGGTGGTGATGCTGTCGACCGAACAGTTGCATTGGTTGCTCGACGGCATCGACATCGAGGCGATGCGGCGGCACCCGGTGCGGCAGTATCAGAGCGTGGGCTGACCATCCGGGGGATACCGCGCCGATGCGACGTTGCTGAGGGGCGCAGATTGTTCTGGACAAGGTGGGTGGGTTTCGATTCAAGGATTCGATGAATTGTACCGCCACGCCAGAGGAGTTGCAGGCGCTCATCACGGCGCACGAAGCCGAGATCGCTGCGCTGAAGGCCGAGAACGAGAAGCTCGCGCAACGCGTCGTACATCTTGAGGAGCAGTTGCGCCTGGAGCGCCTGCATCGCTACGCACCGCGCAGCGAGAAGCTCAAGGAGCGCATCTTCAACGAAGCCGAGCAGGCGGCCGCCGAAGTCGAGGAACCTGATGATGTCGAGGCGGCGCCCATTGCGGGCACGGAGTTGCCGGACGCGGAGGAGCCGGAGCCGAAGAAGCGGGGTCGCAAGCCGCTGCCCGACGATTTGCCGCGCGAGCGCGTCGAGCATGAGCTGCCCGAAGACCAAAAGGTCTGCCCGTGCTGCCGGAACCGGATGCACCGGATGGGCGAGGCCGTCAGCGAGCAGCTGCATATCGAGGTGACGGCGGTGGTGTTGCAGCATGTGCGGTTCAAATATGCCTGCCGCCACTGCGAGCGCACCGCGCTGCACACGCCGATCGTGATCGCGCCGATGCCGGCACAGCCCTTGCCGGGCAGCGTCGCCACGCCATCCACCCTCGCGCTGGTGCTTGCCAACAAATATGTGGATGCCACCCCCTTGTATCGTTTGGAGCAAGCGCTGGCGCGCGCCAACGTCAGCATCAGCCGCGGTGCACTCGCCAACTGGGTGATCCGGTCGGTCGATCTGCATTTGCTGCGGCTGTATGAGGCGCTGAGGCAAAAGCTCAGGTCGCAACCCCTGGTCCACGGCGACGAGACCTGGGTTCAGGTTCTCAAGGAGGATGGCCGGGACGCGCAGGCCAAGTCCTTCATGTGGGTTTACCGGAGCGGCCGGGACAGTGAGCAGCCGATTGTCGTGTTCGACTATCAGCCCGGACGCGGTCAGCAGCATCCGCGGGCCTTTCTGGGCGACTACCGCGGCCTGTTGATGAGCGATGGCTATGATGCCTGGCGCACGCTGGACGGCGCTATCCATCTCGGCTGTATGGCACATGCCCGACGCAAGTTCACCGACGCGCTGAAGGCGAGGAAGAAACCCGGTGGCCTTCCGTTGCAGGCGCTCAAGTTCTTCGAGGCCCTGTACAAGGTCGAGAGACTGGCACGGCAAACGCCGAGCGAAGGCGAAACACCCGCCGATTACACCTTGCGTCTGCGACAGCAGCACAGCCTGCCGGTATTGGCCGCCTTCAAGACATGGCTCGACGATCTGGCGCCGAAGGTCCTGCCCGAAAGCTTCACCGGCAAGGCGATCTCCTATGCGCAAAACCAATGGGACTATCTGATACGCTACACCAGCAACGGTCTCGCCCCGATCGATAACAACCTTCTCGA
>DATAPW010000386.1:0-2756 GCA_036265005.1 Acetobacteraceae bacterium | reverse complement strand
GCCGGGTAGATCACGAAGCCGGCAACCAGCAGGATCAGCGGCAGGCAAAGGAAGAATCCAATGGTGGATCGCCGCTGCGCGAAGCGTTTCATCGTGCTGGCGCGGCGCCTGCCCGACAGGGCCGGCGTCATCACGCCAACTGGAACGCTCGTACCATCAGCCATCTTGTCCTCCCTTGCCTGACCCGGACGATAGCAGGCCCACATCCCGGGTCGAGGCGACCAACATTTGAATATGAACGCCGCTTCGGCAAGCGGCCTTCCAGGAGCATTGCGGACACACGACGGCAATTGCGCGGCCGAGGCGGCTGCCCATTGCAGTTCGCAACTGCGCGAGATGCGTCAGAATGTCAGCCCCATGCACGTACCTCCCACCTCGCCCGGTGTGCGCCGAGCGATGCTCCAAGCCAAACCCCTGCCCATAGCGGTTGCGTCCCGCCTTGATCGATCGCAACCTGCCCGAAATCCAGGCAGGATAGCGACCGTATGTTACTGGTGCTCCGGCCACGCTAGCGGCTGGCGTGGCGTTGTGCAACGCCAGCCGCGTCAGTTTCGTGAGAAACCGATCAGCGGGTGAAACCTTCCAGTTCATCTTTCGCCCAGGCGAGCACCTGCTTGATCGGCTGGCCTTCCTTGATCCGCGCCATCATCTGGTTGTGGATGGCACGGTTGTAGATCTGCACCGCGACGTCCGGCGACGCCTCGGACGCGGTCAGGCTGGGCTGCGCGTTGTGCCATGGCCGGATCGGATAGTTGTAGACGGTGCCGGGCGGCGGCTCGACGGTCTCCCAGCACTTGAAGTCCACCATGCCGGCGTACGGCGGCAGGTCATAGCCTTCGGTCGCCGTGGTCCGCGCCTCGACCTGCTCGCGCTGCATCAGGTACTCGATCAGCTCCTTGCCGGCACTCTGGTTCTTGCTGAACTGCCAGACGCCCCAGAAGAACGTCGCGCTCGGGACGAAGCGTCCCTTCGGGCCGGACGGCGCCGAGAAGGTCCAGCAATCCTTCGCCACGTCCGGCGCGTCGCGCTTGGCGACCGCCCAGGCCGACGGCGGATTGAAGATCAGCGCGCTCTTGCCGGAGATCAGTGCGCGGTTGTTCGAGGCATCGTCGTAGCTCACCGCATCGTCGGGATAGAACTTCGCCAGCTTCTGGACGTACTCCAGGACTTGGTTCACTTCGGGTGAGTCGAGCTTGATGTTGCCTTCGTTGTCGACCAGCGTCGCGCCGAACGCCTTGAACAGCGCGCCGTGCGTGTCGATGGCGTCGGTATTGGTGTTGCCGCCCATGCCGAGCCCG
Organism: Acetobacteraceae bacterium; assembly: GCA_036265005.1. Lineage (GTDB taxonomy): Bacteria > Pseudomonadota > Alphaproteobacteria > Acetobacterales > Acetobacteraceae > JAMXLO01. The sequence continues at coordinate 1,458 of DATAPW010000386.1, read as the reverse complement.
AAGGTCAGGCCGTCCTGCTTGGCAAGTTCCGCGTATTTGAGGAAGGCATCCCAGGTCCAGCCGTCCTGCAGCGCGGTATGCTCCGGCTTCACCGGATACATCGGGTGCACGTCCAGCCCGTGCTTCTTGAAGAAGCTGATCCGCACGCAGGGTGGCTTGGTCTGGGTGCCTGAACTGGTGGGGACCGCGACCCAACCGCTCTGCTTCTTGGCGAGGTATTCTCCGGTGGCGCTGGCCGCGCCGAACTTGTCTGTCAGCCGCTTCATCACATCGTCGATGTTCGCCAGCGACTCAGCCTGATTGTGTACTTCCCAGTTGTAGAATGTGTAGACGTCGTGCCCGGTCTTCGCCTGCGCCTCGGCGGCGCCGGTCATCAGCAGCTTGTTGCCGTTGCCAGTGATGAAATCGACGCCGACCTCGACCTTGTTCTTGTCGGCCCAGGCTTGACCTGCTTCTGCATGATGTCGTTGCCGGCGGGGACCCAATGGTCCCAGAAGCCGACAGCAAGCTTTCCGGCGGCTCCGGCGGTGCGGATATGCACCAACGGCAATGCCGCCGCGGCCGCCCCCAACTTCAGGGCGGCGACGCGAGACCTGTCCTGATCTTTTCATTGAGTTTCTCCCATGTATGGCCGGCTTATACCGGCCGTTGTCGTTGAGCCAACCTGTGATCCGGGCTGTTGCAGCGGTGCAGTCGTCGCGGTGACGGCGTAGCCGTCGCGACCGCCTCAGGCCGCCGACACCGCCGCGAGGAAGGATTCCACCCGCTGCTTCAGCGTTGCCGATTGCCCGGCAAGCTGGCCAGCCGAATGCAGGACATGCGCCGCGGCTTCGCCGACTTCCTCGGAAGCCTGGTTCATCCCGGACATGCTGTCGCTCATCTCCCGGGTCCCTGCGGCAGCGTGCTGGACATTGCCGGCGATTTCGCGGGTCGATGCGCCCTGTTGCTCCACCGCGCGGGCAATGGCCGAGGAGATCTGGCTGATCTCGGCGATCGTGGCGCCGATCGCCCGGATCGATGCAACCGCCGCACTGCTGGCCGACTGGATCGCGCCGATCTGGCTGGATATCTCGTCGGTCGCCCGCGCCGTCTGGCCGGCCAGGCTCTTCACCTCCGAGGCGACCACGGCGAAACCCTTGCCCTGCTCGCCGGCACGCGCCGCCTCGATCGTGGCGTTCAGTGCCAGCAGATTGGTCTGCCATTGTCAGAGAACATGGTGGTCGGGCGAAGTTCCAGGCTGTTCTACAGCGTCCATAGATGACTGATATACTGCAGAGAATCTGCCGCTGGCCGACTGCCGGTCGTGGAGCCTTGTCCCCAGCCGTCTCGCTTTGTTCCAGGGTAATCCTTGCCGTTACGGGTAAAAACGCTGGTAGCCACGGGATATCGTCCGGTATGATCGGCGGGCCGAAACGGGGTCACAGTCGATGCTCAAGAACGCGCTCTCCGCAAAAGCCG
>DATAPW010000385.1:0-4156 GCA_036265005.1 Acetobacteraceae bacterium | reverse complement strand
CTGGGAGCACTGCCAGTGGATGCAGCGCCACGTCGGCAGCGTCGACGACACCGGGATCATCGCCCAGATGCGCGCCGAGCTGGCCATGCTGAAGGCCGGCGTGACGCGCATCGCCATCCACGAGGACAACACCGGCCTCGCACCCGCCGCGGAGCGCTACTACGCGATCGACGACGCGACCTACGACGGCGCCGAGGACAGCAAGAACCGCAACATGGTCGGCCGCGGCGCCACCAAGGAAGCCGCCCTCGCCGATCTGTTGGAGCGGATGGAGGACGCCGGCCCATGAGCGGCGGACCCATCAGCGACAAGATGCGGTTCTTGTCGGCCTACCTGCGCAGCCGGGCCGGCGAGGATGGCCGCGAGGCCGCCGCGCTGTCGCTCGTCGAGATGTGCCAGGTCGCCGGCGTGCTCGACGCGCTGATCGTCACGGTGGCAGCGCTCGAGGATCGCCCGGTGCCCCATCGCCTTCGCCGGCCGACCGCACCCCTGCGGGTGATCAAAGGCGGCCGCGTCACACCCACACAGGAGACCCGTTAATGGCCAGAAAACTGCTTGCCACCATCACCGTCGAATTGCCTTCGGACCCGTTCGCTGCAGCCGCCGTCTACGCGGCGCTGCAGCCGTCATGGGCCGGGCTGCTGGAAGCCCTGAAGACGTGCACCGCGCCGCACGAGATCAAGTTCCAAGAGCTGGAGCACCGCATTCGCGCCAAGCGTGTGCGCAAGCCCAAGCTGGTGGTGGCACCGGTGACGCCCCCAGGCGAGGCAGCATGAGCGGCGCAGACGACGCCGCTGCCGCGCTGAAGGCCGCCGCGCAGGCGTCCTACAAGAGCACGTTCGAAGCGGGCTCGCGGTTCGCGCGCGCACACACCGACGTGCGCCAGGCGACCGACCTTGTCGAAGTGCTGGCCCGCAGCATCGATCTGGTGGTCGCCGCCGAGGCGCTGCATGCCGAGGCCGATGCCGCAGTTAAAGCCCTGCGCGCAACGCTCAGCTCGCAGATGAACGACACCGGCTGCACGCAGGTGCAGGGCACCTACCATGCGGCGCACCTCGCGAAGAAGCCGGCGTTTCTCAACATCTCGAATGAAGCCGAGATCCCGCGAGAGTTCTTCGTCCAGCCCCCGGTGCAGCTCGACAAGCGCGCGTTGAAGTCGGCGCTGACCGATGGGGTGCAGGTGTCCGGCGCCTCGCTGGCATACCCGAATGAGATGTCCCTGGTTCTCAAAGCACGCATCAGCAAGGAAGCAGCATGAACGCGATCACCACCACCACGCCCGCGCCGACCGAGGACGACGTCCTCCGCGTGCTGGAGAATTCGCTGTATCCCGGCGCCAAGCCGGAAAGCATCCAGCTCGTGCTGGCGTATTGCCGCATGAACGGCCTGGACCCACTTTTGCGCCCCGTGCACATCGTGCCGACCAACGTCAAGGTTGGCCCGGACAAATACGAATGGCGCGACGTGCTGATGCCCGGCATCGCGGATTATCGCATCAAGGCCTCGCGCAGCGGCGACTATGTCGGCAAGTCCGAGCCGTTCTTCGGTCCCGACGTGACCGAGAACCTCGGCGGCACCGAGGTGACATATCCGCTCTGGTGCAAGATCACCGTGCAGCGGTTCGTGCGCGGCGCGGTGCGTGATTTCACCGCTGTTGAATACTGGCTGGAGAACTACGCGACTGGCGGCCGCAACACTGCCTCGCCGAATAGCATGTGGCGCAAGCGCGCGTATGGTCAGCTGGCCAAATGTGCGGAAGCCCAGGCGCTGCGCATGGCGTTCCCAGAGTTCAGCGGCGGCATCCCGACCGCCGAGGAGATGGAGGGCAAGTTCGACGGCCCCACGCTCGAGCATGAGAAGCCGCCGGCAAGGATCGCACACGACGAGCAGCTCAGCCGCCGCGACCAGATCAACCGCGAGGTGCCGATAGGACAGCGCGCTGCCGCCGCCGACATGCAGCGCCCGGCCCGCCAGGTCGCCACCACCGCCTACGACACGGCATGGCTGGCGCCGCTCGACGAGCAGGACCCGGCCGTCTGGATCGTCAACCTCGAGCGCGTGCTGGCCGCCTGCACCAGCCAGACCGAGGTCACCGAGGCCGGCGGCCATGTCTCGGTGCGCAACGCCGTCGCCAAAGCGCCGACAGATATCCGCCGCCGCGTCAGTGAGCTGCTGGCCGCGCATTTCGCACGGATGGCGCCGCCGGCCGAGCAGCAGGGCGATGGGTGGCCCAGCTCCGAGGAGGCAACCACCGAAGCGACGGCGTAGCCGCCGTGAGCCGGCTGCGAGAGGTGCCGGGCTGGTGGTCGACGCTGATCTCGCCGCGGTCTGACCGGCTGCTGCTCGACCTGCTGCGCGCGGTGGAGCGGGCCGGGGTGTCAAAGAATGACAGGCCCGCGGTAGAGCACATCTGGCAAACCCGCCAGCTCTTGCGGGCGCGGTGGCTGACCGCACGTGCGATCGAGGCGGAGAAAGCGCGCCCCCTCGAGGAAAGGAGCCAACATGCAGATCACCGTCACACCGACCGATGAGATGTTCAGCCTGGACGGCACCGTCGTGCGTGCCTGGGAGGGCCACTGCGACGAGGGCACCGAGGTCGTCGCGCTGATCTGCGGGGTCCGCGCCACGCGCGAGATCGCCGACCTGACGCCGATACCGGCGCCGCAGACCGAATGGTCAGACGCGGTGCGTGCGAGCATGGGCGAGCTGTGGGAGATCGCCTACGCGATGACCGACGCGGACGCCGAGATGTTGCTCATGGTGGCGCACAAGCTCATCGCAGAAAGGATGCAGGAATATGCTCGGGGATTTGCTGCCGGTATCGAAGGAAGAGATGATCCGCGAGGTCGAGCGGGAGATCAGGAAACGCCAGTTCGTCTACCCGCAGCAGGTGCGGGCGGGGAAACTTAAACCATACGACGCAGACCGCCGCATCGAGATCATGCAAGCTATCGCCGTCGAGCTGCAAAGAGACACCGCACGCCGCACATAAAGGAGAACACCATGGTTGACGTGCCCAGCATGGCAGATTTCGCTGCTCTCGAGGCCCGCGTCACCACCCTGGAGGAATGGAACACCCAGCCCGAGCCGCTGCCGCCTGATCCTGGCGTTGATCCTGGCGTCGGTATGCAGGCCAAGCGCATCGCCGATCTCATCGAGACGCTCGGCGTCAACACCTTCAGCAGCCTTGACGAGCATAATTTGTGGGGCAGTTGGCCGGCGGATTATCGGCCCGAGCAGGTGATCGCCGCGCTCAAATATCTCACCAACGACTCCGGTTACCGTCTGCGCATCCGCGAGTATCACTACCACGGTCGCGAGTCGTTCCAGCAGCCCTGGCTGCACGAGATCCAGGCGGCATTGCCGGGCACGTATGTCAGCGTCTGCGTCGGCGCGGACGGTTCCGAGAAAGACGCCGCGACGATGATCCAGATGATGAACGACCCAGCGTGCGGCATCGTCTGGCTCGAGGGCAGCAACGAGCCCAACACCAACTTCGGTAGCGGCACGGTGCCGCAGGAAAAGACCCACGAGGTGCAGACGCATCTATGGGACGGCGCATACAAGCCCAGCGTGATGGGTCCGTCGGTCGTCGCCGGCACGCCGCATCCAGGCGGCTGGATCACTGGTTATTTTACGCCCGAAGAGTCGCTCGCCACGATCAACGGCAAGATGACCTACTGCAACGCGCACATCTATCCGCCGGCATCGCCGGATGTAGCCGGCACCGGCTACTCGATCACCGAATACGTCACCGAGGTTTGCGCGACCTATGGCGACGTCGACTGCATGATCACCGAATACCATCCGACGCTCTACAACTCGGCCGGCAATAAGCCGGGCGATCCCGCCAACAATCCCGGCTGGACCCCAGAGCGGGACGCCTACTACCTGATGACGACATGGTTCCGCTGCGGCAAGCTCGACCTCGTAAAAGGCCTGTGGTGGTATGCGCTTTTCGATTATGGCACGACCTACACATGCGGGCTGTTCCCGACCAACGCCACCAATCCACGCGCGTCTGCCAATGCAATCCGCGCGCTCTGCACGGTGGCCACCGATCCCGGCGCTGACAGGCGCGCCTTCACGCCTGGTAAGCTGGAGCTGGAGGTGATCGGGCTGCCGGCCTCCGCCGACTGGGATCTCTACCAAGCGA
>DATAPW010000384.1:0-4695 GCA_036265005.1 Acetobacteraceae bacterium | reverse complement strand
CGCGGAGGCGGCAGAACCCGGCGCGGTGATGCGTGCGGTGGCAGCGCGTCATGGCATCTGTGAGAGCCTTCTGTTCACGTGGCGACGTCAGGCACGCACCGGGGCTTTGCGCGACGCTGGAGCGCCGGCGTTCGTTCCGGTTCAGGTATTCGATGCGCCTGTGAGCGCGATGCCGCCGCAGCCATGCGCATTGCGACGAACGGCGTCGACCGCCAAATCAGCATTGCAGTCAGGCCTGATCGAGATCGAGTTGGGCGACGGACGACGGGTGCGTGTCGGCCGCGACGTGAACCTTGCTGCTTTGCGCCGCGTGCTGGCGGCCCTGCGTGGATGATCGCGGTCCCGACCGGTGTGCGGATCTGGTTGGCCACGGGACATACCGACATGCGCCGTGGCATGCACGGGCTGGCGCTGCAGGTGCAGGAAGGACCTGGCCGTGATCCGTTCGCTGGTGACATCTACATTTTTCGTGGACGCAGCGGTTCGCTCATCAAGGCGATCTGGCATGACGGCATCGGCCTGTCGCTGTATGCCAAGCGATTGGATCGTGGACGGTTCATCTGGCCGCAGACGGTGTCCGGCGTGGTGGGGCTGACGGCGGCGCGGATGGGCGATCTTCTGGAAGCGATCGATTGGCGGCACCCGCAACAGACCTGGCGCCCGCAGGTCGCCGGACAGGTGCCAGGAGAAATTGTGGTGACCGCAAGGAAATTCCTGACGCGATCACGACATTCATGATTCGCTTGCCGTCATGGATGGGAATGACGCCGATCCGCCGGACGCCATCGAGGCGCTCAGGGCCGCGCTCATCGCCGCCCGCGCCGATGCCGCCGCGGCTCGCGCGGAACACGCCGGTGCGCAGGCCCTCATCGCTCATCCGAACCTGCAGATTCGCAAAGTTCCAGCGCGCGATCCATGGCCAGCGATCGGAACGCAGCATCCGTCTGCTCGACCAGATGGAATTGCAGCTCGAGGAACTGCAGGCATCGGCCACCGAGGATGAACTGCGGGCGGAGCAGGAGGCGGCCAGGGCCACGCGGGTGGGCGCGTTCATCCGCAAGCGCCCGGCGCGCCAGCCATTCCCCGAGCATTTGCCCCGCGAGCGGGTGGTCGAGCCGGCTCCGGTCGCCTGCATGTGCTGCGGCGGCAACCGGCTGCGCAAGCTGGGAGAGGACATGACCGAGACGCTGGAGGTGATCCCGCGCCGCTGGAAGGTGATCCAGCACGTGCGGGAGAAATTCACCTGCCGGGATTGCGAGAAGATCAGCCAGGCGCCAGCGCCGTTCCACGTCACGCCGCGCGGCTGGGCCGGTCCCAGCCTGCTGGCGATGCTGGTGTTTGGGAAATTCGGCCAGCATCAGCCACTCAACCGCCAGGCGGAGCGCTACGCCCGCGAGGGGGTGCCGCTCAGCCTGTCCACCCTCGCCGATCAGGTCGGCGCCTGCTGCGCCGTGCTGGCGCCGCCGCTCACGCGGCTGCAGGCCCATGTCTTTGCCGCCGAGCGACTGCACGGCGATGACACCACGGTGCCGGTGCTCGCGCGCGGCAAGACCGACACCGGGCGATGTTGGGTGTACGTGCGCGACGACCGCCGGTTCGGTGGCGATGCGGCGCCGGCCGCGATGTTCTACTACTCGCGTGATCGCAGCGGCGAGCATCCGCAAGGACATCTGACCAACTATGCCGGGCTGTTCCAGGCGGACGCCTATGGCGGCCATGGCAAACTCTACGAACCCGACCGCAAGCCGGGACGGACCAACAGCCACCTCTACGAGATCCGCGCCCGCGATGTCGGTTGGGGAATGGTCGATCCGGACTGGGGCGACGGGCCGCTGGACGCCACCAAATCGCGTCCGGTCGACGTGCTGCAGGATGTCGGCGTCCACAACGCTGAAATATCTCTACGACTTCGGCGACGGCTGGGAACACTGCGTCCGCATCGAACGCGTCACCGACGCGGCGCCAGGGATGAGATACCCATGCCTGGTTGAGGCCGCCGGGCGCTGCCCGCCGGAAGATGTCGGTGGTCCTTGGGGCTACCGTGAGTTCCTCGACGCCATCGCCGATCCCGACCATGAGGAGCACGCCGAGAAGCTCGAATGGATCGGCGGCTCCTTTGACCCGGCAGACGTCGACCTCCAGGCTCTCACCAAGGCCGTCGACAGCTTGGCGAAGAAGTGGCCGCGCAAGCCTTCAGCGCCCCGCAAGCGGGCAACCTAATCCCGCGGTCTTCGCCGGATGGCGCCGCGTTCGGTGGCCATGTGCGTCCCTCGAACGCAAGGGAGGACCGCATCGATCGCCGCCTCCTCGGGCACCGGAGCGGCAAAAGACGCGTGGTGGTCGCTCTGCGCCAGCGCGGTGGGCGCATCTTGACCCGAACCTTCATTCCCGAGGCCGAAGGGGTGGAGTTCGCCCGGGAGAGGATCGCGCCCGGCTCCGTCGTTTCGGCCGACGAAGTCTCTCACTGGGATCTGCTTGAGCCGGCCTTCGAGATGCGGCGGATCAATCACTCCGACGCCTACAGTCGTGACGGCAACAACACCAACCAGGCTGAGAGCTACTTGTCGCGGCTCAGGCGCATGGTCGGTGGTCAGCACCACTGGGTCGACGGCAGGCATCTTGGCGCCTACGCCGCTCACGCCGCCTGGCTGGAGGACCATCGCAATCAAAGCAACGGCGCCCTCGCCGATCGACCCATCGTAAAGGCGCCGGCCGCGCCCGTCAGTCGGAACTGGAAGGGCTACTGGCAACGACGCGCCGCGTGACCGCATCGCCGGCCGCCCACACGCACATCCCCTTGCGCTTCTCCATCATTCTCACGAGTCGATGCCGCTTTGCGTGGCGTAGCGCCTGGACGACCTTGAAAACAACCGAATTGCGCAAAGTGGCATGGGCGACGTCGAGCTTGCGAGCCGCCATCACCCGCTCGGCGAGCTCACGCGTTGTCATCGCGCCGTCCACCTCAAGTTGGCCCACGCACATCTCGGCGATTTCTCCCTTTTTGAAGAAGCCGTGGCTGACCAGATAGCGCGCCCGCTGCTTCTCGGGCTCGATGAAGAGCCGCAGCGTCGCGTTGAGATGAGCGAGATCATGTTTCGCCTCAACGATCCGCGCCTCATAGGCCGCAATCCGACCCAGGATCTCGGCCCGCATATCTCTCAGCGACTGAACCACAAGCGGATCGGCCATACCGCCAATCAAACGACCATATAGCGCTCCAGAACAGCCGCCAAGTTGGTGCGCTTGCTACCTAAAGCCGAATGCCTCAGCCTCGAATGGTTCCGTTCCCGAGCGGAGGCGAAGGTGGTGATCGAGACGTGGCAGCGGCACTTCAACGAAGTGCGTCCGCATTCAAGCCTGGGCTATCTGACGCCGGCGGCATTCTCCGCCGGCGTGGCACGAGCAGCGTCCCGCGAAGCAACGGGCCGGGACGCTGCGGTATGTGGGGCCTACGCGTCCCGGCCCGTTGCGCCACCGCCCATCCATGGGCACACGGAGAAAGCGGAGGCCGATCTCCCAAGTTAACAACCGTCCGAAGAATCAGAGCAGGTCAGTGATGCGAGCGGAAATCCGGTCGATAACGGACATCGCTGGAGTACGCGCTCAGACGCACCGCCAGCGGCTCGCGCTTCTGGCGGCGACCAACCCCCCTAGCGGCCCCATCGTTTCAGAGGCGTCCAGCCTTATCCCTGGCCCGGGGGGAGGCAAAGTCTGAGCTCCCGGGCGCCGAAAGCCGCCGCAGGTGGTTCATGTGCAATGGTGCAAAATGTTAAGAAAAACCCGCTGATAGGCAAGCGAGCATGCGCGAACGCAACCGCACGCTCTTCCGGTGCGATGGTCATACGTGTGGATCGTGTCAGGTCCGCCAAATCCCTTCAATATGTATACGCCTAGTGCTCTGGCGCATTCTGCCGATTCACAGGGGCAGAAAGCCATGCGATTCTCCCCACATGGCACAGACCGTTTGCGTGATCGTGAGAGCATCCGATACAGGGCAACTGGAGGCGATCGCTTCGGATCGCAACCGGCCGCGGAAGCACGCGGAGCGGGCGCGGGTGGTGCTGGCGTCGGTGGATGGCGATCCGGTTCAGCGTGTTGCGGCGCGGCTCGCGGTCAGTCGTCCGATGGTGTGGCGTTGGCAGCAACGTTTCGCGGAAGAGGGCGTCGACGGTCTGCTGCGCGACAAGACGCGCAAGCCCGGCAAGCCGCCGATTGCCGCCGAGACGGTGGCGCGTGTGGTGGCGTTGACCTGTGCCGATCCGCCGCACCAGGCGACGCACTGGACCGGTCGGGCCATGGCCAAAGCCGCCGGCATTTCCCTGCGATCGGTGCAGCGCATTTGGGACGCTCACGACCTCCAGCCGCATCGGGTCCGCACCTTCAAACGCTCGCGCGACCCTGACTTCGCCGCCAAGCTGACCGACATCGTCGGCCTCTATGTCGATCCGCCGACCCACGCCGTGGTCCTCTCGATCGACGAGAAGAGCCAAATCCAGGCGCTCGACCGCACCCAGCCGGGCCTGCCTCAAGCCCGGCCGCTGCGGCACCATGACGCACGACTACAAGCGTCACGGCACGACGACGTTGTTTGCCGCACTCAACGTGCTCGACGGCACCGTGATCGGTCGCTGCAGGCAGCAGCATCGGCACGAGGAGTTCATCCGCTTCCTCAATGATGTCGAGCGCGCTGTGCCG
>DATAPW010000383.1:0-12789 GCA_036265005.1 Acetobacteraceae bacterium | reverse complement strand
GCTCGCAATGACAGCCTCTCACGGCACGAACATTTGTCCCACGCCACGCGTCGTGAGACTCGATCAGTCCGCCGCCACCACCTTCCCGATTGCCTCCCCCAGCAACGCCACCCCGAGATCCACCTCCGCCTCGCTCACCGTCAGCGGCGGCGCGATCCGCATTACCCCGCCTGATGCGCCGGCCCGCACGATGTTCGCCGACAGCCCGAGTTCCAGCGCCAGGTCCGTCACTGCATCCGAGACCGTCGCCGCATCGTGCCCGCCGCTGGCGGAGAACTCGAGCCCCAGCAGCAGCCCGCGCCCGCGCACGTCGCCGACGCAGGCATAGCGTTGCTGCAGCCCGCGCAGCCCGGCCGTCAGCCGCGCGCCCATCACCCCGGCCCGCGCCGCGAGACCATCGCGCTGCACCACCTCCAGCACCTTCAGCCCGACCGCGGCCGGCAGCGGATCGTTGACATGCGTCGTGTAGAACAGGAATTCCCGCGCCTTCGCCTCGTCAGCGATGGCGTCGCCGGTCATCACCGCCGACAGCGGCAGCCCGGCGCCCAGCGTCTTCGACAGCGTCAGGATGTCCGGCACCACGCCGTCGCGCTCGAACGCGAACATCAGCCCGGTGCGCCCCACGCCGGTCTGCGCCTCATCCAGGATCAGCAACATCCCGCGCGCCCGGCAATGCGCCGCCAGGGCCGCCAGGTAGCCGAGCGGCAGGTCGATCACCCCGCCGCTCGACAGGATCGGCTCGGCGATGAACGCCGCGAGGTTGCCGGTGCATTGCCGGTCCAGTTGGTCGAACGCATCGTCGAGTTCCTGCTGCCAGCTCACCCCGGCGAAGCGCGGGCGATAGGCATTCGGCGCCGGGATGGCGAAGTTGCCCGGCGCCAGCGGGCCGATGCCCCGCCGGCCGGCCTTGTAGGTCGCCGCCGCCGCGCCGCCGGTCATGCCGTGCCAGGACTGCGCGAAGCCGACGATCTCCCATCGGCCGGTGACCAGCTTGGCCAGCCGGATCGCCGCCTCGTTGGCCTCCCCGCCGGTGGACAGCAGCATCACCCGCGGCAGGTCGGGCACCAGCCCGGCCAGCGCCTCGGCCAGGTCCACCACCGGCGCCGACAGCATCGACGAGAACAGGTGGTCCAGCCGGCCGACCGCCTCGCGCACCGTGGCGACGATGTCGGGATGCGAATGGCCGAGGATCGCGCTCATCTGGCCGGAGGTGAAGTCCAGCACCCGGCGGCCCGCCTTGTCGTACAGGAACGAGCCCTCGGCGCGCACCGGCACGAACGGCACGAAGTCGCCGCCATAGCCCAGCAGATGCCGCCCGACGCGGCTCCAGAAGGCTCCGGCCTCGTCGGCGATCGCGTCCACCGTCACTTCGCCATCGACTTCATGTTCATCTTCATGCCGTTCGGCCCGACCATGTCGCCCGGCTGCATGTCGGCCGGGCACGGGCCGGTCCACTTCGCCTCCTGCGTCATCGACGAATCGGCGTGGCCCATCATCGGCGGGTCGAAATGCGATTGAATGTCGGTCTTGTACGCGGCGTCGCCGGTGAACGTCATCACCGAGCGCGACGTCATCTTCATGTCGCCCATCTTGCACTCGGTATCGATGGTCGCCACGGCGCCGTTGCGGTGGATGTCGTAGCGGCTGCACATCCCCTGCATCGTGTTCATGCCGAACTTGTACATCTCGGCGTCGGTCGCCGCATCGGTGCAGAACTTCAAGGTCTGCATCGGCATGTTGCCCGTCGCCATGTGCATGGTGATCTCCCACAGGCCGGCCTTGCGCTGCGGCAGGTCATCCGCCCGGGCGCCGGCGGCAGCAACGGCGAGGCCGCCGGCGAATGCGGCAGCGCAGGCCAGGGTGATTGTTCGCATGTGATATCCTTCGTGACGCGACAGTTGTTTCGCCGGGCCGACCGTAGAGCGGGACGAAGCCGCGGCACAACCGACGCGGCGACCCGCGGCCAGGCAATTCCGATCTTACCCTACCAACCGGCGAGAGGACCCAGTCATGCCTTCGCAAGCCACACGCCTTGTCACTGCCATCGCCCTGCTCGCCGCGGGCGCCATCCCGACGCAGGCGCAGCAATCGCCGCAGCATCCGTTCGACCCGGTCGGCCGCTGGCGCTTCCGTCACGCCGACGGCACGCCGTTCACCGCGCGGCTCGCCGCTGACCAGACCGCCGCCACCGACGCGGAGGGCGGCGAACATGGCATCTGGCGCTGGGACGGCGCCGCCGTGCGGGTGATCTATACCGACGGCTGGGACGACCTGCTTGCCGTCGCGCCGGGCGGCGCGTTCACCAAGCGCGGCTGGAGCCCGGAGGCAGATCGCTGCGGCGCGGCCTCCAACCAGACCGCGGCCGAACGCCTGTCCACCGATCCGGGCAAGCCGCTCTGAACGGCCCGGTGCCGCCGATGCGCATGGTGCTCGGGTTCGTCGCCGGCGCCATTGCCGTCCTGGTGTTCCACCAGGGCGCCTGGGCGCTGCTGCATCTCGCCGGCCTGATGCCGCCACCGTATCCAATGGATCCGGTGCCGCCGCTGGGCGTGCCGCTGACCCTCGACCTGTGCTTCTGGGGCGGGTTGTGGGGCCTGGGTTACGGCCTGCTGCGGCCGAAGCTGGCGATGCCGTCCTGGCTCTCCGGCCTGCTGCTCGGCTGGGTTGCCGCCTTCGCCTACTGGTTCATCGTATCGCCGATCAAAGGCGAGCCGGTCGCCGGCGGCTGGCAGCCGCAGGGCATGCTGGTCGTGCTGGCGATCCTGACGCCCTGGGGCATCGGCGTCGGCCTGACCCTGGAACTGCTGACGGCGTGCGTCCGCCGGCGATCCTGACCGATGAGTCGCCATCGACGAGCTTTGGTATTAGTCCAGGCCGGTCGGCGCGGCGTCGTGTTTGCCGTGGTGTTCGCCGACATGGTTGTAGGCGACGATGCCGGCGTTCATCCGCGCCAGCGCATCGTAGTCGGTGCCATGGGTCGGCTGGACCAGTGCGGTCGGTGGCAGTGCGGCTTTGCCCGCCGGCATTGTCTGCCCGGCGGCTTGTGCCGCCAGCGCCGCTTCGAACGGCGAAGGCTTGCCGCCGACCGAGGCTGATGATTGCGTCGCGCTGATCTGGTCGGACAGCCACGCGCCGCCTTTGACGGCGGTCGCCACTGCGCCGATGACGCCGCCGATGATCATGAGTGGAAACATGCTGCAACTCCCGTGACCGAGGTCATCGGAGTTGCAGCATGAAGCGTGCCAGAGCCCCTCCCCGCTTCGCGGGACTGGGGGCGGATTACTTCAGCGGCGAGAACGCCGCCGGCACCACCAGCATGTTCTCCTGCTTCAGCAGCGCGCCCGGAGGCGAGCCCGGCGGCCAGATGCCCTTGGCGACGGCTTCGCCACGGATGCGCTGGCGTTCGGCGGCATCCTTGTAGGCCCAGATGTGGCACCACTTGTTCAGGCCGCCGAGTTCCGAGTGCCAGGCGCCGACCAGCGGCGACAGCGCGATGCGGCCGGGGACCTTCTCGGCCCAGCGCTCCATCACCGCGGGCAGCGTGCCGGGCGCGTAGGTGTACATGCGGATCTCGTAGATCCCGCCAAGCTGGCGTGGCTCGAGCGGCGGAGAGAATGCCGCCGGCAGGAAGATCTCGCTCTTCTGCTCGATGGTGAGTTCGCGCGTGTTCGGCGGCCAGCCTTCGGCCTTTGATGCCTCGGCGCGCACGCGGGCGCGTTCGTCGAGCGACTCGTATGGCCAGACATGGATCACCTGGTTCAGCGGGCCGACCTCGGTGTGCCAGAACGCGGCGAGCTTGGAGAACTTCTGGCGGATGGCGAGAGCCCCGCCGAAGCGTTCCTCAAATGTCGGGATGTTGCCCGGCTTCAATGTGTAGGTGCGCATTTCGATGATCATCGGTCGCCTCCCTGTCGATTGCGGCGGGGACGTTAGGACCCATGCCCTCGACTCCGCAAGCTGGCGGCGATACGCAGGAAGCCATGGATGACAGGACGATGATCAACGATCTGTTCGTGCGCTACACGACGGCACTCGATGCCGGCGATGTGGAGACGATTGTCGGCTGCTTCACCGAGGACGGCGCATTGGAAAGCCCGGCGGTGGGCGTGTATGCGGGACGCCAGGGCATCCGCGAATTCGCCGAACGCTTCGCGCGGTTCCGCGAACGCGGATCGCAGTTGCGGCATTTCATCTCGAACCTGGCGGTGCAGGTGAATGGCGACCAGGCGCACGCCACCTGCTATCTGCTCAACGTCATGACGCGCGGCGGCAAGACCGAGCTGATGCCGCCAGGCCGCTACGATTGCCGGTTGATGAAGGTCGATGGCGAATGGCTGTTCAGCCACCGGCTCGTGGTGCTGGACGGCGAGGTGCCGCTCGACGGCATCTGACGCCGCTCACCGGAAGCTGGCAAACGACAGTCCGGTGCCGCTGAGTGCCGGCGTGCGGTAGCCCGGCACATAGCTCGACCACGTCATGTCGAGCGCGCCCACCGCGCCGGCGAGGCAGATCCAGTTGCGGATCTCCGAACTGCCCGACATCAGCTTGCGCAGCGGCGCGTTGCGGAAGAACGCGGCATCCTTGCGGCGCAGCGCATCGATCAACGACAGGTCGAACGACTCGTCCACCACGAAATGGCTGAGCCCGCCGGACGCCATGACGCCGATGCGCGCATCCTGGGGGTACGCGGCGATCGCCCGTTGCATGGCCTCGCCCAGCGCCAGGCAACGCGCCGGCGAGGGCTGGTTCGGCGGGTAGTAGGCGTTGAGGAACACCGGCACGATCGGCACGCCGCCGTCCGGCAGGTAGAACCGGTGGACGAAGGAGTACGCATGGCCCTCGCGACGTCCTTCGGTGAGCGTGCGCATGACCGAGAGGTCGAAGCCATCGTGTTGCAGCGACGCGATCAGGTGGCGCGCCAGCGCGGCATCGCAGGCATAGTCGCCTTCGACGATCTCCTTCTGGTACGGCATGCGCGCGCGGATCGTGTCGCCGTAATAGATGCCGATCGCCGGCATGTTGTCGTGGTGGAACAGCTCTTCCTGGTCGTCGCCTACCACGATCAGCGTATCCAAGCTCGCCGCCGCCACGTCGTCGCGCAGCCGGGCGATCGCCGCCATCGCTTCGCCGTGACGCCGCGCCAGGTGCTCCGGCGCAATGCGCTGCACTGCGTCCGCCGGCGCGCGCGCCAGCAGTTCGCTGTAGCTGCACTCATTGCCGTCGAGATCGACGAACTGGCGCGCCTGGTCGCGCGCCAGGAAGCCGCTCTGCCAATCCTCGATGCGCGAGGCCAGCATAGGGCTGTGTGACGAACCGAAAGCAGCGACCAGTCGGGCCATGGCACGTCCCTCCTGCGGGTATCCTGGTGTGGCGATGGCGTGGGCGTCAATGGCGGACGGGTGAGTGGAGCGCAGCGGAACCCATCGTCCGGGCGCAATTCCAGCCAGCCCGGACATGCTCTACCATCCGTCGCAAGAACCGGAGGAACGTACATGGCGAAGACCCGCGGTACCGGGCTGCTGATGGCCTGGATGGATGTCGATCCGGCTTACGAGGACGAATTCAACCACTGGTACAACGAGGAGCACATCGGCCGCCTGTTGGCCGTGCCGGGTTTCCTCAGCGCCGCACGCTATGCAGCGTTGCGCGGCGCACCCAAATACCTGGCGATGTACGAGCTCGAGGACCATAACGTGCTGCGCAGTGCCGCGTTCCTCGATACCGTGCGCTATCAGCCTTCGCCGGCGCGGACCAAGGCGTCAGGCGGGTTTGTCGGGCGCAACTACCTGCTGAACGGCTACCGCCAGATTTTTCCGGTCAAGACCAACCCGATCGAGAACACCGTGGGGCCGGCGCCATTCCTGCAAATGGGCCGCATCGATATCGCGGCTGCCATGGAGGAAGAGTTCAACGACTGGTACAACACAGCCTATATTCCGGGCTATCTCACGGTACCCGGATGCATTCGTGCGCGCCGCTACCTCGCGGTCGAAGGCCTGCCGAAATACCTCACGGTCTACGAATTCGAAAATGCCGGCGTGCCCGATACGCCCGAATGGGACCGTGCACGCAACGGCAATCCGTGGAACGCTCGCATGCGGCCCCATGTGCGCTTGGACGAAGGTTCGCCCGCCGTGTTCCGCCGCATCTACCCGGCATGATGCGGAGACCCGCCATGGCCATGACCCGACGCACGCTGCTGGCCACGACCGGCGCGCTTGCCGTCGCAGCCCCGGTGCGCGCCGCGGAGAAGACACGCGTCACGCTGTGGCACGCCATGAGCGCTGCACTCGGCGAGGAACTCAACAAGCTGATCGCAGCATTCAACGCCAGCCAGGACGGCGTCGAGGTCACCGGCCTGTTCAAGGGTGCCTATAAGGACCTGCTCACCTCGGTGGTCGCAGCGTGGCGGGCCGGCCAGGCGCCGCATATCGCGCAGGTCTTCGAGGTCGGTACCGAGACGATGCTGACCTCCGGTCCGGTGATCAAGCCGGTCTGGCAGCTCGCGCAGGAAACCGGCGTGGCGATTGATGCCAACGGCTACATCCCGGCGGTGCGTGGCTATTACAGCACGGCGGACGGCAAGCTGGCGTCCATGCCGTTCAATTCCTCCACGGCGATCGCCTGGTACAATCTCGATGTGCTGGAGAAGGCGGGGCTTGATCCGCAGCGGCAGCCGGCGACCTGGCAGGACGTAGAGACGGTGATGCGCACGGTGCGCCAGAAGGACGCGGCGCCGTTCGGCGTGACCATTGCATCGGTTGTGTGGTCGCAGTTCGAGCAGTACGGCGCAATCCACGACCTGCCCTTCGCCACCGAGGCCAATGGCTTCAAGGGCCTCGACGCGGTGTTGAAGGTCAACAGCCCGCCGTTCGTGAAGCATCTGCAGCGGCTGATCGATATGGCGAAGGACAACTCGTTCCACTACACCGGGCGCGACGGCGTCGGCGACGGTGCGTTCCTCAACGGCCAGTCGGCGATGGCGTGCAGCACATCGGCGTTGCGCGGCGACCTGAAGCGCAGTACGAAATTCCGCTGGGCGCCGGCATTCCTGCCATACGATCCCGAGGTGATTCGCCAGCCGATCAACTCGGCTATCGGCGGTGCCAGCTTCTGGGTGCTCACCGCACCAAAGCGCGACAGCGCAGAGTATCGCGGCGTTGCACAGTTCCTGCAGTTCCTTGGCCAGCCGCAGCAGGATGCGCAATGGAGCACCGGCACCGGCTACATCCCGATGACCCACGCCGGCTTCGAGATGTTGCAGAAGCAGGGCTGGTTCGAGCAGAACCCGGGCACCGACCTGCCGGTGAAGCAGCTCACCCGCGGCCAGATCACCGACAACTCGCGCGGCTTCCATCTCGGCCGCATGCCGGAGATCCGCACCATCATCGAGGAGGAATCCGAGAAGGCCTTCGGCGGCCAACAGGGTGCGAAGCAGGCGCTCGACAATGCGGTGGAACGCGGCAACAAGGTGCTGCGCGATTTCCAGAAATCGGTGCGCACCTGAACCATGGAAGCTGTCGTCGGCGTCTGGCACCAGGTTGCGGATCGGCTGACGCCGGTGCCGCCGTTGCTGCGCGACGGCTTCCTCGCCTTGCCGCCGACCCGCGACGCCCATGCCGCCGCACATGCCGGCGTCGCCGCGTTCCATGAGATCGAGGTGCAGCAGGCAGCGACCACGCGGCAGCCTGCGAAGGCGATCCGGATCGCCGCGTGGAACCTCGAACGCTGCCTGTACCCGGAGGCGGCTGCCCGCATCCTGCAACGCCACCAGGTGGATCTCGCGTTGCTGACCGAGATGGATGTCGGCGTGCTGCGTACCGGGCAGGTGCACACCATCGGTCGGGTCGCCGCGCAACTCGGCTGCGGCTACTGCTACGCGCTGGAATTCCTAGAACTGGTGCCGATGGCGCCGCCTCCGGGCTTTCCGACGAACGGCAGCGGCAACACCGAAGGCTTCCATGGCAACGGCCTGGTCTCGGCGCTGACGATCGAGGCGCCGGCGGTCATTCGCCTGGATGAGATGGCGGACTGGTACATCGCGCCGGCTGGCCGTCAACGGCGCATCGGCAATCGAATGGCTGTCGCTGCCACGTTCGCTGTCGGTGCATCGCGCTTCGTCGCCTGCTCGGTGCACCTGGAAAATCGCACGGACGGCAACGGCCGCGCCGCGCAGATGCGCACACTGCTCGATGCGCTCGATGCCTATGCCGGTGTGTTGCCTGTCGTGATCGGTGGCGACCTGAACACGCATGTCGGCCCGGGTGGCTGTGACGACAAGGGCGAGCCGTTGTTCGCCATGGCGGCGGCGCGCGGCTATGACTGGGCGGCCGGCAATCTGGCGAAGCCGACCACGCGCAGCAGCACGTGGAGCCAGAGCGAGGGCACGCGCCAGCTCGACTGGTTCTGTACACGCGGCTGCACGGTGCGTGATCCGCTGGTGGTGCCGGCACTCGGCGAGGATGCCAGCGTGCTGAGTGACCACGAACTGATCCTGATGACGGTCCAGCTGGACGGCCAACTGGGCTGAACGCCTGCGAAGGGGAACGCGCATGCAACAAGAACGGATGGAATGGGCAGCCTGTGTGCTTGCCGCGTCGCTGCTGGCAGTAATGCTGCCGGGCGCGGCACGTGCCGACATCGTGCTGTCGTCGAATGACGGGCACAGCGTGCAGGACGCGGAAAAGACCCTGGTCGCGCCGAAGGAAGTCCATCCGGATACCGTCAGCATTATCGACGTCAGCAAGTATCCGCCGACGATCAAGGCCACGATCGAGGCGCCGGGCAGCGTGGTCGGGCCGCCGACGGCAGCCTGGATCGCCAAGGACGAAAGCTGGGCGATCGTTACATCGGCAAGCAAGGTCGACCCGCAGGGCAAAGGCGGCACCGGACCGGATGACCGGGTCAGCGTGATCGACCTCACCAGCAGCCCGCCGAAGATCACGCAGAGCCTGACCGCCGGCGCCGGCGCCACCACTGTGCGGGTCTCGCCCGACGGCAAGCTGGCGCTGATCGCCAACCGCACCGAAGGCACAGTGTCGGTGTTCACCGTGGCAGACAAGCAACTGACCTCGGTCGGCAAGGTCGATCTCGGCAACAAGGCCTCGCTGCCGAGTGGCATCGGCTTCTCACATGACGGCAGGACGGCGCTGCTGACGCGTAGCGGCGACAACATGGTCAGTGTGCTGCACATCGACGGCAGCAACGTCACCGTCGATCCGCGGCCGCTGACCACCGGCCTGGCGCCCTACACGATGGACATCAACGCGGCCGGTACGCTGGCTGCGGTGTCCAACATGGGTCGCGGCGATGGCGATCAGGATTCGGTCAGCCTGATCGACCTGAATTCCAAGCCGTTCCGTGTGGTGGAGACGACGGGCGTGCCGAGTGGGCCGGAACCGCTGAAGTTCTCGCCGGACGGCAAGTACCTGGCGGTCGGCGCCGAGTATGGTACGACCAAGCCGCCCAGCCACCCGTTCCACCAGGACAAGGGGCTGCTGACAATATTCGCAGTCAAGGGCCAGACGCTGGCGCGCGTGGCGACCGCGCCGATCGGACCGTGGAACGAGGCGATCGCATTCTCGCGCGATGGCAAGACCATTCTCGTGCAGAGCATGGCGGATCGCGAAATCAATGTGTTCCGCTGGGATGGCCACAAGCTGACGCAGGGCAAGTCGCTGCCGATCAAGGACGCCGGACCGGAATCGTTCGCCACCGCGTGGCCGTAGGGCGAGGCGCCCGCAGGATTGCCTATCGCAAAGCCGGTGGGCGTCAGGCGGCCATCGGCATGAGATCGATGGTTCGGCTTACGCCGACCGCCGCAGGGCCAGGCCGAACTGCACCCAGGATACGCCGTGCATGATCAGTTCCACGGCGATCAGCGTGCCGACCACCCACAGGCCGGACCAGGGCAGCGTCATGTACAGCATCACACCGACCAGCAGGCTGATCACGCCGCTGACGATCAGCAGGGCCCAGCCCGGCGCGTGGCGGTGCTGCACGCCGATGGCGATCCGCAAGATGCCGCCAATGACCAGCGCCGCGGCAACCAGGATCGTGATGACCACCGACCCCTGCAACGGCTCATCCATCAGCAGGAATCCGCCGATGATGTACAGCACCCCGACCAGGACGTGCAGTGCGAAGGCGCCCCACTCGCGATCCATGAAGGCGTGAATCACCTGGAAGACGCCGGCCACCAGCAGCAGGGCGCCGATGAAGATCGTGCCGGCTATGGTGAAGGCGATGACATCGAACCAGGCAATGATGCCGAGTACCAGTTGCGCAACGCCGAGGGCGACGAACCAGCCCCAGCGGGTGCGTGGGCGGGAGGCGTCCCGCGGTGCGGTAAGGTCGCTCATGCAATGGACGTTAACCGTTGCCGCCGGCCGTTGGCAACCCGATCCCGTTCTCGGTGCTTGTTTCAATCTGGCCGGGCGCGTATGCGTCCGCGGCCCGGCTGAGCGGGTGACGGGGTCATGCGGAGGCAGCCCATGATCGCAGAGCATCACGGCCGGCATTGGCCCACGGTCCACCGATGACCGTGGCGACGGCGGCCGGCGGACTGCGCAAGCCGATGCCGCAGGTCGGCATGCTGCTTGCCGTGCTGGGCGTCGTCTACGGCGACATCGGCACTAGCCCGCTGTACGCCTTCAAGGCCAGCCTGCAACTGTTCGGCAGCGTGCCGATCGCCACGATCGAGATCATGGGCATCCTCTCTCTGATCTTCTGGTCGCTCGTGCTGATCGTCACGGTGAAATACGTCATGCTCATCATGCACGCGGACAACCGCGGCGAGGGCGGCATCCTGGCACTGATGGCGCTGGCGCAGCGGGTTTCAGTCGGCACCGGCATGCGCAGCGCCCTGGCACTGGTGGGAATCGCCGGCGCCTGTCTGTTCTTCGGCGATGGCGTGATCACGCCGGCGATTTCGGTGCTGTCGGCGGTCGAGGGCCTCGAGGTCTCCACGCCGGAGCTCCAGCAATATGTCCTGCCGATCTGCGTGGTGGTGATTGTGCTGCTGTTCGCCATGCAATGGCGCGGCACCACCAGCGTCGGTCGGGTGTTCGGCCCCGTGATGGCGGTGTGGTTCGTCGTGATCGGCGTCCTCGGCCTGATCGAGATCGTGCAGTATCCGTTCGTGCTGCTGGCGGTTTCGCCGAGTTACGCCGTGCTGCTCTGCATCCAGTACAAAGGACTGGCCTTCATCGTGCTGGGTGCGGTCGTGCTGTGCGTGACCGGGGCGGAGGCTTTGTATGCCGATATGGGACATTTCGGTGCCCATCCGATCCGGCTGACCTGGACGTTTTTCGTGCTGCCCAGCCTGGTGCTGAACTATTTCGGCCAGGGTGCGCTGACCATCAGCCACCCCGACGCGATCCAGAACCCGTTCTTCCTGATGGCGCCGCACTGGCTGCGGCTGCCCCTGGTGATCCTCGCGACGGTCGCGACGGTGATCGCCAGCCAGGCGGTGATCTCCGGCGCCTACTCCGTCGCCCGGCAATGCATGCAACTCGGCTTCCTGCCGCGCATGACGGTGCGCCACACCTCGATCACCGAGGAAGGCCAGATCTACGTGCCGCAGGTCAATACGATGCTGGCGATCGGCGTGCTGATCCTGGTGCTGGCGTTCAAGACATCGGACAACCTGGCATCGGCCTACGGCATCGCCGTCACCGGCACGTTCCTGTGCACCTGCGTGCTGGCCATGGTGGTGTTCCGCCGGCAGTTCCACTGGTCGCGGGTCGCCGCGATAGCGGTGTTCGGCGGGTTCTTCCTGATCGACCTGATATTCTTCTCCGCCAATACGCTGAAGGTGCTGGAAGGCGGCTGGGTGCCGCTGGTACTCGGCATTGCGCTGACCGCGCTGATGACGTCGTGGAAGCGCGGCCGCGACCTGCTGCTGGCGCGCTGGAAGCAGGACAGCCTGCCGCTGGCGCCATTCCTGGCGCGGCTGCCGCAGTCGCGCACCGTGCGGGTGCCGGGCATGGCGGTGTTCCTCACCGGCAACCCAGACTACGTGCCGACATCTCTGCTGCACAACCTCAAGCACAACAAGGTGCTGCACGAACGGGTGCTGTTCGTGACGGTGCAGAACGTGGATGAACCCGAAGTCGGCGCGGAGCGGCGGATCGAGGTGTCGGAACTGGCGCCGGGCATCCATCGCGTGGTGCTGCGCTATGGGTTCATGGAAAGCCCGAACATTCCGCGCGAGCTCGAGGACCTGAACGCGCGCGGCGTGGCGTTCGATCCGATGCAGGCGAGCTACTTCCTGGGACGCGAGGTGCTGGTGCCGGCGATGGTGCCGAAGATGCCGTGGTGGCGGCTCTGGCTGTTCCTGGTGCTGGCGCGCAATGCGGTCCCGGCAACCGAATTCTTCCGCATTCCGTCCGACCGCGTGGTGGAACTCGGGGTCCGCGTGGCGATCTGACCGCACCGCATTCTTCTGTCTGGCGGTGAAAGTCGGACAGATGAGTCCCGCCCGCAATGACACCGGCCGCGTGCCCATGGCCAGGCGCATGTGCGGGACGAATCGTATCTTCATGACAACCAGGTGACAACGCGCTTGATCCGGAGAGCCTGGCGGACTAGATGGCGAAGGCCAGCCGGTGTGCGCATCGGCGGGTCGGTCGCCTGCGGCAACGTGGCCGGCTGAATGTCAATAGCGATCAAGGATCACATGAGCCCGCGATCTGCCAGCGAAACCGTGGAGCCTCACAGTCGGCGCTTCCCGCGCCTTGTGAACGACACGGCCAGGATCGCCCGGGAGCGCCATGTGACCGCGGACAA
>DATAPW010000382.1:0-5961 GCA_036265005.1 Acetobacteraceae bacterium | reverse complement strand
GCATCTGCTGGAGAAGCAGGGTGCTCAGCCGCACGGGACGGTTTGCCTGCGCCGTAGGCAGCCTGCTCGCGCTGCTGCTTGCGTTCGCGATCGCGTTGCAGGCCGCGGCGGGATTCATCCTCACAGGCTGCGAGCGATGACGCGCGCGCTGCGATGGACCGGGCTGCCGGTGTTGCTGCCCTCGACTGCCTGGGCGCATGCCAGTGCCAGTGTCTGGACGTTCGACCCGTGGGTGGTGACGCTGCTGCTGCTGTCAGCGACGCTTTACGGCGTTGGTCTCGTTGCGTTGTGGCGGCGCGCCGGCATCGGCCGTGGGATAAGGCGCTGGCAGGCCGCGTGCTACGGCGCCGGATGGACAATCCTCGCCCTCAGCCTGCTGTCGCCGCTGCACTGGCTGGGCGAACAGCTGTTCACCGCGCATATGATCGAGCACGAAATGATTATGGCCGTTGCCGCACCGCTTCTGGTGCTCGCGCGGCCGATGCACGCGTTCCTGTGGGCATTCCCCTTGCCGCTGCGACGATGGCTGGGGCGTGTAGGACGCTCGCCGGCGGTGCGCACCGGCTGGAGCGCGCTGACTGCGCCTGTGTCCGCCACCGCCTGGCACGGCGCGGTGATCTGGTTCTGGCATGCGCCGGTGCTGTTCGACGACGCAGTGGCGGATCTAAGCCTGCATCGCCTGCAGCACCTGAGTTTCCTGCTCAGCGCGCTCGCCTTCTGGTGGGCACTGGTGCGGCGCGCCGATAGAGGCGCGGCCGTGCTGCACCTGTTCGTCACCATGGTTCACACCACAATCCTGGGCGCGCTGCTGGTACTGGTTCCGCGCGTGCTCTACCCAGGTCAGTCGGCGCTGGCGCCGCTATGGCATCTGACGCCGCTGGAGGATCAGCAGTTGGCGGGCCTGGTGATGTGGGTACCCGCCGGCACGGTCTACGCCGGTGCTGCGCTGGTGTTCGCCGCGCTGTGGGTACGCCAGTCGGGCGATGTCTGGAGGCGGGGCCATGCGCTCCGTTCGCCGTAGTGTCCTGCTGCTGGGCAGCCTGCTGCTGTCCGCACTCTTGCTCCGGCACCAGCCGGCTAGGCCGTCTGCGCCGAAACGGCACGAACTAACCGGCGTCTTCTCAGCTTCGTGGCTGATCGCTGCATGTGCGGTGATCGTACTCGCCACGACGCTGTGGCTCGCAACGCAGCAATGGAATGAGGCAAGCGAGCGGGACGCCGCGGCACGCGCCATGACCGGCGGTGAGCCGGCGCGGGCGGCGACCCTGATGATCCGCTACGGCTGTGCGGGATGCCACACGATTCCGGGCGTGCCTGGTGCCGATGGGCAGGTGGGCGGGCCGTTGTCCGAGCTGCGCAAGCGGGTGTTCATTGCCGGTGTGATTCCCAACACGGCGAGCAACCTGATCGGCTGGATCGTGGAGCCGCAGGCACATGACCCGCGCTCCGCCATGCCGGTCACCGGGATCAGTTCCGCCGAGGCGCGCGATGTCGCAGCGTGGCTATACAGCCGCTGATGCTCAGCGATCTTTCACCGCTTCCGGAGATTGACGGGCAGGAAGCGCCAGAACGTAACTGGCTATGGCTTCCCGATCGGGCAGCGGCAGTTCAGACGTGTTGGTGACGACGCCGGCCATCGAAGAACCGACCTTCCGCCTCTCCGGCGTCTGCCCGTCGGTCAGCACCCTGATCATGTCGTCGCGCGACCAGCCGCCAACGCCGGCCGGGGTGATGTTCGGCACATAGCCGGCGCCCTCCTGATCGTGGCCACCGGCGAAGCGGCTGGATTCCTTGATCGCATTGGCCAGATTGCGGGCTGAATGACATTCCGCGCAGTGGGCCACTGCGTCCACCAGATAGTGACCGCGATTCCACGCATGATCATGCGCCGGATCGGCGTTGATCGGCGTGCGGGCGAAATACAGCAGCTTCCAGAAGCCGACCATGCGCCGGATGGTGAAGGGAAACGGCAGATCGTGTTGCGGGGCGCGCCCCTGCACCGGTGGCAGTGTCCGCAGATACGCCATCAGGTCGCGTACGTCCTCGATGCGCATGTGCGCGTAGCTGGTGTACGGCAGCGCCGGATAGTAGTGCCGGCCGTCCGGCGACACGCCGCTCATCAACGCGTTGGCGAGATCGATGGTCCGCCAGCGGCCGATCCCGTCCCGTGGATCGGGCGAGATGTTGGGGGGAAAGAAGGTTCCGAACGGACTCCCCAACGCCAGCCCTCCGCCGAGACGCAATCGGTCCGGCTGACCGGGCGAGGCGTGGCAGGACGCGCAATCGCCGGCGTCGAAGATGCGCCTGCCACGCGCGGCGTCGCCGCCCTGTTCCAACGCCGCCGTCTGCGTCGCGTCGAACGCCGGACGCGGGGCGCTCAACCACCATGCCGCTGCCCCGCCCAGCGCGGCAAGCGCCACGAGTGCAGCGGCGATGTGGCGGCTCATGCTGTGCACTCTGCTTTCCGACCTCAGCGGACGACGAGATCGCTCAAATCATCCCGCACCTTCCCAATCGTCGGCCATGGCACGCTGCCGAGAGGGAATTGCCCGCCGACGATGACGCTGATCGCGGCATTCACGCGCTCAAGGTTTCGGCGATCGGCTTCCGACTGCGTCTCGCGCCACCGGCTCACGCAGTGCTCGCGCAAGGCTACCAGCCGGCGCGTCGCCTCAGAGAAATCATGTCCGACCTTTTCCGGACGCTCCACCAGCAGCCTGTCGATTGCCGCCAACGCTTCGCCAGTGTCAACCACGTTCCGCCGGCTCCGGTTGCGGCAGCCGCCCTTTGCTCAGCGCACAGGTGAGTGCCTTGGTGGTGTGAATACTCGTGTTGGGATCGCCGAATATCGCCAGCAGCACGTTGGCAATGGCACCATGCGCATAGCCTTCCCAGCCGAATACCCACGGCATGCCGACCTGGTGCACGCGCTTGCCGCCGGTCATGAACGGTCGCATGCGCTCGGTGACCAGCGCCTTCACCTCCACCGCGCCGCGTGCCGTGCGAAGCACCGTCCAATCCAGGTTGGCGATCCCCAACTCCGCCGCCAGCTCCGGCGACAGTTCGACGAACGCCTCCGGCTGCAGTTCCGCGGTGTGCGGCGTCACGCGCGAGGATATGCCGCCGCAGTGCAGCTCGGTGAGCCGGTAGGTGGTGAACACGTAGGGGAACCGCGGGTCCTGCGGCGCATGCAGCTCGTTGCCCGGACGCGGCCACAGCTTGGCGGCGGGATTGGTCTGCTGTGGATACAATTGATTCTCGACCGGACTCTCCACCGGCTCGTAATGCGTCGGCAGCGGTCCATCCTTGAGACCTGAAGGCACGAACAGCAGACACCTGCCGTCCGCTTCCATGATGAACGGGTCATTGCCGCCCAGTGCGTCCATGCCGTGCGGCCGCTTGCTCCAGTCGGGGCGCATGTCCGGACGTTTGGTCAGGACGAAATCGGGCGTGTCGTTGCCGGTCCATTTTTCCCGCTCCGCATCCCACCAGACGAGGCGCTTGCGCTCCGACCATGGCTGGCCAAGCAGGTCTGCCGAAGCCCGATTGTACAGCGTGCGCCGATTGTCCGGCCATGCGAATGCCCAGCCCTGGTGTGCCCCGTTGTCGCCTGGGCCATCGGGCCTGCGCGCCCGCGAACGGTTGTCGGCGTCATCCGGAAAGATGCCGCAATACATCCAGCCGCCGCACGCCGTGCTGCCATCGTCCTTGATTTGCTGAAAACTCTTGAGCTGCTTACGATCGGCAACGGTGTAGCCGTTGACCTCACGCAGCACCGCCGCCGCTGACGGCTCCGCCATGCTGCCGCTCACCGGATACTCCCAGGTCAGCGCCTGGATGGCCGCGTCGCGCGGTTCGTGGCTATCGGCGTACACTTCCTTCAGACGATTGCCGAGATGATAGAGGAACCAGAGATCCGAGCGGCTGTCGCCAGGCGGATCGCAAACCTTGTCATGCCACTGCACCAACCGCGTCGTGTTGGTCATCGTGCCTTCCTTTTCTGCCGCCATGGCAGAGGGGAAGAAGAACACCTCGGTGCCGATACGCTGCGGGGAGAGCTCGCCGCTTTGCACGATGCCGCCTTTCAGCCAGAAATTCGCAGTCTCCGTCATCGCGAAGTCACGCACGACCAGCCATTCCAGCCTGGCCAGACCGCGTTGCACCAGCTCGGAGTTCACCGCGCCCACCACGGGATTCTGGCCCAACACGAACTGGCCCTTCACCACGCCCTCCACCATCGCGAGCGTCATGGGCAGTTGCGACTGATCGCCGGTCAGTTTGGGCAGATGCTCGTAGCAGAACGCATTTTCCGGCTGCGCGTGCTCGCCGTACCAGGCCTTCAGCAGCGACACCATGTATTTTGGCAGATTGTGCCACCAGCCGGTCGGCACCGTCTCCGTCTTGAGGAATTCCTCCAGCGTGGCATGCGGACTGAACGCGTTGGGCTGCGGCAGATAGGTCGGCAGCATGTTGTAGAGCGTTGGGATATCCGTGCTGCCCTGGATGCTGCAATGGCCGCGCAGGGCGAGCACGCCGCCGCCAGGCCTGCCGACATTGCCCAGCAGCCCTTGGATGATCGACGCAGCACGGATGATCTGCACGCCGAATGCATGATGCGTCCAGCCGACGGCGTAGCAGAACGCACCCGTGCGCTCGCGCCCCGAATTCTCGGTGATGGCCTCGCAGATGCGCAGGAAAATGGCCTCCGGACAGCCGGTGACGCGTTCCACCATGTCGGGCGTATAGCGCGCATAATGCCGCCGCATGATCTGATAGACGCAATTCGAATGCTGCAACGTTGGATCGCTTGGCGGCGGATGTTTTGTCAGTTCGGCATCGCGACCCTGGCTGTCTGCAACATGCACGAAGTGCTCGGCAATTGCAGGCGGCACCATTTCGCCCTTGTACTGCCAGCTATCCTGCAGGTAGCTGCCGCTGGCTTCCTGAAAGCCCGAGAACACACCGCCGCCGTCTTCGGCATCGACGAAACTGTCGTCGATGATCGTCGCGATGTTGGTGAAGGCGAGCGCGAACTCCTTGAACCATTTGTCCTCGTACAGTATGTAGCGGATGAGCCCGCCGAGGAAGGCTATGTCGGTCCCGGAGCGGATCGGGGCATGGATGTTGGCCATGGCCGATGTGCGGGTGAAGCGCGGATCGACGTGGATCACCGTCGCGCCGCGCTGCTGTGCCTGTGTCACAAAGCGGAAGGCAACCGGATGGTTCTCCGCCATGTTGGAGCCCATGACCGTGATGACATCGGCGTTCGCCAGATCCCACAGCGCCATGGTCGCCGCGCCTCGTCCAAATGTCGTCCCCAGACTGGGTACCGATGACGAGTGTCAGATGCGTGCCTGGTTCTCGATGTTGACGAGGCCGAGACCGCCGCCAAATAGCTTCTTGATTAGGTAGTTCTCTTCATTGTCCAGCGTCGCGCCGCCGAGTGATCCAATGCCTAACGTGTGGTTTACCACCTTGCCGTCCGACAATCTCTCTACAAATGTCTCGTCGCGTGTCTGCCTCACCAGGTGCGCGATCCGCTCCATCGCCCAGTCAAGCGGCCTGCGTTCCCAACGATCGGCATAGGGCGCGCGATACATGACGTGATTGACGCGCTGCTCGGACAGCAGCATGCCCAGCGTCCCGGCCCCCTTTGGGCACAGCGTGCCATTATTCACCGGACTGCGCGGGTCGCCCTCGATATGAATCGGCTTGCCGTTCCTGGCGTATACGAGCTGAGCGCAACCAACCGCGCAGAACGGGCAGATGCTCGTGCCGACCCGATCCGCCCGTTCAAGCCGCGGCCGCAGTTTGCGCGAGTGGGTGCTCTGTGCCGCCTCAGCCATCACATCCTGCCCGATCCATTGGCGCGGCAATGACCAATCGGCAAGGAAGGCGGCGGCGCGATCACGCAGGCGGCGACGGAAACGTCTCATGGAAGGGGCACTCCCGGACTAGCCG
>DATAPW010000381.1:0-2045 GCA_036265005.1 Acetobacteraceae bacterium | reverse complement strand
TTCGGCCCCGACGTGACCGAGAACCTCGGCGGCACCGAGGTGACCTATCCGCTCTGGTGCAAGGTCACCGTGCAGCGGTTCGTGCGCGGCGCGGTGCGTGATTTCACCGCGGTTGAATACTGGCTGGAGAACTACGCGACTACTGGCAAGACGGACGCGCCCAACAAGATGTGGCGCAAGCGTGCGTATGGCCAGCTCGCCAAATGTGCGGAGGCCCAGGCGCTGCGCATGGCGTTCCCAGAGTTCAGCGGCGGCATTCCGACCGCCGAGGAGATGGAGGGCAAGTTCGACGGCCCCACGCTCGAGCACGAGAAGCCGCCGGCAACGCTCACACACGAACCGCAGCTTGGCCAGCAGCTTGGCGGCAGCCGCCGCGAGCAGATCAATCGCGAGGTGCCGATGGATCGGCAGCGCGCTGCCGCCGCCGACATGCAGCGCCCGGGCCGCCAGGTCGCCGCCACCGCCTACGACACGGCATGGCTGGCACCGCTCGACGAGCAGGACCCGGCCGTCTGGATCGTCAACCTCGAGCGCGTGCTGGCCGGCTGCAAGAGCCAGACCGAGGTCACCGAGGCCGGCGGTCATGTCAGTGTTCGCAACGCCGTCGCCAAAGCCCCGACAGAGATCCGCCGCCGCGTCAGCGAGCTGCTGGCAACGCACTTCGCGCGGATGGCGCCGCAGCCCGAGCAGCAGGGCGATGAGTGGCCCAGCTCCGAGGAGGCAACCACCGAAGCGACGGCGTAGCCGCCGTGAGCCGGCTGCGAGAGGTGCCGGGCTGGTGGTCGACGCTCACCTCGCCGCGGTCTGACCGCCTGCTGCTCGACCTGCTGCGGGCGGTGGAGCGGGCCGGGGTGTCCAAGAATGACAGGCCCGCGGTAGAGCACATCTGGCAAACCCGCCAGATCCTGCGGGCACGGTGGCTGACCGCGCGTGCGATCGAGGCGGAGAAAGCGCGCCCCCTCGAGGAAAGGAGCCAACATGGAGATCACCGTCACACCGACTGATGAGATGTTCAGCATGGACGGCACCATCGTGCGTGCCTGGGAGGGCCGCTGCGACGAGGGCACCGAGGTCGTCGCGCTGATCTGCGGGGTCCGCGCCGCGCGCGAGTTCGACGACCTGACACCAATACCGCCGCCCCAGGAAGATTGGTCAGACGGGGTGCGCGCGGCCATGGGCGAGCTGTGGCAGATCGCCTACGCGATGACCGACGCCGACGCCGAGATGCTGCTGATGGTGGCGCATAAACTCGTCGCAGAAAGGATGGCCGAATATGCTCGGGGATTTGCTGCCGGTATCGCGGGAGGAGATGATTCGCGAGGTCGAGCGCGAGATCAGGAAACGCCAATACATCTACCCGCAGCAGGTGCGGGCGGGAAAACTTAAACCGTACGAGGCAGACCGCCGCATCGAGATCATGGAGGCAATCGCCGTCGAGCTGCAACGAGACACCGCACGCCGCACATAAAGGAGCACGCACCGTGGTCGACGTACCCAGCATGGATGACTTCGCCGCGCTTGAAGCCCGCGTCACCGCCCTGGAGGAAAACGGCACCACGCCCGAGCCGCTGCCGCCTGATCCTGACGTTGATCCTGGCGTCGGTGTGCAGGCCAAGCGCATTGCCGATCTCATCGAGACGCTCGGCGTCAACACCTTCAGCTCCATGGACGAGCACAACGTGTGGGGCTCCTGGCCGGCGGATTATCGGCCCGAGCAGGTGATCGCCGCGCTCAAATATCTCACCAACAACAGCGGGTTCCGCCTGCGCATCCGCGAGTATCACTACCACGGCCGCGAGTCGTTCCAGCAGCCGTGGCTGCACGAGATCCAGGCGGCACTTCCCGGCACCCAGGTCAGCGTCAGCGTCGGCGCGGATGGTTCCGAGAAGGACGTGCCGACGATGATCCAGATGCAGCACGATCCAGCGTGCGGCATTGTCTGGCTCGAGGGCAGCAACGAGCCCAACACCAACTTCGGGAGCGGCACGGTGCCGCAGGAAAAGACCCACGAGGTGCAGACGCATCTATGGGACGGTGCCTACAAA
>DATAPW010000380.1:0-2764 GCA_036265005.1 Acetobacteraceae bacterium | reverse complement strand
ATGAACGGCGCCTGCGAGCTGGTGCGGACATGGACCCGCCCATCCGGTCCGGTCCAGGCGATCGAGCCGTGCGTTTCGAGATGCACGTGCTGCACGCGGGAAGTGGAATAGACGCCCTCATGCACGATATCGGCCGCAGCGAAACCCTCAACCGTGCTGCCGACTTCGCCGTGGATATCGACATAGACATTGCCGTGGGCGGCAATTCCTTTCTCGTGCAGCAGCGGCGCATCCGGGCGCATCGCGGCCTCCGGGTCGAACACGGCGGGCAGCATTTCGTACTCCACCTCGAGCAACCGGCAGGACGCCTCGGCCGCCGCCTCTGTTTCCGCGACAACCGCAGCAACTCGCTGCCCCACGAAGCGGACTACGTTGTCGAGCACGTAGGTGTCATCGGGATCGACGAGGTGATCCTCATGGGTCGCGGTGCTGTAGAGGCGGCGTGGCACTTCTTCCCAAGTAAAGATTTCGACGACGCCAGGCGCGGCAGCTGCTCGCTCACGTTGAATGCGAAGAATCCGCGCATGCGCATGCGGCGACCGTAGCACCTTGAGGTGCAGCAGCCCTTCCATTGGGAAATCCATCGTGTAACGGGCTTGCCCGGTGACGATCGCCTCGGCGAAGGGGTTGCGCAGACTCGCCCCGCAGGTTTGGCCGGCGATGTCCTGCTCCGCGGAGCGCACCCCGGCGAGGGCATCGGCGATGGCGCGGTATCCGGTACAGCGGCAAAGATTACCTTTGAGCGCGTGAGGCAGGTCGGCGTGCTGCGCCGCGTTCAGGGCAGCGGCGGTCATAACCATGCCGGCGGCGCAGAAGCCGCATTGGAAT
This sequence comes from Acetobacteraceae bacterium, assembly GCA_036265005.1. Lineage (GTDB taxonomy): Bacteria > Pseudomonadota > Alphaproteobacteria > Acetobacterales > Acetobacteraceae > JAMXLO01. The sequence goes on along the minus strand of DATAPW010000380.1, from coordinate 1,936 downwards.
GCGTGTGCATCCAGGAAGGCCTGCTGCATCGGGTGCAGGCCGCCGTCCTCCGCTAAGCCTTCTATCGTGGTCACTTCGTGACCGGCGGCACGGAAAGCGGGCATCAGGCAGGAATGGACTGGCGTGCCGTCGAGCCAGACGGTGCAAGCGCCGCAGTCGCCGGCATCGCAGCCCTTCTTCACGCCGAGACAGCCATGCTCGCGCAGGAACGTACGCAGGCACTGGCCCGGTTCCGGCCGGGCTTCGAACCCGCGTTGATTCACGCTGAAGGCGAGTGCGCCGGTGGCCTGGCCGGTCCAACGCCCTATGTCGTTCATGACCTGGCCTCCGGCTGCGCCACTTGGGCGCGAATCTGTTCCGCGAAATGGTATGTCAGGTGACGCTTGTACGCAGCGCTGCCGTGGACGTCCGCGAAATAGCCGTCCGCCGTAATTCGCGCGTCGATCGCCTGCCGCAGAGCTTCGCTGGATGGGACTTCCTCAAAGCGAAGCTCCACCGGGCGAGGGGTTGCGGCAGTGATCGTGAGCAACAGGTCCTGCCGCACCGGATCGCTGGTGCCGATCAACAAGGCGGCGGAACGGCCAAGTTTTGTGAGGGACGCCCGGCGCAGCACAGCCCGCTTCTTAAGTGCCGGAGCCGGCAGGTGCATTTTGCGCAGCAATTCGCCGGGGCGCAGAACGTTAGTGTGGTTGCCGGTGACGAAATCGATCGCCGGTATCTCCCGCGGGGCTCCCTCACGCGGCCAGAGCGTGAAGCGCCCCTCGAGGGCGGCTACCAGCGAGATCATTGCTCCCGCTGGCAGCGACATGCAGATGTTGCCTCCGACTGTGGCCGCGTTCCAGATTTTGAAAGAAGCTAGCAGGGCATCGCAGCACTCGCGGATCAGCGGAGCGGCGATCCATTCCTTGGACGCCTCGAAGCGATAGAGCTCCGCGATACGGCAAGTCGCACCGATGTCGAGACCTGCGGACGAGGCCTCCAGCGTCGCCCAGTCGAGATGGCCAAGATCGATCAGCGTGTCGGTCGCGGGTTGCAGCTCGGAGAATAGCCAGGTGCCGCCGGCGAGCCAGGCAAAGCCGTCGCGCCACTCCGCGATCTCAGTTGCCGATGAAGGACGGCGCAGCGCGGTGATGGTGTTGAGGTTCATTTCGCGCGTTCCGGTTACGGCAGATCGTCAAGCGAGGCCGGGCCGGTGCCAGGGGTGATCAAAGTCGGCCATTGGTGCGAGCCGAACGGCACCGCCGGCGGCAGGAATGCCTTCACGTCGTATTTTGTGCTCTGCGCGGCGATCGCTTTGCGCGCATTCCCGCCCATCAGCTCGTAGTCCATCAGATAGTAGTCGCCGAAGAACACTGCGCCGACCGAACGGTCGGCGATGATGCGGGTCAGCGCCTCCAACATGTCTTCCGGCGTAGTTGTGAAGGAGATCGTCTCGATCAGCATCAGCCGGGTATTGATGGCATCGGGACCAAAAAACTGAGCGAGGACACTGAACAGCACATTGTTCTGGCGTGCGACGTAGATCGTGTTGCTGGCTGCGTACGCCTTGTCCCAGTCGACGCCAAGCAGCTTCTTCCACCCGGCAATGACGCCCATCCAATGGTCGACCTGGGTCTCTGCCGCCCACGCGATGTTCTTTTTCAGGAGTGGCGCCTGTTGATGGGCGAAGCTCTGCAAATCCGCCGTTGATATCGCGCCCTTCTCAGTGCACGCGTCCATGAACGCGACATTGTTCTGCAGCAGCCTACGACTGTTTACCCGCCAATCCGGCGGCATGTCGGTCCCGTCCAACGTGTCGAGGGCTGTCTGCATCTGGCTGCGATACGACAGCAGCGGCCCCCGCCAGGATTGGTTCTCGGTGTTGTCTAGGTATGGCGCGACGACCTCGCCTAGCGCCATCACACTGTGCCCGACGGATTTCAATAGCTGATAAACG
>DATAPW010000379.1:0-39748 GCA_036265005.1 Acetobacteraceae bacterium | reverse complement strand
AAGATCGTGTTTGCCGCAGTACTGGGCGACATGCTCGACTTCTTCGACTTCTACCTCATCGGCTTCGTGCTCGCATTCATCGTCGGGTCCTGGCATCTCACCTACGGCCAGTCGGCGATGATCCTGCTGTCGTCCGGATTGGGTGCAGTACCCGGCGCGTTGTTCTGGGGCTGGCTCGCCGACAAGATCGGCCGGCGCAAGGTCTTCATCATGACCGCGCTGAACTTCTCGCTGGCGACCGGCGTCATGGCGCTGACACCGCAGGAGGGCGGCTGGATCTTCCTGACCATCTGCCGCTTCCTGGTAGGCTTCGGCGTATCCGGCCTGTTCGCGGTGGACCTGCCGCTGGTGCAGGAATTCGTTCCGACGTCGAAGCGCGGCCTGATCGGCGGCATCGTCACATCCTGCCTGCCACTCGGCAGCATGCTCGGCGCGTTTCTCGGCGCCTACATGGCGCCGATCATCGGCTGGCGCGGCCTGTTCGTCGTCGGCCTGCTGCCGGCATTCATGACGCTGCTGATCCGCGCCTGGGTACCGGAATCGCCGCGCTGGCTGATGCGCATGGGGCGTATGGAAGAAGCGCGCCAGTCATTGGCGTGGGCGTTGGAAATGGATCCGGCGCGCATCCAGTTGCCGGCGACAATCCCCGAACCGCAGCCCACGCGCTGGCGCGAATTGTTCCATCATCCGCGCAGCATGATCCTGTCCACGCTGACCAGCCTCGGCGTGCAGACGACCGGCATCGGCCTGGTGCTGTGGGCACCGACGCTGTTTGCCCAGTTGTTGGCGATCTCGCCGGCCGATGCGTCGTTCCTGATGATCTGGGTCGGCTTCGCCGGACTGATCGGGCGGTTCCTGTTCTCCTGGCTGTCGGAGGCGATCGGCCGCCGGCCATCCGGTGTGCTGCTCAGCTTCGGCGCCGCTGCCGGCGCCTACCTCGCCGGCGTCTACTACGCCGACTTCATAGGCGGGTTCTCGATGTTCTGGCTGATGATCATGTTCTCCCGGTTCTTCGGCGACGGCGGTTACGCCGTGGTCGGGCCGTACGCCGCGGAGGTCTGGCCGTCGAGCCTGCGCGCCAGCGGTATGGGGTTTGGCTATGGCCTGGGCAATTTCGGCAAGGTGCTCGGTCCGCTGGGACTGGCGCTGATCGCCGGGTCATCCAATTACGTCAATCCCAAAGCCGATCTCGCGGCGATCGGACCGGCGATGAACTACCTTGCTGCGTGGTCCCTGATGTCGGGGCTGGTCTTCCTGTTCCTCGGCTTCGAGACCAGGGGCCGGTCGATCGAGGAGATCGACGAAGCCTTGCAGCAACCGGATGCGGTGAAGGTGCGGGCGGTGTAGGACACGTCCGGGTCTGCTATCATCGGCGCAGGCTCAACGGGAAGGAGACCAAACCATGGCAGTCGTTCGCGCGTCCGCGCGCTCAACCAAGCAGGCGCCAGCCAGCAACTTCACCGGCACCGTGTATTCCGACGAGATCGTCGTCGGCACGACGCCATCGCGCATGCGTGCCTCGGTGGTGTCGTTCACGCCCGGCGCACGCACCGCCTGGCACACGCATCCGGTGGGCCAGACGCTGTACTGCCTGTCGGGCGTCGGACGCATCTGCTTCAAGGGCGAGAAGCCGCAGGCGCTGAATCCCGGTGATACGGTGATGATCCCGCCCGGCGTGCAGCACTGGCACGGCGCCGCGCCGGACCGGCTGTTCGCGCACATGGCAATGTCGGAGAACAGCGACAGCGGCGCCGGCACATCATGGGGCGAGCACGTCAGCGACGCGGACTACAATACGGCGGTTGGGTGATCGTCGTGCCGTCATGGCCGGGACAAGCCCGGCCATGACGGGCAAACTGCGGCGTTACTCCGCCGCCGCCGCGCGCGTCACTCCGCCCAGCGCACCCGATGCCTTGATCTCGGCCACCCGCGCCTCGTCCAACCGCAGCACGTCGCGCAGGATCTCGTCGGTGTGCTCACCCAGCAGCGGCGAGCGCTTCACCTCGGAGATGCTGTCCGACATCTTGATCGGGTTGCCGACCGTGAGGTATTTGCCGCGCGTGGGGTGATCCACCTCGACCACCGTGCCGGTCGCGCGCAGCGACTGCTCTTCGGCGATCTCCTTCATCGACAGGATCGGCCCGCACGGGATGTCGTATTTGTTCAGGATGTCCATGGCCTCGAACTTGGTCTTGGTCATGGTCCAGTGTTCGATCGTGTCGAAGATCGCCTTCAGCCGCGGCAGGCGGGCGGGCGGCTTGGCGTAGTCCGGATCGGTCTTCCATTCCGGCTTGCCGATCACGTCGCAGATCGCCTCCCACACCGGCGCCTGGCAGATGAAGTAGATATAGGCGTTGGGATCGGTTTCCCAGCCCTTGCACTTCAGGATCCAGCCCGGCTGGCCGCCGCCCGACGCATTGCCGGCGCGGGGCACCGCCTCGCCGAATTCTCCAGCCGGATACTGCGGATATTCGGTCAGCGGCCCGTGCGCCAGGCGCTGCTGGTCGCGCAACTTGACGCGGCACAGGTTCAGCACGCCGTCCTGCATCGCGCACAGCACCTTCTGCCCGCGTCCAGTCGTGACTCGCTGGAACAGCGCCGAGACGATGCCGAGGGCGAGATGCAGCCCGGTGCCTGAATCGCCGATCTGTGCGCCGGTGACCAGTGGTGGGCCATCATCGAAGCCGGTGGTCGATGCGGAACCGCCGGCACACTGTGCGACATTCTCGTACACCTTGCAGTCCTCGTACGGACCGGGGCCGAAGCCCTTCACCGACGCCAGGATCATGCGCGGGTTGAGCTTCTGGATGTGTTCCCAGGTGAACCCCATGCGGTCGAGCGCGCCGGGCGCGAAGTTCTCCACCATCACGTCGCAGGTCTTCACCAGTTCCTCGAGCACCGCCTTGCCCTGCGGATTGCGGCCGTCGATGGTGATCGAGCGCTTGTTGTGGTTCAGCATGGTGAAGTACAGGCTGTCCACCTTGGGAATGTCCTGCAGTTGCCCGCGCGTGATGTCGCCGACACCAGGGCGTTCCACCTTGATCACATCGGCGCCGAGCCAGGCGAGCAACTGCGTGCAGGTCGGTCCCGACTGCACGTGGGTGAAGTCGAGGATCTTAACGCCGTCGAGTGCCTTGGACATCTTATGCTCCTGCCTTCTTCGTCAGAGCGCTTTTGGGATTGAGGTTGCCGATATTGCCGCTTTCGCTACCCGCCGCCGGGTCGATCACCGCGTTGATCAGCGTGGGCCTTCCCGAGTTCATCGCCGCGTCCACGGCGGCCTTCAACTCGTCCGGCGTGGTCGCGTTGACGCCGACCCCGCCGAACCCCTCGATCATTTTGTCGTAGCGGGCGCCTTTGACGAACGCGGTGGTGGCTGCGTCGGCGCTACCGCTCGGGTTGACGCCATCGCCACGATAGATGCCGTCGTTGTTGAACACCACAACGCAGACCGGCAGGTTGTAGCGGCAGATCGTCTCCACCTCCATGCCGGAGAAGCCGAACGCGCTGTCGCCCTCGACGGCGAGCACCGGCTTGCCGGTTTCGATCGCCGCGGCGACGGCAAAGCCCATGCCGATGCCCATCACGCCCCAGGTGCCGACGTCGAGCCGCTTGCGCGGCTGGTACATGTCGATCACGCCGCGCGCCTGATCGAGCGTGTTGGCGCCTTCGTTCACCAGAATCGCGTCCGGCCGTTCCTTGATCACGTCGCGCAGCACGCGCAGCGCGGAGTGATAGTCCATCGGGATCGAGTTCTTGCCGAGCCGCGTCGCCATCCGGGCGATGTTGGTTTCCTTCTTCGCGTTGATCGCCTGCGTCCACTCGGTCGGCGGCTGCTTCCAGTCGTCACCCATGCCGCGCAGCAGCGCTGCCACGCAGGAGCCGATATCGCCAACCAGCGGCGCGGCGATCTCGACGTTGCTGTCCATCTCGCGTGGCTCGATGTCGATGTGGATGAACTTCTTCGAACCCGGCTTGCCCCATTGCTTGCCCTTGCCGTGGCTCAGCAGCCAGTTGAGCCGCGCGCCGATCATCAGCACGACGTCGCTGTCGGCGAGCACGGTCGAGCGCGCCGCGGCTGCGCATTGCGGGTGCAGGTCAGGCAGCAGGCCCTTTGCCATGCTCATCGGAATGTACGGAATGCCGCTCTTCTCGACCAACGCACGGATGTCGTTGTCGGCCTGCGCATAGGCGGCGCCCTTGCCGAGGATGATCAACGGACGCTTGGCGGCGCGCAGCACGTCGAGTGCACGCTCGACGGCGGACGGCGCAGGAAGCTGCGCCGGCGCCGGGTCGATCACCTTGACCAGCGAGCGGCGCGCGGCCTCGACCTCCATCACCTGGCCGAACAGTTTCGCGGGCAGGTCGAGATACACGCCGCCCGGGCGGCCGGACACGGCGGCGCGGATCGCGCGCGCAACGCCGATGCCGATGTCGGCCGCATGCAGCACGCGGAACGCCGCCTTGCACAGCGGTTTGGCAATGGCGAGTTGGTCCATCTCCTCGTAGTCGCCCTGCTGCAGGTCGACCACTTCGCGCTCGGATGAACCGCTGATCAGGATCATCGGAAAGCAGTTGGTGGTCGCATTGGCCAGCGCGACCAGGCCGTTCAGGAAGCCCGGCGCCGAGACCGTGAGGCACACGCCCGGCGACTTGGTCAGGAAGCCCGCGATCGCCGCCGCATTGCCGGCGTTCTGCTCGTGCCGGAACGAGATCACCCGCATGCCCTCGGCCTGCGCCAGGCGGCCCAGGTCGGTGATGGGGATGCCGGGGACGTTGTAGATCGTCTTGATGCCGTTCAGCTTCAGCGCGTCGATGACCAGGTGGAACCCGTCCGTCAGTTCGGCTTCGGGTTCGCTGATGCTGTGCTCAAGTACTGCGGACATAGTGTTCTCTCCTATGCGTATTGCCGGCGCCGCTCATCGTCCGGGCTGCTGAGCCGGTCGAGGAAGTCGCCATGCGCTTCGACATGCGCCGCCAATCCCAGGGTGTGCTCGCGCACCAGCCGTTCGGCCAGGTCGGCGTCACGTTGCTCGAGGGCCGCAATGATGTTGCGGTGATCGGCGATGGAACGCTGCGCCCGGTTGTCCTGCGTCATCGTCACGGCGCGCACCGCGCGCATGTGGATGAACAGCGTGTCGGTCAGGCTGCTCATCAGCTCCATGCCGCCCATGCGGATGATGGCCTTGTGGAACGCCATGTTGGCGCGCGAATACTCGCTGAGCTGCTCGGACGGATCCTCCTGGAACACGTCCACCAGCCCGCGCAGTTCGGCCAGCTCGCCGGCGGTCACCCGGGGCGCGGCAAGGCGTGCGGCCATGCTCTCGATCGCCGCCCAGACGGTGATCATCTCGACCACCTCGCGCTTCGTCTTGCGCACCACCAGCAGGCCGCGCCGCGGCACCGAGCGGACAAAGCCCTCCTGCTCCAGCACCGACAGCGCCTCGCGGACCGGCGTGCGGCTCATGCCGAGGTCCTGGGAGAGCTGGCGTTCGTCCAGCCGGATCTCGAGCGGGTGGCCGTAAATGTTCATTTCAGTAATTGCGCGCTTGATGGCGTCGCAGGCCTGCCTGCGCAGGCCGATGCTGACGGCGAGCGGCTCGATCCTGGGCCTGGAATCGGTGGTCGCTTCCTGCACCTTCAGCTCCCTCTGGCGTCCGGTTGGTGCACCAACTTGGTTTCGCTCTTTGTATACCACGAATAAGCACGATGCGAGGCGGTATGGCAAGACCCCGCGGTTGACTTGGCCGCGCGGCTTCGTCTACCTCGCGGTGAAACCGCCGAAAGCGCGGGCCATCGAGCAGGGAGTACGTATGGGCAGTCGTCGCCGCGCCGACCCGATCGGGCGATCTACCGTGCGCACTGCCTGATGCCGGCCGAGCCGTCCCTCGCTCCGCTGCTCCGCGTGTCCCAGTTGGCTATGCGTTTCGGCGGTGTCGTCGCGCTGGCCGGTGTCTCGTTCGATGTCGGTTACGGCCAGATCTGCGGCCTGATCGGGCCGAACGGGTCCGGCAAGACCACGCTGTTCAACTGCATCAGCGGCTTCTACCGCTTCACCGACGGTGACATCGCATTCGAGGGACGCTCGCTCAAGAACCTGGGGCGGCATCGCATGGCCGGCCTTGGGATCGGGCGCACGTTCCAGAACGTCGCGCTGTTCCGCCGGATGAGCGTGCGCGACAACATTCTGGTCGGCGCGCATCATCTGGCGCGCTCGGGCTTCATCATCAACGCGCTGCGGCTGCCGGTCGTGCGGCAGGAGGATGCGCAGGCGTTCGCGCGGCTGCACGACCTGCTGGACCTGCTCGACCTGAACGAGGTTGCCGCCGTCGAGGCCGGCAGCCTGCCGTTCGGCACGCAGAAGCGCGTGGAACTGGCGCGCGCGCTGATCGGCGCGCCGAAGCTGCTCATGCTGGATGAGCCGGCGGGCGGGTTGAACCACAGCGAGGTGGACGAGCTGGCGCAGTTGTTGCAACGCATCCGCTCGCATTTCGACCTCAGCATCCTGCTGGTCGAACATCATATGAACCTGGTGATGCGGGTGTCGCACAAGGTGGTGGCGTTGGAGTTCGGCCTGAAGATCGCCGACGGCACGCCGGACGAGGTGCGCAGCGAGCCCGAGGTGATCCGCGCCTATCTCGGCGAGACGCGGGAGGAGCAGCATGCCGGTGCTGCTTGAGGCCCGCGGATTGCATGCGGGTTACGGCGAAACGCATGTGTTGCACGGCATCGATTTCGCGGTGGAGCAGGGCGGCGTCACGGCGCTGCTCGGCGCCAACGGCGCCGGCAAGACCACGACGCTGCGGGCGATCTGCGGCATGGTGCGCACCAGCGGAGAGATCCGCCTGGGCGACGAACGGATCGACGGTCGCGCCACCGAGGATATCGTGCAGCGCGGCGTGGCGCATGTGCCGGACGGCCGCGGCACCTTCGTCGAGTTGACGGTGGAGGAGAACCTGAAACTCGGCGCCTATATAAGGCGCGACCGGGACGGCATCGCCAGGGATTTCGACCGCGTGTTCGGCTATTTCCCGCGGCTGCGCGAGCGGTTCCGCCAGCAGGCGGGCACGCTGTCCGGCGGCGAGCAGCAGATGCTGGCGATCGCGCGCGCCCTGTTGCTGCGGCCGAGGCTGCTGCTGCTGGACGAGCCGTCGTTCGGACTGGCGCCGCTGATCGTGCAGGAGATCTTCGCGATCATGCACCGCATCCGCGCGGAGGAGGGCGTGTCGATCCTGCTGGTCGAGCAGAATGCCAGTCTGGCACTGGAGATTGCCGAGCAGGCGTACCTGTTGGAGACCGGGCGCATCGTGATTTCCGGACCGGCTGCGGAGATCCGTCGCGACGAGTCGGTGCGGCGTTCGTATCTGGGGTATTGAATTGCTCTTGTCATTGCGAGGAGCGAAGCGACGCGCAATGACAGGGAGGGGGCAACTTGGAAGGCGTACTGCATCAGGTCCTGTCGGGCATCGCCAGCGGCGGCATCTACGCCTCCGTGGCACTTGCCCTCGTCATGATCTACCAGGCCACCCACCACGTGAACTTCGCGCAGGGCGAGATGGCGACGTTCTCCACCTACATCGCGCTGACCTTGATCAATTTCGGCCTGCCCTACTGGATCGCCTTCGTCATCACCGTGGTGGTCTCGTTCGTCATCGGCCTGCTGATCGAGCGCATCCTGATGCGGCCGATGATGGATGCGCCGGTGCTTGCCTCGGTCGGCGTGTTCATCGGCCTTTTGCTGATCATCAATAGCTGCACCGGCTGGGCGTTCGACTACATGATCAAGACCTTCCCGACGCCGTTCCCGGGCGGCCCGGTGCTGTTCAGCGGCTATGTCTCGGGCCATGAACTCGGCGCCACGGCCGTGACACTGGTGGTGCTGATCGCGGTCTACCTGTTCTTCCGCCACACCAAGCTGGGCCTGGCGATGCGCGCCGCCGCGTTCAACCCGGTATCGTCGCGCCTCGTCGGTATCCGCGTCGGCTGGATGCTGGCGCTCGGCTGGGGCCTCGCCGCGGCGATCGGCGCGATCGCCGGCATGATGGTCGCGCCCATCGTCTACCTGGATCCCAACATGATGTCGGGAATCCTGCTCTACTCGTTCGCCGGTGCGCTGCTCGGCGGCATCGACAACCCGCTGGGCGCAGTGCTTGGCGGATTTGCCGTCGGCATCATCGAGAACCTTGCCGGCGCCTACCTGGTCGGCACCGAACTCAAGCTGACCGTGGCGCTGATCATCATCGTCTCGGTGCTGGTGGTGAAACCGTCCGGCCTGCTCGGCCGCACCGTCCTGAGCCGGGTGTAGCCGATGGCGCGCAACGCGGTCGTGGCCGTCGTGTTGTGGCTCGCAGCCGCGCTGCTGCCGGTCTTGCTGTTCAGCGACTACCATCTGTTCCAGATGACCATGGTGGTGGTGTACGCCATCGCCATCCTCGGGCTTGCCATCCTGACCGGCTTCAACGGCCAGATCTCGCTGGGCCACGGCGCGTTCTACGCAATCGGCGCCTACGTCACCGCGATCCTGATGTCGGGCTACGACGTGCCGTACTGGGCGACGCTGCCGGTCTCCGCCATCGTCTGCGCGGCGGTCGGCTTCCTCATCGGGCTGCCTGCACTGCGACTGGGTGGATTGTATCTCGCGCTGACCACCTTCGCGCTCGCAGTCGCGGTGCCGCAACTGCTGAAGCACAATGCCCTGGAGCCATGGACCGGCGGCGTGCAGGGTCTGGTCATCGACAAGCCGGACCCGCCGTTCGGCCTCGACCTGTCGCCCGACGCCTGGCTCTATCTGTTCTCGCTGTTCATCGGCGGCGTGCTGTTCCTGCTGGCCTGGAACGTGGTGCGCGGACGCATCGGCCGCGCCATGATGGCGATCCGCGACCATGCACTGGCAGCCGAGGCGATGGGGATCGACATCGCGCTGCTGAAGACGCGGACGTTTGCGCTGAGCGCGATGTACACCGGCATTGCCGGATCGCTCGGCGCCATCGTGGTGCAGTTCGTGGCGCCCGACAGCTTTGGCATCTTCGTCTCGATCTACTTCTTCGTCGGCCTGGTGGTCGGCGGCGTGTCATCGATCGGTGGTGCGATCCTTGGTGGCGCGTTCATCGAGTTCGTGCCGAACCTCGCCGAAAAGGTATCGAAGGCAGCGCCGGGCGCGGTGTACGGCGTGATCCTGATTGCCGTGATGTTCCTGATGCCGGCCGGGGCAGCAGGGTTCATCGGCGCGCTGTTTGCACGCTTCCGCCGTGGAACGAAATCCGCTGTAGTAGCGTCGGCGATCACGGGGGAAACCGGTGCCGACAAACTTTCCGCTGCGGCTGCCTTGCCTGGCGGCGCTGATCCTGACGCTGGCGGTAACCGCAGCTTGTAAGAAGGAAAACGCCTACGTTCCGCCGCCACCGCCGCAGGTCGGCGTGGCGAAGCCGCTGCAGCAGGCGGTGCTGCCGTACCTGGAAGTAACCGGCAACGCGGTCGCCTTCAACCAGGTGGACCTCGTCGCCCGCGTCGAGGGCTTCCTCCAGGAGATCAATTACCAGGACGGCGCGGAAGCCAAGCAGGGCGACACGCTGTTTGTCGTCGAACCGACGCCGTACCAGGCGAAGCTGCAGCAGGCGCAGGCTTCGATGGCCGCCACCCAGGCCGACCTGGTGCAGGCCCAGGCGGAATTCACCCGGCAGTCCACGCTGGGCCGCAGCGACTTCGCCTCGCAATCCGCGGTCGACCAGGCGCGCGCCAAGCGTGATTCGGATCAGGCGAACCTGACCAACCTGCAGGCCGGCGTCACGCTGGCAGCGATCAACCTCGGCTATACACGTGTGACCGCGCCGTTCGATGGCGTTGTGACGGCGCATCTGGTCTCCGTGGGTTCGCTGGTCGGCGTCAACGGTCCAACCAAGCTGGCGACCATCGTGGATCTCGATCCGATCTACGCGACGTTCACGGTCAGCGAACAGGACGTGCTGCGCATCAAGGCCGCCATGGCGGCGCGCGGCATCAAGGCGCCCGAAATCGCCAAGGTGCCGGTCGAAGTCGGGCTGATGACCGAGGACGGCTATCCGCATGTCGGCAAGATGAATTACGTCGCGCCCGAGATCGATCCGTCAACCGGCACGCTGACCGCGCGCGGCCTGCTGCAGAATGCCGATCGCGCGCTGCTCCCCGGCATGTTCCTGCGCATCCGCGTTCCGCTGGCGGCGGAAAAGATCAACGCCCTGCTGGTGCCGGACCAGGCTCTCGGCGCCGACCAGACCGGCAACTACCTGCTTGTGGTGGACAAGGACAACGTGGTGCAGCAGCGCACGGTGACGACCGCGCAACGGGTCGGCAAGCTTCGGGTGGTGTCTTCGGGCCTGGAGCCGGACGACAAGGTGGTGATCAGCGGCAATCAGAAGGCAATTCCGGGCGAGAAGGTGGTGCCGCAGGACACCACGATCACTGCCGACGCGGCCGCTGCCGTGCCCGGCAAGTCGTGACCCTCCGATGATCTCGACATTCTTCATCAACCGTCCGGTGCTGGCCAATGTGCTGGCCATCGTCATCGTGCTGCTCGGCGCGGTCGCGATGTACACCTTGCCGGTGGCGCAATATCCCAATGTCGTGCCGCCGACCGTGTCGGTGACCACGCGCTATCCGGGTGCCAGCGCCGAGACGGTGGTGGACACCGTCGCGCTGCCGATCGAGCAGCAGGTGAACGGCGTGCAGGGCATGCTGTACATGCAGTCCACCAGCGCGTCCGACGGCAGCTACACCCTGACGGTGACGTTCCAGATCGGCACCGACCTCAACTTTGCCCAGGTGTTGGTGCAGAACCGGGTTTCCGCCGCCCTGGCTTCGCTGCCGCAATCGGTGCAGCTGCAGGGCGTGAACGTGCAGCAGAAATCCACCTCGATCCTGCAAATCGTCACGCTGACCTCGCCGGACGGCCGCTACGACAACCTGTTCCTCAGCAACTACGCGACCATCACGCTGATGCCCGAACTGTCGCGCGTGCCTGGCGTGGGCAATGTCAACGTACTCGGCGTCGGCCAGTATGCCATGCGGATCTGGCTCGATCCGCAGAAGCTGTACGCGCGAGGCCTGACCCCTCAGAATGTGATCAACGTCATCCAGCAGCAGAACCAGCAGGTGACCGCGGGCCAGGTCGGTATGCCGCCGGCGCTTCCCGGGCAGGACTTCCAGTACACGGTGAACGTCGAGGGCCGGCTGACCGACCCAGCCGAGTTCGGCAACATCATTGTCAAGACCGACAGCGCGAATGGCGGGCAGATCACGCGGGTCAAGGACATCGCGCGCGTCGAGCTTGGCGCGCAGACCTACTCGGTGGCGTCCACGCTGAACGGCAGACCCACCGCCGGCATCGCGATCTACCAGTTGCCGGACGCCAACGCGCTGAACGTGGCGACATTGGTCAATGCCAAGATGGCTGAAATGGCCAAGACCTTTCCGCAGGGCCTCACCTACACGGTGCCGTTCGACACCACGAGGTTCGTCAACGCGTCGATCCACGAGGTCTACAAGACGCTGCTCGAGGCGGCGGTGCTGGTGCTCATCGTGATCCTTGTGTTCCTGCAGGACTGGCGCGCCATGCTGGTGCCGGCGACCACCGTGCCGGTGACGATTATCGGTGCCTTCGCGGCGATGGCGGCGCTGGGCTTCACCGTCAACCTGTCCACGCTGTTCGCCATCATCCTGGCGATCGGCATCGTGGTGGACGATGCGATCGTGATCGTGGAAGGCGCGGCGCATCACATCGAGCAGGGGCTCTCGCCGCACGACGCCGCCATCAAGGCGATGGACGAACTGTTCGGCCCGATCATCGGCATCACCCTGGTGCTGATGTCGGTGTTCATCCCGGCGGCGTTCCTGCCAGGGCTGACCGGCCAGATGTACGCGCAGTTCGCGCTGGTGATCGCCGCCACCGCCGTCATCAGCGCGATCAACGCCGCCACGCTGAAGCCGACGCAGTGCGCGCTGTGGCTGCGGCGTCCGGTACCGCCGGAGCAGCGCAATTTCTTCTATCGCGGTTTCAATCGGGTCTATGACCCGATCGAACGCGCCTATGTCAGGGTGATCGGCGGCCTCGCCGGCCACACCGGCATCACCGTGACTGGCGCACTGATCATCGCGGGGCTCGGTGTGTGGGGCATCGCGCGGATACCGACTGCGTTCATCCCGATCGAGGACCAGGGCTACGTCATGGTCGGGATACAACTGCCCGACGGCGCCGCGCTCGGCCGCACGCAGGCGGTGATGAGCGAGGTGACCAAGCTTGCGCAGGCGACGCCCGGCGTGGACAGCGTGATCGGCGTCAGCGGCGTGTCGATCCTCGACAACAGCGCCACGCTGCCGAATGCCGGTGTTGCCTATGTGGTGCTGAAGGACTGGAGTTTGCGCGGCAAGGGTACCGGCGCCGACCTGCTGTCACTGTACCGCAACCTGCAGGGCAAGCTGGACAAGCTGCAGGACGCCACGGCGTTCGTCCTGGTGCCGCCGCCGATCCAGGGCATCGGCAATGCCAGCGGGTTCACCATGCAGGTGGAATTGCGCGACGGCGCCTTCGACTACACCAAGCTGCAGACGCTCAGCCGCACCATTGTGGCGGACGGCAACACGCAGACCGGACTGACGCGCCTGGTCACCTCGTTCCGTGCCGGCGTGCCGCAGCTTCGCGTGCTGGTCGATCGGGTGAAGGCGGAAACGTTGCGCGTATCGGTCGGCGACGTGTTTTCCACGCTGTCCGCCTATATCGGCTCCAGCTACGTCAACCAGTTCAACAAGTTCGGCCGGACGTTCCAGGTCTATGTGCAGGCCGATGCGCAGTACCGCCTGCAGCCACGCGACATCGAGAAGCTTACGGTGCGCAGCCTTGATGGCAAGATGATCCCTCTCGGCACGCTGGTGCAGGTCCGCGAGACCGTAGGACCGTCGCTGATCAGCCTGTACAACCTGTATCCCACCGCAACCATCGTCGGCGCCGCGGCGCAGGGTTTCAGCTCCGGCGAGGCGCTGTCGCTGATGGAGCAGATCGCCGACACGACGCTGCCGCGCGGCGCCGGCTATGACTGGACGGCGATGTCGTACCAGGAGAAAGCGGTCGGCAACCAGATCATCTACGTGTTCGGACTCGGGTTGCTGCTGGTGTACTTGTGCCTGGCCGGCCAGTACGAAAGCTGGATCGCGCCGCTGTCGGTGATCCTGGCCGTGCCGCTGTCGCTGGTCGGGCCGGTGATCGCGCTGGGCAGCCTGGGCGTTGCCAACAACCTGTATACCCAGATCGGCCTGGTGCTGCTGATCGCGCTGTCGGCGAAGAACGCCATCCTGATCGTCGAGGTGGCACGCGAGCGGCGCATCCTGCACGGCGAAACGATCATGCAGGCGGCGCTCGATGCGGCACGCGTGCGGTTCCGTCCGATCCTGATGACGTCGTTCGCCTTCATCCTCGGCGTGGTGCCGCTGGTGACCGCCACTGGCGCCGGCGCCAATTCGCGCATCTCGCTCGGACTGTCGGTGTTCAGCGGCATGATCGCATCGACGTGCCTCGCGGTGCTGTTCGTGCCGTCGTTTTTTGTCGTGCTGCAACGGCTGGAGGAACGCCGCAAGCCGATCAAGCTGCCGACGCCGGCGCACGGCTCGGTGTAGCGCGCATCGCGTTGCCGCCGTAAGCTTGGCGCGCAAGCCGGGAGGATGGTCGGATGCTGGATTTGGCAGGCAAGGTGGCAATCGTCACCGGGGCGGGATCGATCGGCCCGGGCTGGGGCAATGGCAAGGCAACCGCGACGTTGCTCGCGCGCCAGGGCGCCTCGGTGTTCCTGATCGACATCAACGAAGCGGCGGCGCAGGAGACGCGGCAGATCATCGAGGGCGAGGGCAACACTTGCGCGGTGCATCGCTGCGACATGCTGGACGCAGCCGCGGTGCAGGAAATGGTGCAGGCCTGCATCGACCGCTTCAAGCGCATCGACATCCTGGTGAACAACGTCGGCGGTTCCGCGCCCGGCGATCCGGTGACGATGACCGAGGAGGTCTGGGACCAACAGATCGATACCAACCTGAAGACCGTGTTCCTCGGCTGCAAATACGTGCTGCCGGTGATGGCGGCGCAGGGCAAGGGCGCCGTCGTCAACCTGTCGTCGGTGGCCGGCCTGCGCAACGATGGGCATGGCGGTCGCGTGCATGTCGGCTACAGTGCGAGCAAGGCCGCGGTGATCCAGTTCACCCGTTCCACCGCCGGCGCGTTCGTGAAGCAGGGCATCCGCTGCAACACGGTGGTGCCGGGACTGATGCATACGCCGCTGGTGGAGTATCGCCTGGCCCGCACCGTCGCCGGCAATGATGCGGCGGCGCTGATCGCCAGCCGCAATGCGCGCACGCCGATGGGTCGGATGGGCACTGCGTGGGATGTGGCGCATGCTGTGCTGTTCCTGGTGTCGGACGAGGCGAACTACATCACCGGAACCGAGATCATTGTGGATGGCGGGCTGATTCTGGCGTCGCCGTAAGGGAGGGTTGCGATGAGCGAACGACGGTTCAAGGAACTGAGCCCGGCAAAGATGACGCCGGAGCAGAAGAAGGTGGCGGACGCGATCCAGTCGGGCCCACGCGGCGCCGGACTGCGCGGGCCGTTCAATGCGCTGCTGCGAAGCCCGGAGATCTGCGACCTGGTGCAGCGGGTCGGCGCGTATGTGCGCTACTCCAGCGCGATCCCGGCGCGGCTGAATGAAATGGCGATCATCATGGCCGGCCGGAAATGGACCGCACAGTATGAGTTCTATGCGCACCGCAAGCTGGCGATCGAGGCGGGCCTAAAGACCGCGATCTGCGATGCGATCGCTGCGGGCACGCGGCCGGCGGCAATGCAGGACGATGAAGCTGAGGTCTATGATTTCTGCACCGAGCTGCTGGGTACGGGGCAGGTGTCGGACGCCAATTTCGCCCGCATCAAGGACCGCTTCGGCGAGCGTGGCGTGATCGATCTCATCGGTGCGGTGGGGTACTACAGCCTGGTGTCGATGGTGCTGAACGTCGATCGTGTACCGCTGCCTGCCGGCGAGACACCCCCGCTGAAGCCGCTGTAACACTCGGCGGCGGCGGAAAAGCGCAGCGACGCGGCAATCTTGGTCACGCCGCGTCGTTGACGCTCCTCGCCATCGCAGTGCCGAGGATATCGAACGCGGCATCCAGCTCGGCCTGCGTAATCGTCAGCGGCGGACACAGCGTCAGCACGGTGCCGCCGCCCACCTTGAAGCTCAGCCCGTCCGCCAGGCAGCCGTACATCACCGCTTCGGCTTGCGCCGCATCGGACACGTCAACGCCGAACGACATGCCCATCCCGCGCACCGCCCGCGCCGCCGGCATGGCGCGCAGCCGTTGCAGACCGTGCGCACCAAGGACGCGCGATCGCTCCAGCAATCCCTCATCGCGGATCACATCCAGAGTTGCCAGTGCCGCCGCGCAGCCGACCGAGCTCTTCTCGTGCGTGTAGTGCCCCAGCGCGCGATCCGCCGCGACGTCGAGATCCTCGCGCGCGAGCAGGGCCGCCATCGGAAACACGCCGCCGCCCAACCCCTTGCCCAACACCAGCATGTCCGGCACGCAGCCCGCCTGCTCGCACGCGAACATCGTTCCGGTGCGTCCAAGGCAGCTCGGTATCTCGTCGAAGATCAGCAGCGTGCCGTGCCGGTCGCAGCTTGCGCGCACGCGCGGCCAGAAATCCGCAGGCGGCGCCTCCAACGTTGTCCACCGCACCGGTTCCGCGACCACCGCGCCGACGTCGCCCTGCACCGCCAGAACGTAATCGATGTAGTCCGCCAGCCGTTCATGCGCGCGGCCATCGTCGCCGAAGAACCGCGCCGCCAGGGCGGGCGGCGGCACGTGCTCGGTGCCCGGCAGCAGGGGGCCGGCATCGCGACGGAAGATCGCCTCGCCGCCGATCGAGATGGAATCCAGCGATGCGCCATGGAACGCATCCCACATCGACAGCGTCTTGTGTCGTCCCGTCGCGTGGCGCGCCAGCTTCAGCGCCATGCCGATCGCCGCCGTGCCACTCGGCGCGAACAGCACCTTGTTGAGCGCGCCCGGCGCCAGCTCCGCCAACCGCCGCGCCAGCTCGATCGCCGCGCGGTTGGTGTAGCGGCGTGGCGAGAACGGCAGCGTCGCCAATTGCCGTGTGACAGCCTCGATCACGCGCGGATGGCCGTAGCCGACCTGGTGCACGGTGTTGCCATGGAAGTCCATGATCCGCCGGCCCGCGGTATCGACCAGATAAATTCCCTCGGCGCGCTCCAGCACATTCAGGCACGGTGTCGACAGCGCCTGGTGCAGGAACCAGCGGGCATCCTCATCCAGCAATGCGCGGGCCTCCGCATCGATGTAGCCGCGCTGCCAGGCGGCACGCGCGTCGCCCAGATTGATGTCACCCTCGCTGCGGTCCATGCGGGCATGCTGAGCGGTTGGCGCGCCGGCGGCAAGCGTGCTGGTATCGCCGCATGGAACGCCATTTCGATTGCCTGATCGTCGGCGCCGGCATCATCGGGCTCGCGCACGCGCTGGCCGCGGCGCGCCACGGTCTCCGCACCGCGATCATCGACCGCGACGCACAAGCGGCCGGCGCGTCGGTACGCAATTTCGGCTTCATCACGGTGACCGGGCAGCAGGCGGGCATCACCTGGAACCGCGCCAGGCGCAGCCGCGACGTTTGGGCGGAGGTCTGCCAGCAGGCGGATATTCCGATGTTGCAGCGCGGCCTCCTGGTGTGCGCGCGGCGTCCCGAGGCGCTCGCCGTGCTGGGCGAATTCGCCGCCGGCCCGATGGGCGAAGGCTGCCACATCGTGCGCGGCAACCAACTCGGCACATACGCTCCCGCGCTGCGCGCCGATCTGGCCGGTGCCCTGCTCAGCCCGCATGAACTGCGCGTCGAAAGCCGCGAGGCGATCCCGCGCCTGGCGGCCTGGCTCGAAGCCGCGCACCACGTCACCATGCTGCGGCGCGTCGCAGTACACGACGTGCAATCCGGCAGCGTGGATACCTCCGCAGGCCGCTTCAGCGCCGACCGCATCATCGTCTGCCCCGGTCCCGACCTTGTGACGCTGTTCCCCGACGTGATGCGTCGTCGCGGCATCACGTTGTGCAAGCTGCACATGCTGCGTGTCGCCGCGCCGGGCTGGACACTGCCGGCGCCGGTGATGAGCGATCTCGGACTGGTGCGCTATCTCGGCTATGCCGGCTGCGCGTCACTGCCGGCGTTGCGTGCCCGGCTCGAGGCCGAACAGGCAGAGTGGCTCGCCGATGGCATCCACCTGATCGCAGTGCAGGGCGCCGATGGTTCGCTGGTGGTCGGCGACAGCCACCATTACGCGCCGACGCCGGATCCCTTCCAGCCGCGCGACGTGGACGACCGCATCCTGGCGGAATTGTCCGCGGTGCTGAACCTGCCGCAGCCCCGGGACGTCGAGCGCTGGATCGGCGTGTATCCGTCGGGCCCCGACACTGCGTTCCACGAGACGCCGATGCAGGGCGTGCGCCTGGTGATGGTCACCAGCGGCACCGGCGCCAGCACCGGCTTCGCCATTGCCGAAGAGACGCTGGCCGACCTGCTCGGCATAACGCCACCACCACACACGAGGCTCGCATGACGCAACCGTTGACGCTGCAGGCTGCTGTTCTCGATTGGGCCGGGACAGTGGTGGACCACGGTAGCCGCGCGCCGATGGGCGCGTTCGTGCGGGCCTTCGCCCAGTTCGGCGTGGCGGTCAGCATCGCCGATGCGCGCGGGCCGATGGGCATGGCGAAATGGGACCACATCCGTGCGGTCGGACAAGCGCCGGCGGTTGCCGCAGCGTGGCAGGCGAAGCATGGCCGCGCATTTTCGGAGGCCGACGTGGACGCGATCTTCCAGGTGTTCGAGCCGATGAACATCGCCGCGGTGCGTGACCACGCCGACATCATCCCCGGTGCGATCGACGCGATCGCGACGCTGCGCCGGCGCGGCATGAAGATCGCCGGCACCACCGGCTATACGCGCCCCATCATGGATGAGTTGGCACCGCTTGCCGCCGCCGCGGGTTATGCGCCCGAGCTGACGGTATGTGCCGGCGACCTGCCGGCTGGGCGGCCGTCGCCGCTGATGATGTGGTACGCGATGGCGAAGTTGGGCGTATGGCCGGCCGCCTGCGTGGTGAAGGTGGACGACACCGCGCCTGGCATCGGTGAAGGCAAGGCAGCGGGTACATGGACAGTTGGCATCGCCCTGACCGGAAATGCAGTCGGGCTTTCGGCGGAGGAACTGGCGGCGGCATCGCCGGACCAGCGGGCGCGGTTGCGTGAACAGGCGGCGGTAGAGTTGCGCGATGCCGACATGGTGATCGACAGCATCGCCGATCTGCCGCGCGCGGTAGCGGCGATCGACGCGCGGTTGGCTAAGGGTGAGCGGCCGTGGTCGTGACGCACCTGTCAGTGGGCGCTATCCTGCCTTCTCCGGGCTGACCTCGGCGATATAGATCACGTCGCCGGTCGCGGCGTCGGGACTTCCGGGCGGTTCGGTCGCAACGACATGGCCGTTGCCCTGCATGGCGATCCAGCTCGGTTCAGCGATCGCAGCCTTCTTCGCCTCCTCGATCACCTCGGCGGGAACCTTCGGCCATAACGCCTCTTCCAGAACCCGAATGCGATCCATTGTGCCCTCCAGTGCGTCTCGGTCATCAACGCGTCGGCGAAGCGCAAGGTTCCTTAGGTCCACATGAGCCACATCGTCCCGGCCGCCAGCGTCAGCAGCGTCAACGGCGCGCCGACGCGGAAGTAATCCCAGAAGCTGATCACGATGCCGCGCCGCGCAGCCTTCTCCACCACGATCAGGTTGGCGATCGAACCCAGCACGGTGAAGTTGCCGGCCAGGGTGGATGCCATCGCGACCACCAGCCAAGCGCGGTCATGGTCAGGCAGCGCGGCGACGAATGGCTTCAGCAGCAGCACGGCGGGCACGTTGCTCACCATGTTCGACAGCACCGCAGTGACCGCACTGAGCATCGGGATGGCGTCGAGGTGCAGCCGGCCGACGGCCTCGATCGCCTGGGGCGACAGCAGCTGGCGCTCGGCGCCGGCGACGATGATGAACAGGCCGGCGAACATCAGCAGCAGCGACCAGTCGATCTCGGCATAGACCCGCGCGCTCTTCACCCGGCGCGTCAGCAGCAGCAGTGCGCCGACCACGATCGCTGCCTTCGCCGGCGGTTGGCCGGCAAAGAACAGCGCCACCACCAGTGCGGTTGCCGCCAGGGAGCGCGCCACCAGGACGAAGTTGACCCGCACACGCGGCACTCGCGGTTGCATAGTGGCCCCGCGCAGTGCTGCACGATGCATCACGGCGAGCAGCGCGATGGTCAGCACCAGTCCGATCAGTGCCACCGGCGCCAGCGACCCGGCAAACTGGGTGTAGGGAATGTGGGAGAAGCTGCCGATCATCATGTTCTGCGGATTGCCCGTGATCGTCGCGGTTGAACCGACATTCGACGCCATCGCCACGGCCAGCAGATATGGCACCGGATTGCGTCCAAGCCCCAGAGTCAGTTCCAGAACCAGCGGCGCCATGACCAGGCAGATCGCATCGTTCACCAGGAAGGCGGAGAACGCGCCGGATACCACGACAATCGCCGCCAGCAGCAGCAACGGCCGGTGCACGCGTCGCGCCACCCAGGCGTTGACCAGCGCGAAGAACCCGGAGATGCGCAGGTTGGCGACCACGATCATCATGCCGAGCAGCAGCGTGATGGTTCCCAGATCCACCGCCCGGTAGGCCTCGTCGAGGGAGACGACGCCGGATGCCACCATCAGGCAGGCGCCGACCAGCGCCACGCCGGCGCGATCGATCGACAGGCCCGGCACCTTGCCGATGGCGAGCGCAAGGTAGCTCGCGACGAAGATGCAGATGGCGGCGAACCAACGTGCAGTGGCGTCCTTGTCGGGCATGATCCAGGGCAGCGCGGCGGCGCCGAATGCCTGTGCCAGCAGCAGGCCCACAATCGTCAGGCTTGCGAGTTCACCGGCGCTCCCCGCCGGCCGTGCCTTGGTCATTCAGTGATTGGGCCACAGCCCGGGTGTTGCGACTTCCAGCGAGTTGCCGTCGGGATCGCGGAAATACAGGCTGGTGCCGCCGCGCGCCCAGTTCACCCGGCTCTCCACTTCGATGCGCAGGTCCCGCAGATGCGCTTCCCATGCGGCGAGCTCGCCGAATGGGATGGCGAAGCACAGATGCAGTTCGCCGCTGCCGTGATGCGGCGGGATGCAGCCGCCTGGCACCGGCGCCGGCTCGTTCGTGCTGCCGTGTCGGAACAGCAGCAGCACCTGGCCGCCCGGCACACCGAGTGCGCACATGCGCCCGTCGTGCACGAAGCGCTCGAAGCCGAACACGCGCTGATAGAATTCGCACGACCGATCGAGGTCGGCGACGTAGAGCGAGGTTTCCAATACGCCGCTGGTGCGCGGAACTGCAGCCATCGTGCCTTCCTCGCCATGACAGGTGGTGGTTCGCATCGCGCAGTGATCATCTGTGTCCGCCGGATCGCCGCGCGGCATCAATCCGGCGCGATCCGCAGCCTCATTCGGCATCGCCGGGTCCGGCCGCGCGCAACTCGTCCAGCGGCACCAGCCTGCCGTCGCGCTCGAAGTGCCAGAAGGTCCAGCCGTTGCACGAAGGCGCGTTCTGCACCGTGGCGCCGACCTTGTGGATCGAGCCGCGGAAGCCCGCCGCGACCACCGTCCCGTCCGCGGTGACCACCGCACTGACCCGGCGCATGCGGTCGTAGAGCTTTGTCCCCGGGGTGATCAGCCCGCGTTCCACCAGGCTGCCGAACGGCACGCGCGGCGTGTCGCGTTTGGATACCGCACCGGCCAGTCCCTCGTCGGACGCCGGTTGCGTTGCGCGCACCCGGCCGATCGCCGCCTCGGCGTAGGCCGGATGGCGCTCGATCCCGATGAAGTGCCGGTGCAGCCGCTTGGCCACCGCGGCCGATGTGCCGGTGCCGAGGAATGGGTCCAGCACGATGTCGCCCGGCGCGGTGGAGGCGAGCAGGACGCGGTGCAGCAGCGCCTCGGGTTTCTGCGTCGGATGCAGCTTCAGGCCGTGCTGGTTGCGCAGCCGCTCCGGGCCGGTGCAGAGCGGGATGAACCAGTCGCTGCGCATCTGGATGTCGTCGTTCAGCGCCTTCATGGCGGCGTAGTTGAACCGGTGCCGCGAATCCTGTCCGCGTGCCGCCCAGATCAGCGTCTCGTGCGCGTTGGTGAAGCGGCGGCCGCGGAAGTTCGGCATCGGGTTGGATTTGCGCCAGATCACGTCGTTCAGCACCCAGAACCCCAGGTCCTGCAGGATCGCGCCGATGCGGAAGATGTTGTGGTAGGCACCGATCACCCACAGCGTGCCGTCCTTGCGCAGCAGCCTGCGGCATTCGGCGAGCCATTCGCGGGTGAACGCGTCATAGGTGGCAAAGTCGGTGAAGCGGTCCCAGTCCTCGTCCACGCCGTCCACGAGGCTGTCGTCCGGCCGGCGCAGTTCACCACGAAGCTGCAGGTTGTAGGGTGGGTCGGCGAACACGCAATGCACCGATGCCGGCGGCAGCATGCGCATCAATTGCACGCAATCCCCCAGCAGGACCTGATCCAATGGCAGTTCGCGGACGACTTCCACGTGTCTCCGGGAAGATGGAGGTGGTCGGGACGGCACGCCGCCGGCGGTCGAGCGGCCGACGGCTCATTATCGTGGCGGTCCGGACGAAGCCGCGTCAATCGCCCAGATTGCCCTAATGGCCGCCAGGGTGGGGCGGTCCCGACCGCCCCGCGGTTCGCGTCAATCCACCAGGTCCAGCACCAGCTGCCCGACTGTGCCGAAGCTCGGCCGGTGATGCGGCGTCGGCCCCAGCCGGCGGAGCGCCGTCACGTGGAACGCGGTCGCATAGCCGACATTGGTGTGCCAGCCATAGTCGGGAAACCGCACCGCCAGCCGCGACATCGCCCGGTCGCGCAGCACCTTCGCCACGATGGAGGCGGCGGCGATCGACAGCGACCGGCCGTCGCCGCCGACCACGCAGTGCACGGGACAGCCCAGTGGCGGCGGCTGGTTGCCGTCAACCAGGGCCAGATCGGGCAGCGCAGGCAGGCGCGACACGGCGCGGCACATGGCGAGCAACGCGGCGTGCAGGATGTTCAGCCGCTCGATTTCCGCCACCGATGCGGCGCCGACGGCGATCTCGGCGCGTCCGGACTGGCGCAGTGCCAGGAACGCCGCCAGTCGCTGCTCGGCAGTCAGTTTCTTGGAGTCGTCGAGCAGCGCGGCCAGCCGGCGAGGCACACCGGTCGGAAACACCACGGCGGCCGCGACCACAGGGCCGGCGAGGGGACCGCGCCCGACCTCGTCCACCCCCGCAACCCGGCCACCCGCACGCTTTTCCAGTAGAAAGTTCGGCACGGGCGGATGACTAACAGGCCGGCGGGGAGTCGGGCCAGCGACGGTTGGTGCCGTCGCCGCGACGATGTCAGTCGAGGTCGCTGAGCTGTGCGGTCAGGTGGTTGACCAGGCTGCGAACCTTTGGCGATCCTGCGCGATGGACCGGGCTCACGGCATGCAGCGCGCTGCCCACCGGCGAGTATTCCGGCAGCAGCCGCTTGAGGCGGCCGTTCGCGACGTCATCCTCGACGAGGTAGCCGGCACACAGCAGCACGCCGGCGCCGGATCGTGCGGCGTCGCAGCGCAGTATTGCGTTGTTCACCTGCAACCTGCCGAAGATCGACACCTCGGATTCGCCATCCGGTCCGTGGAACGACCAGGTCGCGCCCTGAAGCTCGGTGCTGGTGATACAGTGGTGTGCCTTGAGTTCGGCCGGGATTGTCGGCGTGCCGTGCCGGGCGAGGTAGGACGGTGCGGCGCAAAGCACGTAATCCAGCGGCATGAGACGCCACGCCACGAGACCTGTCTCATCCGCCGGGCCGGTGCGAATGCCGAGGTCGTAGCCCTCCTCGATCAGGTCGATTGGCCGATCCGATAATTCGACGCTCAGTGACAATTCCGGATGTTGGCCCAGGAAATCCACCACCAGGGGCCCGAGCCGCGTACTGCCGAACGCCACGGGGGCAGTGATGCGCATGGCGCCGCGCACCGGTGCCTCGGGTTTCGCGGCAGTTCGGGCCATCTCCATGTCTTCAAGAATGCGCGAGCACTGAACGAAAAAGCTCTCCCCCGCGTCGGTCAGCGCGACGCGCCGGGTCGTACGGTGCAGCAATCGTGCTCCCAGCCAGTCCTCAAGCGTCTGGACATGCTTGCTGGCAGTGGCCTGCGAAATGCCGAGTTCGCGGGCAGCGCCGGAAAAGCTCCGCGTTGTCGCGACCTTTGCGAAAACCGTCATGCTCGTCAGCCGATCCATGAATACCACCTTATTGGAGGCTGGCGCGCCCTGCCGTTCGATTGCCGAGCAATTCAATCATTCGCCGTCCTAACAAATAGTTCAAGGCTTCACACCTAATTTGATGGTGAAATTGTTCCGCTGCTGCGTTGCGGCATGAATTTGCCACCGGGTACCTCGCTTCCGCGTCGTGAGATGGGCACAGTGAGGGCTTGGCGCGAGGGAAGGGATGCAGATGGCCGGGCGCGCTGCATATCGGGTTGTGTGGCTGCTCCTGGCTTTGGCGGTGGCAAACCTGGCGGCATGGAGCTTGGCCTGGCTGGCCTTCGCGAACCGACCGGTGCTGCTTGGCGTCGCGATGCTGGCCTGGGTGTTCGGCCTGCGTCATGCAGTCGATGCAGACCACATCGCCGCAATCGACAATGCTGTGCGCAAACTGATGGCTGCGGGTGGCCGGCCGTTGTCGGTCGGCCTGTATTTCTCGTTGGGCCATTCCACCGTGGTGGTGCTGGCCTGCGCCGGAATAGCGTCGGTCGCCGCCGCGCTGCAGCAATCGCTGCTGCCGATGCGGGATCTTGCCGGTCAGATTGGCATGCTCCTGTCCGCATCGTTCCTGTTGCTGATTGCGATGGCCAACCTGCTCATCCTGCGTGGCGTTTGGCGAGACTTCGTGCTGGCACGCGCCGGCGGCGCTGCCGGTGCGCTCATGGTCGGTCCGACAGGACCATTGGCGAGCGTGCTGCGTCCCGTTCTGCGGGCGGTGACGCGCAGCTGGCACATGTATCCGGTCGGCTTCCTGTTCGCTGTCGGCTTCGACACGGCGACCGAGGTAGGACTGCTCGGGCTGTCTGCCACGCAGACCGCGCAGGGACTGACGCTCTGGCAAATCATGATATTCCCCGCGCTGTTCACCGCGGGCATGGCGCTGGTGGATGCAGCCGACAGCGTGTTGATGGTCGGCGCCTATGGCTGGGCGTTTGTCCATCCGGTCCGCAAGCTCTGGTACAACCTGACGGTTACCGGCGCGGCCGTGATCGTGGCAATGCTGATCGGCGGCATCGAGATGCTGGGCATTGTCGTCGATCACTTCGGGCTCGAGGGCCGTCCCTGGCGGGCGATCGCCGCGCTGAACGCCGATCTGTCCAATCTCGGCTTCGTCATGGTCGGCGCGTTCGCATTGTGCTGGGCGGTGTCGGCGATCGTGTACCGCTGGAAACGCTACGATCGGCTGGTGGTGAACGGCTCGTGAGATTGCTCTGGCTGTTCGGCACTCTGCTGTTGCTGGGTGCGGCGCCCGAGCCTGAAAGCCATCGCCCGGTTGCAACCGTCCTCGATGGCCGGCTGGCGGTGGCGACGGAGGCGGGGCAGGGCGAGCTGCCGCTGTCTGTCTCCGCCGACTGGATGCATGCATTGCCCGAGGTGACCAGGGCCGTGGTGTTCGTGCACGGCGAGCTGCGCAATGCCGATACGATGCAGCGTATTGCGCAGTCCGCCCGCTATGCTGCCGGCGAGGCTGAGAGCGGCGCGCTGCTGGTGGTGCCGCAATTCCTCGCCGAAGCCGACCTGCTCGCGCACCGCCTGCCGCCAGATGTGCTGCGCTGGAGCGCCGCGGGATGGATGGAGGGCGAGGACGCGGTGGCGCCGGCGCCGATCAGTTCGTTCGCAGTGTTCGACGCCGTGCTGCAGCGCCTGGCCGATGCGGCGATCTTTCCGGCACTGCGCCATGTGGTGGTCGCCGGTCATTCGGCGGGTGCGCAACTGGTGCAACGCTACGCCGTGGTCGGCAGCGGCGACGCGGCGTTGGCGCGACGCGGCATCGTGGTGCGCTACGTGGTGGCCAATTCATCGTCCTACCTGTGGTTCGGCGCGGATCGGCCGGTGGCGGTCAACCGGGATGCGTGTCGCAAGGTCGATCGGTGGAAATACGGACTGGCCGGGGCACCGGCCTATGTCGAACGGACCGACGACCTGGAGGAGCGTTACATCACGCGCGACGTGGTCTACCTGCTGGGCGAGGCCGACACCGATCCAAACCAGAGGTTCCTCGACAAGAGCTGTGCGGCGGAGGCGCAAGGGCCGTCACGCTACGCGCGCGGGATGAACTACCTGTTCGCGCTGGAACTACGGCATCCCAACCTGGTGCGCCATCGCATCCTGAGCGTCTGGGGCGTCGGCCACGATGCAGCCAGCATGTTCGTATCGCCATGTGGCGTCGCGGCATTGTTCGATCGCCCGGGGTGCACGGCGTTCTAGGCCTGCCGCGTCACGCCGCGTAGCCCGGCACGCCGATGCAGTGGCCGCTACGCCCGCAGCGGCAGCGGCTGTTCGCCGAGCATGTCCGCCAGAATGACGCTGCGCGCTTCATCGAGATCGAGGTGGTGCGTTTCGAGCATCGGCGCCGCATCGGCCAGGATCGCATCGACGTCCTGCATCAGCTTCAGCCGCTTGAACAGATCCGGTCGGACCAGCCCCATGCTCTCACCCACCAGCTCGAGGAAATTCACCACCTCGAACGGCCAGTCGCGCTCGTGCGAACATAGTTCGCGATGGCACGCGTGATAGATGCCGGCCAATGTCGTCACCCCGGCATCCGCTGCCGCCTGCAACTGGTCATGATGGATCTGCCGCTTGTACTCCGGCACCGGGTTCAGCGTGTTGCACATCCAGCCGATGCGAGGCTGCTCCAGGTCGACGAAGTCGAGGCCTGGGATCGCCTGCAATATCGTGCGTGCCGCTGCGGAAATGCCGTGGACGCCGGGATGCTCATGCAATCCGACGCGCTTGTTCACTGCGTGCTTCAGCAATGGCCGCAGTTCGTCCAGCCGGGCCGCGAGGAACAGCAGGAACGGTTCCAGGTCCAGCTTCGTGTCGGTCTTGCCCGGCACGACCACCTCGCCAAGCTGCACCTGGCATGTAGGACACCATGACAATACCCGGTTGTTGGCGCCTGCCGCGAGGCGTTCCACCGTGCGATACGCCACGCGCCCCGAGGTTGCCAGGTCGCCGGCGCGGAACTGCAGCACGCCGCAGCAATGCGACGGGCCGCCCATCACCCGATAACGCACGCCAAGAGCATCCATGATGTCGAAGCACAGCAATGCGATGTGCGGCGTCTTCAGCAGGTTGCAGCCGGTGTAGAACACCACGTCCGGCGCTTCGCCATCGCTGCCATCGTCGGCGCGGAAGCGTGCCAGCAGATCGGGCGGCAATTGCAGTCGCGACAGCACGCGCACGCCCGTGGTCATGCCGGTGAAGCGCTCGAATCCGGTCTTGCGCCGCGCTGCGGCGTCATTGCGCCGCTGTGCTGCAAGACGCGCCATCGTCAGCATGAAGCGCGGGTTCACGCCGTACTGGCAGGCGGGAATGCAGTGTCCGCTGCCGGTGCAGACCGCGGCCCAACGCGCGGAGGCGGCCGGATGGTCCTCGCCGCGCAGGATCGCCAGCACCCCGCCGGCCAACGCCGATGAGTCGCTGGCATCGATCCCTGCGGGTCCCGGCATCGGGCAGACATCGATGCAGGCGCCGCAACTGGTGCAGCGCTCGAGGATCTCCGCGACGCGGGCGTCCAGTGCCTGTTCGAATGGCGCTTCCATCAGCGGGGCCTCAGCATGGCCGGTTGCTCCACCCGGCCGGGCGAATGCGCCACCACCGGCGGCAGTTCCTCCGGCCAGACCCACTGCGCATCGCCAAACAGCAGCCGCATGTCGTCCATATCGCAGTGAAACGGCGGGCCGCCGGCCACGCCGGTCTGCATGAACAGGATGAACAGCGTGCCGCCCGGCCGCAGCCAGCGATGCAGCCGCGTCGCGTAGTCGGGCAGGATGGCGGGCGGCAGGGCGCACAGGCAGGTCTGGTCATAGATCGCGTCGAACGGCGCCGCAGGGTTCCAGGCGAGCAGGTCGGCCTGCTCCACCCGCGCTGCCACATTCAGCCGCTCGAGGCGCGCGCGCTGGGCGGCAACCGCGCTGGCGGCGGCGTCCACCACGGTAACGTCGAAACCGCCATCCGCCATGGCAACCGGTTCGACGCTGCGCCCGCCGCCGGGGACCAGGATACGGCACGGCGCCAGCGCACCCGATTCGCGCCAGGCGAGGAACGCCGGGTTGAGACCAGGGCGTTCCCAGCCGGTGTTGCCGTCGCGGTAGCGGCTTTCCCAGTCGATTGCCTGCGTATCGCTCATGGTTCTTCGCTCAGCAGTTCGTCGAGAGTCCAAGGGCAGGTGTCGGGCACGGGTAGCGGCAATTGATCGTCGATCTGCTTCGGCAGGCGCTGCAGCGCGCGGCTGTATATGCGCGCAAGGTCGATCCGTTGCCGCATGGCCGGCGTGTATCGATCGACCGCGTCCTGGCGGACATGCAGGATCGCCTGCCTCAGGAGGGACCGGCCGGCGTGAAGCTGCTCGCGTCCCACGCTCTCGATCTCCTCGGCGATGTTTGGCCAACCAACCTCGGCTTCGTTGACCAGTTCCCCGGCGGCGTGGCGGCGCAGCAGTTCTCCCTGGCGCTTGCTCCACAGCAGGATGTCGGCGTCGTAGTCACTCATCCGACGGTCTCCAGCATCATTCAGGCGGCCGCGTACGGGGTTCGTTATTCTCGTGTTGGCTCATGCCACCGCCTCGGGAAGTGCCATCCACGCCGGCGGGTGAGGCGCCAGCGTCGCGTCGCCGCATGTCAGCGTGTCGCGCAATGCGTCGAGCCGAAGTACGGCCATGCCCGACTGGTCGCGCCCGGAGCGCATCGTACCCACCTCGATGCCGTCGCGCAGCACCGGCGTGCCGGGAAGCGGCAGGCTGCCTGCAACCGTCACCGGGACCAGGCGGCGCTTGACCAGCCCGCGGTATTTCGTGCGTGCCGTCAGCTCCTGGCCCATGTAGCAGCCCTTGGTCCAGGACACGCCGTTCAGTTCGTCGAACCCGGCCTCGAGCAGTACGGTCTTTTCCGCTTCCAGGTCCCGCGAGCCGTCGGGCAAGCCAAGCGCCAGACGATGCCGGTCCCAGTCCACCTGCAATGCAGTGGTGGGCAGCGGCGTCGCCGACAGCACGCGCCAGCCAGCGGCGGGCAATCGAGGATCCGGGGCGGCGATGGCCTGCCCGGTCGGCGCGCCGTCCCAGGCAGCATAGACCGACAGGTCGTCCACCACGCGCAGCGCCACCTTGGAGCGCAGCCGGAATCGCGACAGGCGTTGCAGCAGCGACGGCATCTGGGCGGCCTCGCAATCCAGCAGCAGGCGGTCGCCATCGGCCAGGATGAAGAAGTCCGCCAGGTATTTGCCCTGCGGCGTGAGCAACGCGGCCCACACGGCCTGGCCAGGGACCGCCAGGGTCACGTCATTCGACACCAGGCCTTGCAGGAAGTCGGTGCGATCCTCCCCGGCGACCTCGATCACGCCCCGTTCGGGCAGAGCTGCCAATCGTGTCATGAGTGCAAACTTGGCGCTTGGCGCCGCCGGTAGCAAGAAGTGGCAGTGGCAGCCAACCGGGTGAACGCGAAGAAGCCGGTGGGAAGGCGGTCCTCAACCTGTCATTGCGAGGAGCGCAGCGACGCGGCAATCTCCGGCCAGAAAGGCCCAACTGGCCGGAGATTGCCGCGCTGCGCTCCTCGACAGTGAGATGAAGGTCGCCCAGGTGATGGCCGGTGCGCCTGCGGGCGGCGCCGAGCTGTTCTTCGAGCGGCTGACCATCGCCCTGGCGGCCTCGGGCGAGACCGTGCTGCCGGCGATACGGCGCAATCCTGCCCGGGCGGCCCGGCTGGTCGCCACTGGACTCGCGCCGCTGGAACTGCCGTTCGGCGGCCCGCTGGATCTGTTGACCGCCGGACGCCTGCGCCGCGCGCTGCGCCGCTTCGCGCCGCGGGTCACGGTCGCCTGGATGAACCGCGCCGCCCACTTCACCCCGCGTGGCGACTGGGTGCTGGCCGGCCGGCTCGGCGGCTACTACGACCTGCGTTATTACCGCCATTGCGACCACCTGATCGGCAACACGCGCGGCATTGCCGACTGGATCGTCCGCCAGGGCTGGGCCGCCGCGCGGGTGCACCACCTGCCGAACTTCTCGCCGGATATGGCGAACGCCGTTCCGACATCACTCGGCTTGCCGCAGGGGCCCCGAATCGTGTTGGCGCTGGGCCGGCTGCATCGCAACAAGGGCTTCGATGTGCTGATCCGCGCCCTGCCGGCACTTCCGGGCGTGCATGCGGTGATCGCCGGCGAGGGACCGGAACGCGCGGCTCTGCGCGAACTGGCGGACCGCGAAGGCGTCGCCGAGCGACTGCATCTGGTCGGCTGGCGCAGCGATACCGCTGCGCTGCTCGCCGCCGCAGACCTGCTGGTCTGCCCGTCCCGCCACGAGCCGCTGGGCAACGTGGTGATCGAGGCATGGTCGGCCCGTCGCCCGGTGATTGCGGCCGCGGCCGACGGACCGCGTGAACTGATCATCGACGGGCGCGACGGGTTGCTGGTGCCGAAGGAGGACCCGAGGGCGCTGGCCAACGCAATCGTCAGCCTGCTGGATAATCCCGGGCATGCCATGGCACTGGCCGAAGCGGGCCGCCTCCGCTACGAAGCCGACCACGCCGAGGCGCCAGTGCTGGCGCGCTGGCGGCAGTTTTTCGCTACCGTGGAGAAGCCCTGAATGTGCGGCATCGCCGGCCTGATCCTGTCCTCCGGGGCGCCGCCGCCTGAACCGGCCGTGCTGTCGCGGCTGATCGATACGTTGGCGCATCGCGGACCCGACGGCACCGGCCATGCCGTCGTCGGCCGCGTCGCACTGGTGCACAACCGGCTGTCGATCATCGACCTGGTGACCGGCGACCAGCCGCTGTTCGCCGGTCCGGCGACGCTGGTCTGCAATGGCGAGATCTACAATTACCGCGAATTGCGCGTGGCGATGCCGGAGGTGAATTTCGCCACCAACAGCGACTGCGAGCCGCCGCTGCATCTGTGGCTGAAGGAGGGCGCGGACTACGCGCAACACCTGCGCGGCATGTACGCCATCGCGATCCACGAACGCG
The DNA here is from genome assembly GCA_036265005.1 of Acetobacteraceae bacterium. Lineage (GTDB taxonomy): Bacteria > Pseudomonadota > Alphaproteobacteria > Acetobacterales > Acetobacteraceae > JAMXLO01. Next base: position 9,357 of record DATAPW010000379.1, on the reverse strand, counting down.
TCCGGCGCACGGTGACGCTGTCGCGCGACCCGTTCGGCATCAAGCCGATGTATATCGCGCAGCTTGCCGGCGGCCTGGCGTTCGCCTCGGAACCGCAGGCGCTGCTGGAGGCTGGGCTGGTGTCGCGCGCGGTGCGTCCGACGGCGCGCGAGGAACTGCTGCAGCTGCAGTTCACCACCGGAACGGATACGATATTCGAAGGCATCCAGCGGCTGCTGCCCGGCGAGACTGTCACCTGTGCCGACGGCCATGTGCTGGATCGTCGCCGCGTGTCGCATATCCCCGAGGGTGGCCCCGAAAACATCGACGAGGACGCGGCGCTGGAACGGCTGGATCGCGCGCTGGAGGAGAGCGTCGATCTCCATCAGCGCAGCGACGTGCCGTACGGCATGTTCCTGTCCGGCGGCATCGACAGCTCCACCTTGCTGGCGCTGATGGCGCGGCTCAACAGCCAGCCGGTGCTGGCATTCACCGCCGGCTTCGATGCGCCTGGCGCGGCGGACGAACGCGAGCACGCCGCGACAGTGGCGAAGGCACTCGGCGCCAAGCACGAGACGATCGAGATTTCCGAGAAGATGGTGTGGCAGCATTTGCCGGAAATCGTCGGCTGCATGGACGATCCGGCGGCGGATTACGCGATCATTCCGACCTGGTTCCTGGCGCAGCGCGCGCGGCAGGACGTGAAGGTGGTGCTGAGCGGTGAGGGCGGCGACGAGATCTTCGCCGGCTACGGCCGCTATCGCAGCGCGATGAAGCCGTGGTGGCTGGGTGGCCGGGCGATGTGGGCGCGCGGCAGTTTCGACCGCGTCGATGTGCTGCGCACGCGCCCGGCCTTGTGGCGCGACGGCATTGCCGCAGCCGAGGCGGAGGCGGCGGAGGGTGGCCGTTCGCGCCTGGCGGCGGCGCAGGCGACCGACATGGCCGACTGGCTGCCGCACGACCTGCTGCTGAAGCTGGATCGCTGCCTGATGGCGCATGCGGTGGAGGGGCGCACGCCGTTCCTCGATCCCGGCGTGGCGAATGCGGCATTCCGCCTGCCGGACGGGATGAAATTGCGCGACGGCCTGGGCAAGTGGATCCTGCGCAAATGGCTGGAGAAGCATTTGCCGGTGGCGCGGCCGTTCGCGCCGAAGCAGGGCTTCACCGTGCCGGTCGGCGAATGGATCAAGGGCCAGGGTTCGCGGCTTGGCCCGCTGGTGGCGGCGCAGCCCGGGATCGCGGAAATCGCCGATCCGGCGAAGGTGCGCATGCTGTTCAGCCATATCCGCCGCTGGCGCCAGGGTTTCGCCTGCTGGAAGCTGCTGTTCTACGCGCTGTGGCATCGCCGCCACATTCTCGGATTGCCGCCGGCGGGGGATGTGTTCGAGACGCTCGCCGCGCAATGAGCGATCGCGCGATCCTGGTGCGGGATATCTGCGTGAATGCCGTGCTGCCCTACGCCACCTACCTGGTGCTGAGCTATGAGGGGGTACCGACGGTACAGGCGCTTGCGGCCGGCGCGGTGTTTCCGGTCGCCGGCATCCTGTGGGGCTTCGTCCGTGAGCGGCGCGTGCAGGCGCTGGGCATGATCGTGCTGGTGGTGACTGTCGCCTCGATCCTCACCGCGCTGTATTTCACCAGTCCGTTCCTCGCACTGGCCAAGGGCTCGCTGTTCACCGGTTCGCTGGGCCTGCTGATGCTGGGATCGCTGTTCGCGCGGCGCCCGCTGGTGTTCCATTTGGCCAGCCTCGGCGGTGACGTGGAAGGTCGTGCGGAAGCCGACGCGATGTGGGAAAAGGAGCCGCGGTATCGTCGCCTGATGCGCCGCATCACCGTGGTTTGGGCGATCGCGCTGCTGTGCGAGGCGTCACTGCGGCTGATCCTGATCCCGCTGCTGCCGGTGGCGCTGTTCCTGCCGGTCAGCGAAGCGATGTGGATCGGCTGTTGCGGCCTGATGGTCGCCTGGAGCTGGCGCTACGGCGCGCGGGAGATGGAGCAGATCGAGGGCGACGGTCGCGACGCGGTGACGTAGGGCGGAAAAGCGCAGCCCATTCCGCCGCTTATGCCGGTAAAATGGCTGCGCTTTTCCGCCCAACGCGCCGATGCTACTTGCTTGACCAGAGCAGTGGATGGAGTCGCTCATGCCCGCACATTTCGACCTGCTGATCCGCAACGGCATCTGCGTGCTGCCCTGGGGCATTGAGGCTACCGATGTCGGGGTGCGCAACGGCCGCATCGCCGCGCTGGGCGTCGGACCGGACGCGACCGCCGGGCAGACCATCGATGCCAAAGGCCTCCACGTCCTTCCCGGCCTGATCGACCCGCACGTGCACCTGCGCGATCCCGGCGACAAGGCGGTGGAATCCATCCCGACCGGAACGCGCGCCGCCGTGCTGGGCGGACTGGCGGCAGTGTTCGACATGCCGAACACCTCGCCCTCGATCACCGACTCCGATCGCCTCGTCTGGAAGCAGGACTACGTCGAGCGCGAATCGTGGTGCGACATCGGGCTGTACGTCGGCGGCACCAAGACGAACATTCCCGAACTGGCGAAACTGGAACTCGGCCGCGGCGTATGCGGTATCAAGATCTTCGCCGGCAGCTCGACCGGCGACCTGATGGTGGAGGACGACGAGAACCTGGAACGCGTGATGCGGTCGGGACGCCGGCGCATCGCGTATCACTCCGAGGACGAATACCGGCTGCAGGACAGGAAACACCTGTTCAAGTCCGGCGATCCGTACTCAAGGCATATGGAATGGCGCGACGAGGAAACCGCGTTTCTCGGCACGCGCCGGCTCATGGCGCTGGCGCGCGCAACCGGGCGGCCGGCGCATATCCTGCACGTCTCCACCGCGGAGGAACTCGACTACCTGAAGGACTTCCGCGACCTCGCTACGTGCGAGGTTCTGGTGAACCACCTGACGCAGGTCGCACCGGATTGCTACGACAACCTGAAAGGCTTCGGCGTGATGAACCCGCCGATCCGCGGGCCGCGTCATCTCGAGGCGGGCTGGCGCGCGATCAATGACGGTACGGTGGACACGATCGGTTCCGATCACGCGCCGCACGCGCGCGACAAGAAGCTGCTGCCGTGGCCCGACTGCCCGGCCGGCCTGACAGGCGTGCAGACGCTGGTGCCGGTGATGCTGAACCACGTGAACGCCGGGCGGTTGTCGCTGACCCGCATGGTCGATCTGATGTGCGCCGGGCCGGCGCGGGTCTACGGCGTGGTCGGCAAGGGCCGGCTTGCCGCGGGTTACGATGCGGACTTCACGCTGGTGGATATGCAGCGGCGCCGGCGCATCGAGCAATCCTGGATCGTCTCGCCCTGCGGCTGGACGCCGTTCGCCGGCATGGACATCACCGGCTGGCCCACCGCGGTGGTGGTGCGCGGCCAGGCAGTGATGCGTGACGACGAGGTGCTGGGCAAGCCGGCGGGCAAGCTGGTGCGGTTCGTCGGCTAGTTGTCATGCCGCGGCGCGCACCGGCTGCGTCGCCGCCGCCTTGATCAGGTCGGCGCCCTTCTCCGCAATCATGATCACCGCGGCGTTGGTGTTGCCTGACACCAGCGTCGGCATGATCGACGCATCGATCACGCGCAACCCGGCGATCCCGTGCACCCGCAGCTCATCGTCCACCACCGCCATCGGATCGTGGCCCATCTTGCACGTTCCGGTGACATGATACGTGGTCTGGCCGTTCATCCGCGCGAAATCCAGCCACTCCTCGTCGGTCTGCACCTGATCGCCCGGGTTCATCTCGAACGCGCGATACTTGTCCAACATCGCGTTGTTGATGATGCGCCGGCCGATCCTCATTCCTGCGACCACCGTCTGCCGATCCAGTTCCTCGGCCAGGAAATTCGGCCGGATCGCCGGCGCTGCCAGCGGATCTGCCGACTTCGCATGGATGGAGCCGCGCGATTCAGGGCGGCACTGATAGATCGTCAGCGTCATGCCTGGCTGCCGGTCCAGGATGCGCGTCTGCGCGGTCGCGTAGCTGGCGTGGGCGAAATGATACTGCACGTCCGGCTCGGCCAGTTCCGGCCGCGTCCTGACAAAGCCATACACGATGCCGGCGGTGAAGGTCAGCACGCCGCGATGCTGCGTGTAGTATTTGACGATCTCTTTCGCAAACGCCAGGCCGCGGGTCTGCTCATTCAACGTGACCGGCAGCTTCACCCGCCAGTTCATCCGCGGCGCGAAATGGTCGCGATAGTTCTCGCCGACGCCGCGCAGTTCGTGCTTCGCCTCGATGCCGAGTGACTGCAACAGCTCGGGCTGACCGATACCGGAAAGTTCGAGGACCTGCGGCGACTTTACCGCACCGGCCGACACGATCACCTCGCCGCCGCAGCGTGCCTGTTGCGTCTGGCCGTGCTGGCGGTACTCGACGCCCACCGCGCGCTTGCCTTCCAGCAGGACGCGCGTGGTGTGGGCCTCGGTCTCGATACGCAGGTTCGGCCGGCCGCGCGCCGGATCGAGAAAGCCGCGCGCGGTGGACCAGCGCCGGCCGTTCTTTTGCGTAACCTGGTAGTAGCCGAAGCCTTCCTGCTTGCCGTTGTTGTAGTCGGGATTGCGCGGATAGCCCTCGGCCGCGGCCGCATCGATGAACGCATCGAGCAGTTCGGCGCGTTCGATCATGTTGGCGACGTTCAACAGGCCGCCGCGACCGCGGGTCTCGTCGCCGCCGGGCTCGAAATGCTCCGACTTGCGGAAATACGGCAGCACCGATTCATACGACCATCCGCGATTGCCGAATTGCGCCCAGGTATCGTAGTCGAGCGGATTGCCGCGCACGTACAGCATGCCGTTGATCGAGCTGGATCCGCCGAGTGTCTTGCCGCGCGGGATGGGGATGGAACGGCCCTTGACATTGTCCTCGGGCTCGGTGGCAAAGTTCCAGTTGTAACGTTCGCTGTTCAGCAGCTTGGTGAAGCCGACCGGAATGGCGATCCACATCGAATCGTCCTTCGGTCCGGCCTCCAGCAACAGCACCTTGTTGCGCGGATTTTCGCTCAGTCGATGGGCCAGCACGCAGCCCGCCGAACCCGCGCCAATGATGATGTAGTCGTAATCCGCCATATCCGTTCCCCCATTTGCTGAACATGCTACAGGGTGGTGGCGCTTGCCTCAACACGATGCCCGGGTGAGGATACCCCGGGGACAACGGACCGTTGCGATTCTCGATCTACCACCTGATGCGCCACGCGCTGGGCGGAACCGCGTGGCCCGAGCAATGGCGTTCGCCGGAGCCGCGCGCTGCCTATGACGTGGTGATCATCGGCGCTGGCGGCCATGGCCTGGCGACTGCGTACTACCTCGCCAGGGAGCACGGCATCCGCAACGTCGCGGTGCTTGAGCGCGGCTGGCTCGGCGGCGGCAACACCGGGCGCAACACCACGATCATCCGCTCCAACTACCTGTGGGGCGCGAGCGCCGCGCTGTACGAGCATGCGCTGAAACTGTGGGAAGGCCTGGCGCAGGAACTGAACTACAACGTGATGTATTCGCCGCGCGGCGTGATGATGCTGGCGCATTCGGTGCATGATGTACAGGTGTTCAGGCGGCATGTGCATGCCAACCGGCTGAACGGCATCGACAACGAATGGCTGACGCCGGAGCAGGCCCAGCGCTTTTGTCCGCCGCTGAACATTTCTGCCGATCTGCGCCATCCGATCCTGGGCGCAGCGCTGCAGCGCCGCGGTGGCGTCGCCCGACATGATGCGGTGGCCTGGGGTTACGCGCGCGGTGCCAGCGCGCTCGGCGTGGACATCATCCAGAACTGCGAGGTCACCGGCATCAGCCGTGGACCGTCCGGCGCGGTGAACGCGGTCGAGACCACGCGCGGCCGCATCGCAGCCGGGAAGGTGGCCGTAGTGGCAGCGGGCCATACCAGCGTGGTGATGGCGATGGCCGGCGTGCGCATGCCGCTGGAGAGTTATCCGTTGCAGGCGCTGGTATCGGAGCCGGTGAAGCCGGTGCTGCCCTGCGTGGTGATGTCGAACGGCATCCACGCCTATATTTCGCAGTCGGACAAAGGCGAATTGGTGATCGGCGCCGGCACCGATGCGTATGTCTCATACAGCCAGACAGGAGGCCTGCACATTTCGGCCCACACGCTGGAGGCGATCTGCGAGCTGTTTCCGACCTTCCGCCGGCTTCGCATGCTGCGCAACTGGGGGGGCATCGTCGATGTCACGCCGGACCGCTCACCCATCATCGGACTGACGCCGGTGCCGGGGCTGTTCGTGAATTGCGGCTGGGGTACCGGCGGATTCAAGGCGACGCCCGGGTCGGGCCATGTGTTTGCCGCGACGATCGCACGGGATGAACCGCATCCGATCGCAGCGCCGTTCTCGCTGGACCGGTTCCGCACCGGCCGCCTGATCGATGAAGCCGCGGCGGCCGCGGTGGCCCACTGATGCTGTTGATTGCCTGCCCCTGGTGCGGCGAGCGGCCGGAGAACGAATTCCACTACGGCGGCGAAGCGCATATCGCTCGTCCGCACGACCCGGCCTCGCTCGACGACAGGCAGTGGGCCGAATTCCTCTACATGCGGAGCAATCCAAAGGGCGTGCATGCCGAACGCTGGCGGCACATCCACGGCTGCGGCCGGTTCTTCAACTGCGTGCGCGATACGGTGAGCGACCGCATCTTTGCCACCTATCGGCCCGGCGAAGCACCGCCCCAATGAGCGAAGCGTTCCGCACGGCTGTCGGCGGCCGCATCGACCGCACGCAGCCCCTGACATTCGGTTTCAACCGCCAGCATCTGACCGGCTGCCAGGGCGACACGCTGGCCTCGGCGCTGCTGGCGAACGGCGTGCACCTGGTCGGCCGATCGTTCAAATATCATCGACCACGGGGTATCCTCTCGGCCGGATCGGAGGAGCCCAACGCGTTGGTTGCGATCGAACGCGATCCCGAACGCATCACGCCGAACCAGCGTGCGACGATGCAGGAGCTCTACGAGGGGCTGCAATCGAGCAGCCAGAATCATTTCCCTTCCCTGGCGTGTGATTTTGGCGCGGTCAACGACGCGCTATCGCCGTTGTTGCCGGCGGGATTCTACTACAAGACGTTCATGTGGCCGCGTGCCTTCTGGCGGCACGTGTATGAGCCGGCCATTCGCGCCGCCGCCGGTCTCGGGCGTGCGCCGTCGCTGCCCGATCCGGATCGCTATATGCAGCGCTTTGCCCATTGCGACGTGCTGGTGATCGGCGCGGGCCCCGCCGGGCTTGCCGCGGCGCTGGCCGCCTCCACCACCGGTGCGCGCGTGATCCTGTGCGATGAACAGGCGGAACTCGGCGGATCGCTGCTCTCTGAAACAGTTGCATGCATCGATGGGGAAACCGCCTGGTCCTGGCTGGATGAAACGATTTCGAGCCTGGCGCTGCGTCCAAATGTCCAGTTGCTGCCGCGCACCACGGCATTCGGCTGGTTCCCTGACACCATGGTCGGCCTGGTCGAACGCGTCACCGACCACCTGGCGCAGCCCGATCCGCGACTGCCGCGCGAACGGTTATGGCAGGTGCGGGCCAGGCGTGTCGTCATCGCCACCGGAGCGATCGAGCGGCCGCTGGTGTTTTCCGGCAACGATCGCCCCGGCGTCATGCTGGCTGATGCCGCGCATTGCTATCTCACGCGCTACGGCGTCAAGGTCGGGTCGCGCGTGGTGATCGCCACCGCCGGCGACAGTGCCTATGCGGTCGCGGAAGCGATGCAGGAAGCCGGCGTGACGATTGCCGCCATTGCCGATCAGCGAGCGGACCCGGGAGCAATCGCGCATGAGTCCGGATTGCCGGTTCGCTGCGGGACGCAGGTGACCGGTACCAAGGGGCGTCTGCGCATCACCGCTGCGACGCTGTCGAGCGGCAACACGGTGACATGCGACGCGTTGCTGATGAGCGGCGGATGGACACCGTCGGTGCACCTGTTCTCGCAGTCGCGCGGCAGGCTCCGCTACGACGAGGTGCTGGGCGCATTTCTGCCGGGCGAGGCTGTCGGCAACGCACGGTCGGTCGGTGCCTGCAACGGCAGCTTCACACTGTTGGCCTGCCTGGAGGAAGGCTACGCCGCGGGCGGCCAGGCCGCACCGCCGCGCCAGTTCGCAGCGACCGGTGCGCGCGACAGCCGGCCGCGCGCTGCGGCGCCGACCGGCGGGCGGCGTGGCAAGGCGTTCGTCGATTTCCAGAACGATGTGACCGTGCAGGACCTTCGCAGCGCCGCGGGCGAGGGCTTTCGCTCGATCGAGCATGTCAAGCGCTACACCACGACCGGCATGGCGACCGACCAGGGCAAGACCTCGAACATGAATGCGCTGACGATAGTGTCCGATTCGCTGGGCCGGAGTGTTCCTGCTGTCGGGCACACGACCTTTCGCATGCCCTATACGCCGGTGACATTCGGCGCGCTGGCCGGCACGGCTCGCGGCGCGCTGTTCGAGCCGGTTCGCCGCACGCCGATGCACGACTGGGCCGAGGCTCAGGGTGCGATGTTCGAGAATGTCGGGACATGGCAGCGCGCGCGGTGCTTCCCGCACGATCGCGAGGACATGCATGCCGCCGTCGCGCGCGAATGCCGCGCCGTGCGCCACGGCGTCGGCATCTTCGATGCGACCACACTCGGCAAGATCGAAATTGTCGGCCCCGACGCGGCAGAGTTCCTCAACCGGCTCTACGCCGGCAGCTTCACCAGGCTTGCTCCGGGACGCTGTCGCTACGCTGTGCTGCTGAACGAGGCCGGATTCGTGATGGACGACGGTGTCGTTGCGCGGCTGGCGCCCGATCGCTTCCACGTCACCACAACCACAGGCGGCGCGGCCGCTGTGCTGCATCACATGGAGGATTATCTCCAGACGGAGTTTTCCGAACTGCGGGTGTGGCTGACATCCGTCACCGAGCAGTTTGCCGTGATTGCCGTGCAGGGACCGCGTGCGCGGCAGGTGATTGCGCCCCTGGTGCAGGATGTCGATTTCGCCGGGATGCCGCACATGTCGGTGCGCGAAGGGCGCATCTGCGACGTTCCGATACGGCTGTTTCGTGTCAGCTTCACCGGCGAGCTGGGCTACGAGATCAATGTGCCGGCGGATTATGGCGCAGCCGTTTGGCACGCGGTGATCGCGGCCGGGGCGGAGCATGGCATCACCCCCTACGGCACCGAAGCGATGCACGTGCTGCGTGCCGAGAAGGGCTATTTCATGGTCGGCCAGGAGACCGACGGCTCGGTGACGCCGCTCGATCTCGGGCTCGCGGTCAAGGCCGAGGATTTTCTCGGCCGCCGCTCGCTGGCGCGCCCCGACACCGCGCGCCTCGGCCGCAAGCAGCTGGTCGGCCTCTTGCCCGACGACCCGAACCTGGTGCTGCCGGAGGGGG